>JBEKLD010000120.1:0-9742 GCA_050010375.1 Vulcanimicrobiaceae bacterium
AACGCGCCGTGCGGCGGCACGTACGCGAGCAGGCGGCTCTCGGCGAAGCTGGCTTGGCGTTCGGCCTCGAGTTCGAGCGCGTCGGGAACGCTGCGCGCCGGGAAGAACCGGTCGACGTAGGCGGTTAGGTCGGCCAGGACGAGTTCGCCGAACGCAGCGGGATCGCCATAGTGCTCGTGGACGGTGCAGCCGCTGCGGCGGATGCGCTCCTTGAGATCGGCCAGCCGCGGATCGGGTATCGCCGGCGCGTCGACGGGCGGGTCCCGGAAGTAGAAGCATGCGATGCGCTCGCCGGCAGCGTCGGCGAGCGCACCGTGGACGATCTCGAGCTCGGTGATCGACCGATTGGGCCAGTCGCGCAGCCACGGGTGCCGTTCGAGGGCAGCGCCTTCGATCGCCTCGGGGACCCAGCCGTAGCGATCGCCGAGGAGCCCGATGAAGAACGGCCGGCAGCGCTCGATCTCGGCCAGGCAGATCGAGAGCACGCCGTCTTCGGCCGCCGCCTCGCTGGTGATCCCCCAGCGCAGGTCGACCTCGACGAACGCGACGCCGCGCTCGTTGCAGAGCTTGCGAATCTGCGGGAAGACGTACTTCACGAGAACGTCGCGCTCGACTTGCATGTCGACGAACGTCGAGGAGACGAATACGCGAAGCTCTCGCCGGCGCATAGGGCTCGCCTGCTTCCCTCTGCCGGCTGCGCGAGCCTTGTTGGGCGGTCCGACCGCCGCGGTTAGGCGGCGGTGGTGACCCCGACGGCGTCCTTCGCCAGCGCCGTGAGGCGGGCGAAGGCGGCCTGGTCGTGGACGGCGAGGTCCGCCAGCGCCTTGCGGTTGACGGCGACGCCCGACTTCTTGAGGCCGGCCATCAGCTTGGAGTAGCTGAGTCCCTCACGCCGGGCCGCCGCGTTGATGCGAGCGATCCAGAGCGAGCGGAAATCGCGCTTGCGGACGCGCCGGTCACGGAAGGCGTAGGCCAGCGAGTGCAGCAGCGCCTCGTTGGCGACGCGATAGTTGCGACGGCGCGCGGCGCGGAAGCCCTTGACGAGCTTCATCACCTTGCGGCGGTGCTTGATCTTGCTCAGACCGCGCTTAATACGAGCCATGTCCTACAATCCTCCGGCGGTCGCTTACAGCAGGTACGGGATCTGCGGCGCGAAGCGCTTGAGATCACCCTTGAAGGTCGGTTGGTCCTTACGGAACTTCCGCTTGCGCTTGCGCGACTTCTTGCTGAGGATGTGGCCGCAGCCGTCGAATTGGTGCCGGTGGGTCACCTTGCCGTTGGCGCTCACCTTGACCCGCTTCGCCGTTGCGCGATGCGTCTTGATTTTAGGCACTGGATCCCCCGATGGTCGCCGTCTCGGGCTCGTCGCCGGGATGCTCGTCTTCGTGGGGACCGGAATCCGCATGAAGTTCGCTGTCCTTGGGCGCCGGTTCGTCCTTGTGGTGGACGTACTTGGGCGGCCCGAGCGGCGTAGCTCGTGGAGCGAGGATGAGAAACATATTCTTGCCTTCGAGTCTGGCTTCGCGCTCGAGCACGGCAGTGTTCTCGAGATCTTTCGCGATGCGGTCGAGGAGGCGTTTTCCGAAGGCGGTATACGTGATCTCGCGCCCGCGGAACATGATCGTGACTTTGACCTTGCCGCCGTCGAGGAGAAGGCGTTCCGCCATCTTCGCTTTGACCGCATAGTCGTGGACGTCGATCTTGGGACGCAGCTTGACTTCGCGCAACTCGTAGTTGCGCTGTTTCTTGCGCGCCTCTTTGTCTTTTTTCGACTGCTCGTATTTGAGACGGCCGTAATCGCCGATACGACAAACCGGTGGGACCGCCGTGGGCGAGACCTCGATGAGGTCCAACCCCTTGCTGCGCGCTCGGGTGAGTGCTTCCTCAGTCGGAATGACCCCGAGTTGCGTGCCATCGTCGTCGATGACGCGGACTTGGCGGATACGGATCTGCTCGTTGACGCGAAGCGGTCGTGCTATGACAAACTCTCCGGCTGGGACACAAAAAAGCGAAGACGCCGAAGCGGTCCCCGCTGTTCGAGAAGAACCGGATCGCCCGCAGGCATCCGGTGAGGACCTTGCGGTCCTGCTTCGGCCTGCGGAGCGTACCATGCGTCCGGGGGGAGCGTCAAGGAGCGGGCGGCGTAGTAGGCAGGCATGCTGAAATCATTCGGTCTTGCCCGCGTGGCGCTCGCCGCGGCCGTCCTGGCCCTGGCCGCCATCCCGCTGGCCGCCTCGGCCGCCCCCTCGCCTGCCTGGTTCCGGACCTGGGTCGCCGACCCGGCCAACGGCGGCTTGGTCCGCCTGGTCATCAGCGAGGGACCGCGGGGTCCGGTCGCCGAGGCTTGGGGTGAATGCCAGCCGGCCGCCTGTGCCTGGGGGACCGTCAAACTGGTCGTCTCGCCCAACGGCATGGACGCCGGCGCCATCTATACGACGTCCTTCAGCACCAACCACCTCTCGTTGCGCCTCGCGCCCAACGGCCAGACCCTGCACGTCGTCGAGCGGGTCCACTTCATCGACGGCAGCGGCCGGCCCGACTATTCGAAGGAAGTGCGGCTGCGCTAGGAGCCCACCTACCGTACAATGCGGGCATGAAGCATTCGTTCGCTCGCCTCCGTGCCGCGCTCGCCGCGGTCGTCCGTCGCGGCGGAGGCTCTGCGAGACGCAGAAGCGCTGAGCGCGCCGGCGGGCGCGGTCAGGAGGCGACGGCTGCCGTCCGCGCCCGCTTTGCGAATGCCGCCAGCGCCGACGCGACGACCTGGTCCATGTTGTAGTAGCGATACTCGGCCAGGCGGCCGACGAACGTGACGTTGCGCTGCGCGGCGGCGAGCGTCGCGTACTTGCGGTACAGCTCGCGCGTCTCCGGCGTCGGGATCGGATAGTACGGCTCGCCGTCGGCCTGCGCGTACTCGCGACCGAGGATCGTCGTCGGACCACGCTCGCCGGTGAGGTGGCGATAGTCGGTCGTGCGCGTGTAGGGGACGTTCTCGTCGGGCTCGTTGACGACGCCGACCGGCAAGCCGTCCTCGCTACGCACGCTCTCGAAGGCGAAGCGCAGCGAGCGGTACGGCAGCGTCCCGAAACGGTGCTCGAAGAACGCGTCGATCGGCCCGGTGTAGACGACGTGATCGAAGCGCGCGCGCGCGTCGGCGGTCGTGAAGTCGCAGCCCAGCGCGATGTCGATGTTCGGGTGGTCGAGCATCGCCGCGATCAGCGCGGCGTAGCCGTCGGCCGGCATCGCCTGGAAGCGGTCGGTGAAGTAGCGGTCGTCGTCGCTGGTGCGCGTCGGGATGCGGCCGCAGACCGAGGGGTCGAGCTGCGCCGCGTCGCGCCCCCACTGCTTGCGGGTGTAGCCGGCGAAGAACGTCTCGTAGAGCTCGCGGCCGACCCGCGCGAGGATCGCGTCGCGCGAGCTGGCGATCGGGGCGACCGGCTCGGCCCGTGCGGCCAAGAACGCCGCCGCGGCGCGCTCGTCGAGCGGCCGACCCGCGAAGTGCGCGAGCGTCGTGCGGTTGATCGGGATCGGCAACAGATGGTCGCCGACTCGCGCCAGGACGCGGTGCTCGTACGGACGCCAACGGGTGAACGCGCTCAGGTATGCGACGACGTGGCGCGCGTTGGTGTGGAAGACGTGCGGGCCGTAGGCGTGGTAGCGCAGCCCGTCGGGACCGACCGGATCGTACGCGTTGCCGGCAAGGTGTTCACGCTTGTCGACGAGGAGCACGCGAGCCTCGAGCTGGCTCGCGAGCCGCTCGGCCATCGTCGCGCCGGCCAGGCCGGCGCCGACGACGAGATAGTCGTAGGTCACCGGCGCACGGCGCGATTCGGGAAGGGCGGGAAGGTCGGCCGGCCCGGGGTGTTCGCCAGCCCGTCCTCGATCAGCCCGAGCGCGGCGCTCAGCTGCGGGTCCTCGCCGCGCAGCGTCTGCTGCGGCGCGACGTCGACTTCGTGGGTCGGATCGGTGCCGTAGTTCTCGACGCCCCAACCGGCGTCGACGAACCAGAACGAGTACTCGGGTTGCGTCGTCTCGGAGCCGTCGACCAGACGGTGGCGCGGATCGATCCCGATCACGCCGCCCCAGGTGCGCATCCCGACCAGCGGGCCCAGGCCGTAGAGCTTGAAGCAGTGGCTGAAGATGTCGCCGTCGCTGCCCGCGAACTGATTGGTGATCGCGACGATCGGCCCGGCGACCGACTCCTCGGGATACGGGAACGGCGGCGACCAGCGCGCGATGTCGTAGCCGACCCGCTTGCGGGCCAGCTTCTCGAGCAGCAGCGCCGAGACGTGGCCGCCGCGGTTGTATCGCACGTCGACGATCAAACCGTCGCGGTCGAACTCGGTCAGGTAGCCGCGATGGAATTCGGCGAAGCCCCAGGGTCCCATGTCGGGGACGTGGACGTAGCCGGCGCGGCCGCGCGTGCGCGCGTGCACAAGGGCCCGGTTCGCCTCGACCCAGACGCGATAGCGCAGCATCCGTTCGTCGCGCAGCGTGCGGACCCGGACGCGGCGCGGGGTACTGCCGACTCCACGCACGATGGTGAGAACCACGTCGCGGCCGGCTTGGTTGACCAACAGCGCGCCCGGGCCGACCTGCGCCGAGAGCGGCCGGCCGCCGATCGCGAGCAGCAGATCGCCTTCGCGCACGTCGGCGCCGGGCTCGGCCAGCGGCGAGTCGACCTCGCGGTTCCACGGATCGCCGCGCAGGATGCGCGCGACCCGATACGCCGCCAGCGCGTCGTCCCAGACGATGTCGGCGCCCAAGAAACCGCGCCGGTACTGCGGCGGGACGGGCCGGTCGCCGCCCGATTCGTAGGCGTGCGAGGTGCCAAGTTCGCCGTGCATCTCCCAGATCACGTCGGAGAGCTCGCTGCGCGTGCGGACCTTCGGCAGCAGCGCCTCGTAGCGCTCCAGCACCGCCGGCCAGTCGACCCCCGACATCTGCGGATCCCAGAAGTTCTCGCGCTGCAGGCGCCAGGCTTCGCGCAGCATCTGGCGCCACTCGGCGCGCGGTTCGACCAGCACGCTCACCCGGCCCAGATCGATCCAACCGGTGCGGCGCCCCGGCTCGGGGAGCGGCTTCTCTTCGGCGTCGGCGTCCTCGGGCAAGTCGGCACCCGCGTCGATCGCGCGCAGTTTGCCCTGCGCGAGGTAGATCAGCGTCCGCCCGTCGGCGCCGAGCACGAACTCGTCGACGTCGGTGGCGAGCGTCGCACTGCGCTGCTCCTCGAAGTCGTACGCGATCAGCTCGCCTTCGTCGCTCTCGCGCTCGCGCTCGTTGGGCCGGATACCGCGCACCGGATAGCGGGTGAAGACCGCCCGGTTCTTGGCGCCGGCGATCTGGTCGTACGCACCCTCCTCGACCGGGAAGGCCAGCATCCGCAACGGCAACCCCTCGGCCTCGACGACGACCGGCTTGCGTTCCTTCTTCTCGTCGGCTTCGTCGTCGTCGTCCTGCGCACGGTGCAACGGCGCCGGCTTCGGAACGAACGGGTTCGGCAGCGTCTCGCGTAAGGTCAGCAGATACGGCCGCGACGCTTCGGGGAAGCTCAGCTCGAACTGCAGCGCGTCGTAGACCGGGTGGAAGTCGCGGGTCGAAAGGAAGTACAGATAGTCGCCGGCCGGATCCCACGCCGGCGAACGGTCTTCGCGCAGCGGGATCGTCGCGTCGACGATGCGTCCCGTCTCGCACTCGAGCAGCCGCACGATCGAGGTGTGCGCTTTGGGCGACCAGACGTAGGCCAGCCAACGGCCGTCGGGTGAGAAGGCCAACTCCTCGATGCGGGCGCCGATGCTCGTGTCGACCTTGCGCGGCGGCGTTCGCAGATCGAGCAGCCACAGCTCGTGGCGGTTGGTGGCGAAAGCGAGCCGGTCACTCGTCGGCGAGGCGACCAGCTCGTGCAGCACGCCGTAGTTTTCGTGGGTGACGTGGAGTGGCGGGGCGCTCTGGTCGCGCGGCACGATCGCGATGCGCTCGTAGCCGGCGCCGTCGTCGACGTAGGCCAACCGCGTGTCGTCGTGCAGCCAGCAGGCCAGGCGCCGGCGCGCGCCGTCGTCGTCGCCGTGCTCGGTCACGGCCTCTTCCCAGAGCGGCATCGTGTAGGCGCGGCCGCGCGTGACGAACGCCAGCCGCGTCCCATCGTGGGACGGGTTCCAGGTCTCGAGCAGATCACCGGCGTCGACGAAACGGCGCGCGGTCTGGGGCGCGGTCGAGGGCATCTGCACCTCGACGCGCCGCACCCGCCGCTCGCGCGGGTCGAGCAGCGCGAGCTCGCCGCCGCAGGCGTAGACGACGCGCGTCCCGTCGGTCGCCGGAAAGCGCGCGTAGCGCTCCCGCTCGTCGGTCAGGCGTTGCAGGTCGCTCCCGTCGGGGCGGACCGAGTACAGGTTGCCGATCCCCTCGTGGTCGGAGAGGAAGACGACCCGGTCGCCGAGCCACTGCGGCCAGACCAAGTTGCCGTCGAGTTCGCGGCAGATGCGCTGGTACTCGCCCTTGCCGAGCGCGTCGACCCACAGGTGGCCGGCGGTCCCGCCGCGGTAGCGCTTCCACCGCGCCGGGTCGATCGCGTTGCGGCCCAACAGCGTCGCTCCGGAGCCGGCGACCGCGAGCGTCATGGCGTGCCCGATGCCCAGCTCGGTCGGCTCACCGCCCTCGACGTCGACCCGAAAGGCCAGCGTCTCGCGGGCGAACACCGCCCCGCTGTCGGCCGTGAAATAGACGAAGCGGCCGTCGTCCGACCACCCGCAACAGTAGAGGACCTCGCTGCCCAGGAAGGTCAGCCGGCGCGGCTCGCCACCCTCGGAGGCCATCAGGTAGAGCTCCGGATGCCCCTCGTCGCGGCCGACGAACGCCAACTGGCTGCCGTTGGGCGAGAGCCGCGGCAGCGAGCACTCGCCCGCCATCGTCGTCAGCCGGCGGGCGATCCCCCCGGCCGTCCCGACGATCCACAGATCGTCCTCGCACACGAAGACGATCCGGTCGTCGGCGATCGTCGGGGTGCGGACGTAACCGGTCGAGCTCACCCGCCTCCGGTACGCCCCCCGCCTCGCCGGTCACTCTATTTTCGAGCCGTTCTGTAACCGTTTGGCCGCTTGGTGCCCCGGGGTAACACTTGCTCCACGATGAATCGGCGTAAGGCAAGACAGATGATCAACGACGTGCGGGTGCGGGTCGCCCGCCGCACGTTCGTACCGGACGTCACCGAGCCGCAGACCGGTCGGGTCGACCGGCTGAAGGTCGCGGCGAAGTTCAACAATCTCGAGCACGCCGTCGACGACTTGGCCAACGTCGTCGAGCAGGTCATCGACGAGGCGGAGTCCGCGTAACGCGAAGGGAACCGCGCCGCGCGCCCGTGAACGCGAGGCGCGATGACCGATCTCCTCGAGGCCTTTGCGGCGGGTGAGCCGCGCGCGCTCGCGCGTGCGATCTCGCGTTGCGAGGCGGGCCGCGGAGCGGAGCTGATCGGCGCGCTCTACCCGCGCACCGGTCGCGCGCTCTCGATCGGCTTGACCGGTCCGCCCGGGGTCGGCAAATCGACGCTCGCCGCGGCCCTCGTGACGCATCTGCGCGGGCTCGGCAAGACCGTCGGCGTGATCTCGGTCGATCCCAGCTCGCCCTTCTCGCACGGCGCGCTGCTCGGCGACCGGATCCGCTTGGCGGAGCACTTCGTCGATCCCGGCGTGTTCATTCGCTCGATGGCGTCGCGCGGGCACCTCGGCGGCGTCGCCGGCGCGACCGCCGATGCGGCCTCGCTGATGGACGCGTTCGGCCTGGACGTCGTGCTGATCGAGACCGTCGGCGTCGGCCAATCCGAGATCGAGATCGCCGAGATCGCCGACACGACGGTCGTCGCGCTGCAACCCGGCAGCGGCGATTCGGTGCAGGTGCTCAAGGCCGGCGTGCTCGAGATCGCCGACGTCTTCGTCGTCAACAAGAGCGATCACCCGATGGCGCTGCAATTGCAGCGCGAGATCCGCTCGATGCTGGAGATGCTCAACTACGCGGGCTGGGTTCCCGCGCTGGTCCCCACGCAGGCGCTGGCCGGAAAGGGTGTCGAGGCGCTCTGGGAGGCGATCGTCGCACACGATGCGTGGCTGCGCGCGAGCGGTGCGCTGCGGGCCAAACGCCGCGATGCCTTCGCGTACCGCGTCCGCCAGTTGACGCTGGGGACGCTCGAAGGGCGCGTCGAGGAGGCGATCGCGTCGCTCGGCGACGAGCTCGACCCGTACGCCGCCGCCGAGGTCGTGCTCGCGCGCTTTGGTGTGGAAGGCGGGGTGCGCGCGGCCGGCAACGTGCGCGCGCCGAGCGCCGTGCGCGCGACGGTCAAAGGGCTGTGAGGGTTCGCGTCCCGCTGACCGCGGCCCAGCGGCTGCGCCTGGCCCAGATCGTCTCGCTCGTCGCCGCGGTGGTGGTCACCGTGACGTTCATCATCGTCTTCGCCGTGCCGGATCGCATCGAGCGCGCACTGTTCCTCCACCAGTTGCATGCCGGCGAGACGCGCGCGCAGGTCGCGGCGTTGGCACAACACCTCGGTCATCGCTTGGTGACGGGGAGCGGCGGCGTCGGCTCGGTCGAGTTCGTCCTGGCGCGCACGATCTGCGCGTCGCGCTCGTCGCGGATCGTCGTCTTCTTCGATGGGCGGGATCGGGTCACGCGCTGGACGGCGCTCGACGAGTTCCTTGCCTGCTCATCTTAGTAACCAACCGGAGCAGCACCGTCGCCGGGCCTCGCTCGGGAAAACGCAGCGCCGAGGCGAACCATACGGCGTGGCCAAGATGATCGACCGCGCCTCGGGCCTGGGACCCGACCCGACCCCGGAGTACCGCGCGCTCGCCGAGGCCTGGGAGGCCGACGCCGCTCAGGCGCCGCCGCGCACGGGGAAAGGCTCGGGAGCGACCGACCGGACGATCTCCGACATCCCGCTCCAGGCCCTCTACGGGCCGCAGGACGTCGCCGACCTCGACCTGACGCGCGACTTGGGCGTCCCCGGCGAATATCCGTACACCCGCGGCATCCACCCGGCGATGTACCGCTCGCGGCTGTGGACGATGCGCCAGTTCGCCGGCTTCGGCAACGCGCGCCAGACCAACGAGCGCTATCACTTCCTGCTCGCGCAGGGACAGATGGGGCTGTCGGTCGCCTTCGACATGCCGACCCTCATGGGCTACGACTCCGACAGCCCGCATGCGCTGGGCGAAGTCGGCAAGTGCGGCGTCGCGATCGACTCGATCCGCGACATGGAGACGCTGTTCGACGGCATCGACCTGGGCGCGATCACGACCTCGATGACGATCAACGGCCCGGCCGCGATCGCGCTGGCGCAGTACATCGTGACCGCCGAGAACAAGGGGATCCCGCGCGCCGCGCTCGGTGGGACGCTGCAAGCCGACATCCTCAAGGAGTACATCGCGCAGAAGGAGTGGATCTTTCCGCCGCGGCCTCACGTCCGGATCATCGTCGACATGATGGAGTTCTGCACGCGCGAGATGCCCAAGTGGAACACGATCTCGGTCAGCGGCTACCACATCCGCGAGGCCGGCTCGACCGCGGCGCAAGAGCTCGCCTTCACGCTGGCCGACGGCTTCGCCTACGTCGAGGTCGCGATGGCGCGCGGGATGGACGTCGACAGCTTCGCGCCGCGGCTCTCGTTCTTCTTCAACAGCCACATCGACTTCTTCGAGGAGATCGCGAAGTTTCGCGCCGCGCGGCGCATCTACGCCCGCCGCATGCGCGAGGTCTACGG
>JBEKLD010000121.1:0-9619 GCA_050010375.1 Vulcanimicrobiaceae bacterium
GAGCGCTCCGATTCCTAGCCGAGCTCGAAGCGGTGACCGCCGCTGCGATCGCGGCGCGTCCGCCGGCTGACGAACTCGCCCCCCGCCGCTGGCGCCTCGAACGGATCCAGCGCGCGGCCACCAACCGCCAGGAGCGTCGCGTGAAGGCCCTTTAGCGCGCGAGGGTCTCGGCCAGCACGACGGCGTAGGCCGCGATCCCGGTCCCGTCGCCGGTGTAGCCCATCCCGTCGCTACTCTTCGCTTTCACGCTGATGCGCTCGACGTCGAGGCCCAGCGCGTCGGCGAGCGCATCGCGGATCGCCGGGACGTGCGGGCCGAGCCGCGGCGCTTGCACGACCACCGTCGCATCGATGTTCGCGATCGTCCAGCCGTGCCGCACCGCGAGCTCGTGGCAAGCCGCCAGCAACCGCAACGAGTCGGCGCCCTCCCACTGCGGATCGTGCTCGGGGAAGTGCGCGCCCAGATCGCCCAGCGCACAGGCGCCGAGCAGCGCGTCGCTGATCGCGTGCGCCAAAGCATCGCCGTCGCTGTGGCCGAGCGGCCCCTTCTCGAAGGGGAGGCGCACGCCGCCGACCACGAAGGGCCGGCCCGCGACCAGTCGATGCGCGTCGAAACCGTGCCCGACGCGGAACCGCGGCGGGTGCGTCAATGCCCACTCGGCGGCGTCACGCCGCGCGTCGCCACGTGCGAGAGGTGGGTGGTGAAGAGCGCGTCCTCGCCGGCCAACGCGTGCAGCCGCGCGCCGAACCCGCGCAGCGCCGCGCTGGGCGCGTAGGCGCGGATCACGACCGCTTCGGGCAGTTCGCGGTCGATCTCGTCCAGCCGCGCCGAGCGGCCTTCGAGCTCGCTGAGCACGTCGTCGACGGTCGGCGGCGCGACGTAGCACTCGACCACCAGGATCTCTTCGTCGCCGCCGCCGTGCGGCGCGCGCTCGCGCAGCAGCACCTCGGCGCGCGCGTGGTCGCCGGGGAGCGTCACCTTGAAGTTGTCCGCCGAACCGGCGACGACCAGCACGTCCAGACCGGCGCGCTCGCACAGCGCCGCATCGTCGGTCGCCGGCGGCAGTCCGCGGCGGACCGCTTCGGCGTGCACGCGGCGCAGATCGCGCGCGGTGGCGAACTGCGGCGTCTGCGCGGCCCACAAGGTCGCGCGGTCGAGCGTCCGGACGACCTTGCCGTCGGGCTCGACGACCTTCACCGTGTCGACGACCGGCGTCGCCAGCAGCGTCGCCGTGCCGGGCCGCACCGGGCGCATCCCGGCCCGCACGTCCACGCTGCGCACCAGCGGTCGCGCGCCGTCGTGGACCAGGATCGCCGCCACGTCCTCGCCGAGCGCGACGAGCCCGTGCCGGACGCTGTCCTGCCGCTCGGCGCCACCGCGCACGACCTGCAGCCGCGCGTGCCGGACCAGCGGATGCGCAACGGCTTCGACCCGCTCGATGAACTCCGGCTCGGTGACGATGACCAACTCCGTGATCTCGGGCATCGCCGCGAACGTCTCGATCGACCACGCCAGCATCGGCTGTCCGGCCAACTCCACCAACTGCTTCGGCCTGCCGAACCGCACCCCGTGCCCCGCCGCCACGATCACCGCACCCCAGTTCATTTTAACGGCGCTCCGCCCCAGGCTGCGCGCCCCCCACGCTTTGCGTGGGGCCCCCGGTCCGAGCTCGCAACAGGCCAGGTCAGGAAGTCGCGATGGTTCTGCGCTCGCTCCATCACCATCATGCCTTTTGCTTGGGGCGGGCGAAGATCATGCGGCCGGCGTTGGTCTGCAGGGCGCTGGTGACCGAGACCGAGACCGTTTCGCCGATCAGGCGGCGGCCGTTCTCGACCACGATCATCGTGCCGTCGTCGAGGTAACCGACGCCTTGATGGGTCTCGCGGCCCTCGCGGATCACCGCCACGCGCAGTTCGTCGCCGGGCAGGAGGACCGGTTTGAGGGCGTTAGCCAGCTCGTTGATGTTGAGCACCGCGACGCCCTCGACCAGCGCGACCCGGTTGAGGTTGTAGTCGTTGGTCACCAGCTTCGCGCCACGCTCCTGCGCCAGGCGCACCAGCTTGGCGTCGACTTCGGGGACGTCCTCGGGGTCGCGCTCGACGATCTCGATCGGCGTCGTCTCCTGCAAGCGCGCCAGCAGCTCGAGGCCACGCCGGCCGCGCACGCGGCGCAGCGGGTCGCTGCTGTCGGCGATCAACTGCAACTCGCGCAGGACGAAGCGCGGCAGCAGCAGCGCGCCTTCGAGGAAGCCGCTGCGCACGATGTCGAGCACGCGCCCGTCGATGATGACCGAGGTGTCGAGGATCTTCGGTTCGCCGCCCGCGGTGCCGGCGCCGGCCGGCGCGATGCGGGCCAGCGAGACGCGCTGCTTGGCCCCGACGCGCGCGCCGAGGAACGCCGCAAACACGCTGAGCACGAGATAGAGCGCGACCGCGATCGCCCCGCCGCTCGGACCGGCGAAGGCGACGAACTCGAACAGCACGCTCTTGACCAGGAACGCGACGATCAGGCCGGTCACCAGGCCGATCGCGCCGCCGACCAGCTCGCCCGGTGCGAGCCGGTCGATCGCGCGCTCGACGGCGATCAGCTCCGCCTCGAAGAGGGCTTGCGCGAGCGGGACGATCAGCACGCCGAGCAGCGCGCCGACGACCGGCGCCGCGATCAGAAAGGCGAGCTGCCAGAACTGGCTGGCGACGTGCAGCGAGATCGCGTGCACGTACGCCTCGCGCCCGATCAGGAAACCCGTCGTCCCAAAGATCGCCGCGAAGACGAGCCGGAGCAACGCGGTCGCGAGACCGCGTCCCGGGTCAGCCGACGAGAAACGCGCCACAGACGTCGTTCGCGACGAAGCGCCCGCGCGGGGTCAGCCGCACGCGTTCGGGCCCCGCGTCGAGGACGCCGGCGGCGACCAGTTCGTCGACCACCTTTCCATATCGTTCCAACACATCGACGCCGTACCGTTCGCGGAACGGGGCGAGCTCGACTCCTTCGGAGGTCCGCAGGGCGAGCATGATCGCCTCGCCGGCGCGCGCCGCCGGCTCGAGCCGCTCGCGTTCGCTGGGGATCGGCCCACCGGCCAGCGCCGCCGTACAGTAGACCTCCAGGTCCCGGGTGTGAGTCCCGCGGACGCCGCCCAGGTAGGAGGCCGCGCCGACCCCGAGGCCCAGGTAGGGCCCGTTGCGCCAGTAGCCTTGGTTGTGGCGACAGCGAAAGCCGGGCCGGGCCCAGTTCGAGATCTCGTAGTGCTCGAAGCCGGCGGTGGCCAGCCGCTCGATCGCGGCCGCGTAGAGATCGGCTTCGAGGTCGTTGGCGGCAAAGGCGGCCGGATCGCGGGCGAACCAGGTCGCGTACGGCGTCCCCTCCTCGACCGTCAGCCCGTAGCACGAGACGTGCTCGACCCCGAGCTCGATCGCCGCCTCGAGCGAGGCGGCCCAGCTCGCCTCGGTCTGACCGGGTACGCCGAAGATCAGGTCGAGCGAGACGTTGGTGAACCCGGCGAAGCGGGCCGCGCGGACCGCCGCACCGATGTCGGCGGCGCTGTGGCGCCGGCCCAAGACGCGCAGCTCGCCCGCCGCGAACGACTGCGCGCCGATCGAGAGCCGGTTCACCCCCGCCGCACGCAGGCCGAGCAAGCGGTCGCGCAGCGCCGGATCCGGATTCGCCTCGACGCTGATCTCGGCGTCGGCCGGCAGCCCGAAGCGGGCCCGCACGGCGACGATCAGCGCCCCGAGGACCTCGGGCGGATACGCGGTCGGGGTCCCCCCGCCGAAGAACAAGGTCCCGGCTTCGACCCGCGGCGCCGCCAGCAGCTCGGCCCGCAGCGCGGCCAAGTAGCGCTCGGCGCGCGCGTCGTCCCAAGCCCATTTCGCGAAATCGCAGTACGGGCAGAGATACGGGCAGAACGGGAGGTGGACGTAGACGCCGGCGGGCGTGCTGGTGATGCGGTGACTCCTCGCTCAGACGGTCCCGACCGTAGGCTAGGCCCAGAACCTGTGTTCGGGCCCAGAGGCTGCAGCGCTCAGCCGGGGATGACGAAGATCCCGACGGCGCCCTGACCGGCGTGGGTCCCGATCACCGGGCCCGCCTCGAGCAGTTCGAGTTCCTCGAGGCGCGTCACGATCCGCTCGCGCAGCCGGACGACGATGCGCTGCGCCTCGTCGGCGGTGTGCGAGTGCACGACGCAGACGCGAGCGCCGTCGGCGCGGTTCGCCTCGGCGACGACCGCGTCGATCATCGTCTCGACCGCGCGGCCGAAGGTGCGCACGCGGGCATGCTCGGCGATCGCACCCGAGTCGATCCGCAGGACCGGCACGATTCTGACCAGCGAGCCGACGAAGGCTTGCGCGCGCGAGACGCGTCCGGTGCGCACGGCGTGCGAGAGGTCGGGGACGGTCGCGTAGCCGCGCAGCACCTGCACGTCGTGGGTGAGCGCCGCGACGATCGCGCCCGCGCTCGCGCCACTGCGTGCCAGCGCGCTCGCGTGCTCGACTTCGAGGGCGAGCCCACCGGTGACGCTGCCGCTATCGATCAGATGGATCTCGGCGTCGGGGAAGGTCCGCGCGGCAGCGGTCGCGGCGTTGATCGTCCCCGACAGGCTGGCCATGATCGTCACGCAGACGATCGCCTCTCCCGCCTCGACGTGCGGCCGGAAGGCATCCTCGAACATCGCCGGCGTCGGCTGCCCCGTCGTCGGCAGCACCTTCTCTGCGGCGAGCTTCCGATAGAACTCGTCGAGCGAGAGATCGACCCGATCGCGGTAGCGAACGTCGCCGAAGTTGACGAACAGCGGCACGACGTCGATGCCCAACGCGCGGGCCCGTTCGCCGTCGAGGTCAGAGGTCGAGTCGGTGACGATCGCGACCATCAGGCCGCCAACGCCGCACCGATCGAGCCGACCAGGTCGGCGGCCGAGACCGTCGCCGCCTGCCGGATCGCGTTGCGGATCGCGACCCGGTCCGAGCGGCCGTGCGCGACGACGCAGTTGCCGCGCAGGCCGAGCAGCGGCGCGCCGCCGTAGGTCGAGTAGTCGAGCCGTTCGCGCATCGTCTCGAAGACGCTGCGGCTGAGCAGGCCGCCGAGTCGTCCCGGCAGCCCCGCCGTTTCGTACGCTTCGCGCATCACCTCGCGGATGTAGGTCGCGCTGCCCTCGGCGGTCTTCAAAATGACGTTGCCGACGAAGCCGTCGGCGACGATGACGTCCGCGACGTTGATCAGCACGTCTTTGCCCTCGACGTTGCCGACGAACCGGACCGGCGCGCGTTCGAGCAGCGCGGCGGCCTCGATCGTCTGCGCGTTGCCCTTACTGCGTTCCTCGCCGACCGAGATGATCCCAACCCGCGGCTCGGCGATCCCCAGCGCCGCGCGCGCATAGGCGCTGCCCATCAGGCCGAACTGCATCAGCCACTCCGGCTTGCAGTCGACGTTCGCGCCGGCGTCGCACAGCACGACCGGGCCGCGCCGGCCCGGCAGGACCGCACCGATCGCCGGACGCGCGATCCCGCGAATCGTGCGCAGGCGAATCAGCCCGATCGCCAGGAAGGCGCCGCTGTTCCCGGCCGAGACGGCGGCGTCGGCGCGCCCGCCGCGCACCAGTTCGATCGTCTCGCCGAGCGAGGTCCCGGCGCTACTGCGCGCGGCCCCGGCGGCCGGTGCGTCCATCGCGACCTCGCCGGCGGCGTCGACGATCTCGATCTCGCGGGTCTCGCCGAGCAGCGGGGCGATCCGCGCGCGGTCGCCGACCAAGATGATCCGCCCCAAACCGTCGCGATGCGCGAGCAGCGCGCCGGCGACGATCTCGGCGGGAGCGTTGTCTCCACCCATCGCGTCGACCGCGATGACCGGCGTCGGCGTCGCCATCACGCCTCGACCGAGAGCCAGTACTCGACCGCCGGCTGGCCGCCGAAGTAATACTCGACCGCGACGCCGCCGAAGTGCTCGCCGAGCAACGCCGCGTAGCGTTGCGCGTCGCGTTCCTTCTGGTTGCCGCCGTAGTACAACGTCACCAATCCCCCCTCGCCGGCACCGAGTGCCGCGGCCGCGTCGACCAGCAGCTCGGCGAAGGTCGGCGCGGTCAGCAGGCGCCCCTCGATCGCCGCGGTCGGCGCGCCCTTCTGCACCGCGACGCCGTCGATACTCGCATCCTTCCCGGCGAAGAATACCGACGCGGCGCGCACGCCGGCGACCGCCGCGGCGAGCTCGTCGGGGGGCAGCGGCGTCTCGCGTCCGCCCAAGCGCAGCAGCGCCGACAACCCGGCGACCGGGTCGGTCGTCGGCACGACGATCACCGTCTTCTCGGTCAGCGCGGCGACCTCGCGCGCAGCCAGCGCGATGTTGGGGTCGTTGGGCAACAGATAGACGAGCGGCGCGAGCGAGGCGTTGACGCCGATCAGCAGCGCTTCGACCGACGGATTGGCGCCCGGCGCAACCGGAATCGTGACGTCGGCGCCGAGCTCGCGCGCGATGCGCTCGAAGCCGACGCCGGGGACGACGCTGGCGATCCCGATCGCGCGCGGCGGCGCGTCGACGACGAGCAGGTGGTGCTGCTCGGCCATGTCCTCGACCTTGAGGCGGGTCAAGGTCCCGTGCCGTGCGGCCAGCACTTTGACCGCCTCCGGATCGGCGGTGTGGAGGTGGACGCGCAGCGTCGGCGCGCCGCCGATCACCAGCAGCGAGTCGCCGTGCTTGGCGAGCAGGTCACGCAGCGGATGCGCTTCGATCGTCGCCGCGTCGAGGATGAACTCGGTGCAGTAGCGGTACTCGCCGACGACCTGCTGGCGGGTGAAGACCGCCGAACGGACCGGCCGGCGCGGGAAGGCGGTCGCGCGGACCGTCTGCTCGGGGAGAAACCGCAGCGCCCCCTCGAGGAAGTAACAGAACCCGGCCCCGCCCGAGTCGACGACGCCGGCGGCTTTGAGCGCGGGCAGCTGCTCGGGCGTGCGCTCGAGGGCGTCGTTGGCGGCGCGCAACGCGGCGTTGGCGAGCCGGTAGAAGTCCGGCTCGCGGACGGCCTGACGGTAGGCCTCGTCGGCGGCTGCCCCGGCGACCGAGAGGATCGTCCCCTCGACCGGTCGGGTCAGGGCGGCCCGCGCGGCGCCGACGGCCTCCCGCATCGCAAGCGACAGCTGGAAGGTGTCGATCGACTCCCGGTGGCGGACGCTGTGGGCGAAGCCGCGCAGCATCTGCGAGAGGATGACCCCGCTGTTGCCCCGGGCACCCAGCAACGAGCCGCTGGCCGCCGCCGCGGCGACGGTCGAGATCCCCTCGAAGCGCACCTTGTGCGCCTCGCGCAGGGCGGCATGGGCGGTCAAGAACATGTTCGATCCCGTGTCCCCATCGGGGACCGGGAACACGTTGAGGTCGTTCAGCACGCCCCGGTACTTCCGCAAGAAGTAGGTCCCGGCCGCGACGAACTTCTCGAAGGCGCGACCGTCGAGCTGGGTGACTGCCATAGAGCGCACCTCGCGTTCCGGGGCAGGCGACCCGCGCCCTGCGCCAGCCTTGTCGGGGAACGGCCTTTCTGGTACACTCCCGCTGTTATGGCCAAGCGATGCGACGTGTGCGGCAAGGGACCGATGGCGGGAAACAACGTCAGCCACGCAATGAACAAGACCAAGCGGCGGTGGCTCCCGAACCTGCAGGCCGTCCGAATCGACGACCGCGGTACCCACAAGACGGCCCGCGTCTGCACCAACTGCCTGCGCAGCAAGCGCGTCAAGCGGATCGGCGTCGCCTAGCTCCCCCTAGCGCGATTTGGGCGGTGCGAATTTGAGTCGCGCCGCTTCGCCGTCCTTGGCCGGGATCGGCGTCGAGACGACCCCGAACCGCTCGGCGTAGGCGCCACAGGCGTCGTCGCTGAGGTAGGGGAGCGGCCGCAGCAGGTCCAGCGCGGCGACCGGGTCGACGCTGGCGCCACCGTAGCCGGTCGTCCGCTCGACGGCCAGCGAGGCGAGCGCCGTCCCTAGCACGGTCGCCGCCCACGGGCTGGCCCCGGCGGTCAACATCGCGGCGACCCCGCCGGCCAGGACGTCGCCCGCGCCGTAGCCGGGGAAGGCCGAGTGGTACGGCGAGGTGATCCGCTCGTAGACGTAGCCGTTCGAGAACGCGGTCACGAGTTGGCGCTTCTCGGCATCGCGCACGAACGAGGTGATGATCACGGTCGACGGGCCGCGCTCGGCGAAGCCGTCGAGGAAGACGCGCTCGTTGGCGTCGCGCATCCGGGTCAGGTCGAGCAGCACCTCGGCCTCGAAGCGGTTCGGCGTGACGACCTGGGCCTTGGGGAGCAACAGGTCGCGGATCCGGCGCGCGGTCTCGACCGGGACGAACAAGCCCTTCTCGTAGCTGCCCAGCACCGGATCGAGGACGACCAGGCCGTGGTAGCGATCGAGCACCTCGGCGACGATGTCGACTTGGTCGGGGCGCGCGAGGTAGCCGATCACCAACACGGTCGGATCGCGCGCGATCAGGAACTCGACGCCGCGCCGGAACTCGCGCGCGTCGATCGTCAGCGACATGCGCCCTTCGACGCCGCCGCGTGCGCTGGCGTAGGAGGTCGGCGTCGTGACGGTGCGGACGCGCAACCGGTTGGCGATCGCGACGACGGCCTCGTTGCCCAGAAAGCCGTAGCCGACGCTGTTCTGGATCGAACCCAACAGCGGATAGGCTTTCTGTCGTTCGTCGTCGGTACTCATCGCAGGTGATCCCAGCCGGCGGGCGGGATGGGCTCCCCGTTGGCGAGGCGCAGGCCTGCTCCTTCGGTGATGCTGCCGACCGCCAGCAGCTCGCGCCCGAACTGTGCGGCAAAGCGTGCGGCGAGATGGCGGAAGGCGCGGCGCTCGATCGCGACCAGCAACTCGAAGTCCTCACCGCCGTCGAGTGCCCAGCGTTCGGGATCGGCGCCGACGCGCGCGGCGATGGCGCGTGCGCTCGCGGCGACGGGAAGCGTCTCGATCGTCGCACCAACGCCCGAGGCGAGACAGAGGCGCGCGAGGTCGGTCGAGAGCCCGTCGGAGGTGTCGATCATCGCGCGCACGTGCCGCGAGGCGCCGAGCCAGCGGCCCTCGCGCAATCGCGGCTCGGGTGTCCGATACGCCGTCAACGCAGCGGCGCCGGCCGGATCGTCGGCCAGGTCGGGTCGCTCGAGCGCGACGCACAGCCCGGCCCGGCTCGCGCCGAGCGGGCCGGTCAGCGCGACCACGTCGCCCGGCCGGGCGCCGTCGCGGCGCTTGAGGTTCGAGGCCCGCACCTCGCCGACCACCGTCAGCGCGAGGACGACCGCCGGCGCGCGGGTGATGTCGCCGCCGGCGATCGCGCACCGGGTGCGGCGCGCCAGCGCGGCCAGCCCGTCGTAGAGCGCCAGGACCCAGTCGGGTTCGCAGTCCGGCGGGAGGCCCAGGGCGACGGTCGCCAGCACCGGCCGGGCTCCCATCGCCGCGACGTCGGAGAGGTTCGCGGCCAGCGCGCGGTGGCCGACCTCGCCGGCGGTCATCGCGGCCCGGGTGAAGTGGACCCCTTCGACCAGGGCGTCGCTGGTGATGACGCTGCGCTGGTTCCGGCGCGGCTGCCAGACGGCGGCGTCGTCCCCGATCCCGACCAGTAACCGCTCCGCGGCGACGTCGTCGAG
>JBEKLD010000122.1:0-9493 GCA_050010375.1 Vulcanimicrobiaceae bacterium
CTGAGCGAGGTCTTCGCGCAGGCGCTCGGCAAGCGCGTGATCACGCCGGTGCTGCTCGGTGCGGTCGAACCCAAGCGGGCCAGCAACGTCGTCGCGCTGCGGCCGACGAAGCGCCCCGCTGCGCGCAGCGCACGCGCCGCGCGTGCGGCGCGCAACGCCGCCCCCAAGCGCCGCTAACGCCCACCGATCGCGCGCCGAGCCGTCGGCTCAGCGCGCGATCGGGGAGTCGACCTTATAGGTGGTGCCGGCGTGGTCGTGGCGGATCGCTTCGTGCAGCGTCTGCGCGGCGTGCCGTTCCGACCCCAGGATGACGCGCCGCTCCTCGAGGTTGTCGTAGCGCGGATCGGGCCAATTGGCGAGCCGCTCTTCGACGAGCGGGTCCGCGACCGCGTGGTCGATCTCGTGGCCGAGGCCGAGCGCCGGCGACTGGCGGCCGCCCAGCGTCGTGAGCAACGCGCTGTGCGGGTCCCAGTGGATCGTGCGCGTGTTCGGATCGTAGGAGTCGTCGTCGTGGCGGTCGAGCGCGAGGCGGTAGTGGGTCGGCCCGGTGACGAGCTTGTCGATCAACGCGCGTTCGACGCTGTCGCGCGACAGGTAGGCGAAGGCGGCGTCGACGGCAGGCTTCGCCGCCGCGGCGAAGCTGAGCGAGCCGTAGCGAACGGCCGATGCACGGCGCTCGGCCGGTGGCAAGAAGAGCGGTGTCATGGTGCCGCTCCGTCACGCGGCACGCCGCCGCCGACAAGAGGCGCGCTGCAACCGCAGCGTCTCGTCCGGCGTCGTCGCTGAGGTGACGCCCGTGAACGAGATGCAGACGGTCGAGGCGGGAGCGCTGGGGATCGGGGTTGCGCCGGAGGATATCCGCAGCCGCTCGCGACTCGATCTGCGGCTGATCGTCGCGCTGGTGACCGTCTGGCTCGTGTGGGGCTCGACCTTCGCCGGGATGCGAGCGGCGGTGGCGACGATCCCGCCCTTCGCGATGGCGTCGGCTCGCTTTCTGCTCGCCGGCGCGCTGCTCTACGGCGTGTGCGTGCTGCGTGGGAAGGCCCGCGTCGGCCTCGACGACCTGCTGCGGGCGACGATCACCGGCGGGACGCTGCTGTTTCTGTGCAACGGCATGACAGCCTGGACGGTGCAGTTCATGCCGACCAGCGTCAACTCGCTCTTGCTCTCGCTCGCACCGGTCTGGATGGTCGCGTTTGCGTTCGTGTGGGGTGGCGAGCGGCCGCGCGCGAGCACGGTCGTCGGGATGCTGATCGGTCTGCTCGGCTTGGCGTGGCTGCTCGCGCCGCAAGCCGGCGGGCGGATCCCGCTCTGGCCGGCGACGGTCTCCGTCCTCGCGTCGGTGTCGTGGGGGCTCGGCTCGGTCGCGCAGCGCCGGCTCGGCAAGCCCGAGAGCTTCGTGCTGGCGACGTCGTTGCAGATGCTGATCGGCGGCGCGCTGATCGCGCTCGAAGCGGCGGGCCTGGGCGAGTGGCGCGCGCTCGACGTCCACGCCATCACGGCAACCTCGTGGCTCGGCTTCGGCTGGCTGGTCCTGTTCGGCAGCATCGCCGGCTACAGCGCCTACCTCTACACGATGCAGTACGCCAGCACCGCGCTCGCCTCGACCTACGCCTACATCAACCCGATCGTCGCCGTGGCGCTGGGGATGCTGCTCTTCCACGAGCGCTTCACGCCGCCCGAAGCGGTGGCCGGCGCGATCATCGTCGCCGGCGTCGCGCTGATGATGCTGCCGGGCGCGGGTCGCGCGCGGGCGTAAACTCCGAGGTGGGTGGACACCCGTCCCGACGGGTGTGTTCAGGAGCAGCGTGTCGCCGGGACGGGCTCCGCGGATTGTAACGATACCGTCAGGGCGAATGGTTCCGCTGAGCGCCGACCCGTACGTCCGTTCGGTCCCGCGGTCCGGGTGAGTCGCGCTCGGCGTCGAAGAACACGTGGACGTACCCTCGCTCCCGGAGGCCCCGTGTCGAAGAACCTGCTCTTCATCCCCGGTCCGGTGACCGTCGCCGAGTCGGTGTTGAGCGCCCTGGCCCAGCCGCTGATCGATCATCGCGGGCCGGAGTTCAAAGCGCTGCTGGGCTCGATCGCGGCGCGGATGAAGCCGATCTTCGGGACCGAGCAGGCCGAGGTCGTGCTGCTCACCGCCTCGGGGACGGGCGGGCTCGAGGCCGCCGTGGCCAGCCTCTTCGGCCCCGGCGACCGGGTCTTGGCGTGCCCGATCGGCGTCTTTGGAAAGCGGCTGATCGCGATCGCGCAGACCTTCGGCTGTGAGGTCGAGGTGCTCGAGACCGAGTGGGGGACGGCGCTCGACCCGCAGGCGTTGCGCGCGCGGCTGGCTGCCGACGCCGAGCGGCGCATCTCCGGCGTGCTGCTGACGCACAACGAGACCTCGACCGGGACCCAGAACGACATGGCTGCACTCGCCGCGGCGATCCGCGGCCACGGCGCCTTCACCGTCGTCGACTCGGTCAGCGGACTCGCCGCCGGCGACTTCCGGATGGACGAGTGGGGCTACGACATCGTCGTCACCGCCTCGCAGAAGGCCCTCGCCGCGCCGCCCGGACTCGCGATGGTCGCCGTCGCACCGCGCGCCTGGGAGCGGATGGATGCGAACCGCGGCGCGCAACGCTTCTACTTCGACCTGCGCAAGGCGCGCGAGTTCGCCAAGCTCGGGCAGACGCCGTGGACGCCGCCGGTCTCGATCGCCTTCGCGCTCGACGCGGCGCTCGACGACTTCGGCCGCGTCGGCGCGCGTGCGACCTGGGAGCGCCACACGCGTTACGCGCGAGCGATTCGCGCCGGCGTCACCGCGCTCGGCTTGCGCGTCTACTCGCGCGAAGGCGCGCACTCGGTGACCGTCGTCGCGATCGAGGTCCCCGAAGGACTCGACGGCGACGGCATCCGCAAGACGCTGCGCGAGCAGCGCGGCGTCGTCATCGGCGGTGGCCAAGGCCCGCTCAAGGGCAAGCTCTTCCGCATCGGGACGATGGGCGACCTCAGCCAGACCGACGTCCTGGGCGCGCTCGGCGCGCTCGAGATCGCCCTGCTCGAAGCCGGCTACTCGCTCAAACTCGGCAGCGGCGTCCAAGCCGCCCTGCGCATCTTCCTCGAAGCCGACCAAGCCGCTCCCGCGGCGGTCTGACCGTGGCCGTCCGAGCGGTTCAGCCGCACCTGGTCTTCAACGGCGACTGCGAGGCGGCGTTTCGTCTCTACGAGCGCGCCTTCGGCGGCACCGACTTGCGGCTGGTGCGCTACGGCGAGACGCCGATGTCCAAGGCCGCGCCGGCCGACGGTGCGGAGAAGATCCTTCATGCCGCGCTGTGCGTCGGCGACGGGCTGCTCTTGGGCGTCGACTTCTTCGGCGAGGACTACAAACCGCCGCAGGGCTTCTACGTCGTGCTGAGCGTCGACGACGCGGCGACGGCGAACCGCACCTTCGCCGCGCTCTCCGACGGTGGCACCGTCGTGATGGAGCTGCAAGAGACGTTCTGGTCGCCCTGCTTCGGCATCGTCGTCGACCGCTACGGCGTCTCGTGGGAGATCAACGCCGAGTCTGCTTAGACCGGGGCGACGAAGCGTTCGCGTAGCGTGCGTTTGGAGATCTTGCCGGTGGCGGTGTGGGGCATCTCGTCGATGAAGACGACCTCGTCGGGGAGCCACCAGGTGGCGACCTTGCCGTCGAGCCAGGCTAAGACGTCCTCGCGGCCGATCGCGCTGCCGGGCATGCGCACGACGACGAGCATGGGGCGCTCCGACCACTTCGCGTGCGGGATCGCGATCGCGGCGGCTTCCTCGATCTCGGGGTGGCCGACGGCGGCGTTCTCGAGGTCGATCGAGCTGATCCACTCGCCGCCGGACTTGATGAGGTCCTTGCTGCGGTCGCGGATCGTCAGGTAGCCGTCGGCGTCGAGCGTCGCGATGTCGCCGGTGCGGAACCAGCCGTCGTCGGTGATCGCGGCGGCGCTTGCCGCGGCGTTGTGGTAGTAGCCGGCGGCGACCCAGGCGCCGCGCACCTGCAGCTCGCCCTCGGACTCGCCGTCGTCGGGCTGCACCCGGCCGGCGTCGTCGACGATGCGCATCTCGACGCCGTAGACGCAGCGGCCGGCGCGGCGCTGGTACTTTAGCCGGTCGGGTGAGAGACGGTGTTTGCGCTTGATCGAGCCGGTCGTGCAGATCGGGCTCGTCTCGGTCATCCCCCAGCCGTGGATCACCTCGATCCCACGCGCTTCGTAGGCGTCGATCATCGCGGCGGGTGCGGCCGAACCGCCGACGCGCAGCGCGCGCAGCGCGGTCAACTGCTTGTCGTGCTCTTGCAGATAGTCGAGCAGTCGCAGCCAGATGACCGGGACACCGGCGGCCGTCTCGACGCCTTCGCTCTCCATCAACTCGTACAAACTGGCGGCGTCGTGCGCGGGGCCGACCAACACCAACTTGCCGCCGATCATCGGCGCCGAGTACGGATAGCCCCAGGCGTTGACGTGGAACATCGGGACGATCGGCATGAAGCAGCGGCTCGCGACGTTGACCCGGCTGGCCTCGGCCATCCCACCGGCCATCGCGTGCAGCACCGCCGATCGGTGCGAGTAGAGCACGCCCTTGGGGTCGCCGGTCGTCCCCGAGGTATAGCATAACGCGGCGGCGGTGTTCTCTTCGAAGATCGGCCAGTCGATGTGCGCCGGTTGGGCGCGCAGCAACGTCTCGTAGCAGAGGGCGTTCGGGAGCGTGGTCGCCGGCATCGTCGCCTCGCCGGTCAGGATGACGTATCCGCGGACGCGCGGCAGCTCGGGCGCGAGCGCTTCGAGGACCGGGACGAAGGTCAGGTCGACGAACAGGTAGCCGTCCTCGGCGTGGTTGATGATGTAGGCGATCTGCGCCGGGAAGAGCCGCGGGTTGATCGTGTGGCAGACCGCGCCGATCCCGGAGATGCCGTAGTACAGCTCCAGGTGCCGATAGGTGTTCCAGGCCAGCGTCCCGACGCGGTCGCCGGGCCGCACGCCGAGCGCCCGCAGCGCGTGCGCGAGCTGCGCCACCCGCGCACCGACCTCGCCGTAGGTCGTGCGGTGAAGCGGTCCCTCGACGCTGCGCGAGACGACCTCGGTGTCGCCGTGGAAGCGGGACGCGTACGTGATGATCGAGCTGATCATCAGCGGGGCGTCCATCATCAAGCCGCGCATCGCCCGGGCTACTTCGTGTCGCGCAGGTCGGTGTCGAGCCGGTCGATCTGCAGGGTGCGCATCCAGAACATGGTCAGTGTGTCGGCCATCTTCTCGACGCTGGGCTTGCGTACCGCCAGCACCCACTCGGCCAAGATCGCGACCGCCGCGCTGGCCAAGCCGACCGCGACCAGCCGGCTGTCGACATTCTTGAGCAGGCCGGTCGGTTCGAGCCACTCCTGCGCCCGGGTGAGCTGGCGCACCGCGCGTTCGCGCGCCGTTCGGCGGTGCTGTTCGAGCTCGGGGCTGACGCCGAGCGACTCGAGCGCGTAGATGCGCGCGCGGCGCGCGTCGGCGGTCAGGTACGTGTAGTAGGCGGTGTTCGAGCGCAGCACGCGCTCGTGCACCGGCAGGTCGGTCGCGCGCAGTGCCTCGCGCACGACGTCGTAGGCGGTGTCGGCGATCTCGTCGTAGAGGGCGCGCAGCAACGCCTCGCGCGAGGGGAACTCCTCGTAGAAGTGACGGGCGGTGACACCCGAGGTGCTGCAGATCATCGGGATCGTCGTCTTTTGAAAGCCGACCGTCCCGAACAACTCGAAGCCGGCCAGCAGCAGTCGTGCGTGGCGGCCGGCGCGCCGTTCGGCGGCGGAGAGGCCACCGTAGAGCCTGCCCGAATCGGCCGCACCGGCGTCGGGCGCGGAGCGTCGGGCGGTCTTGCCCGTCGCGCGGGTGGCCGCCATCAGTTGAAGCTCGTCACGACGTCGAGCCCGCTGGTCGCGTAGGTGTCGAACGCGTGGAAGACGTCGGTGATCTCGCCGAGCCCGATGTGCCGGGTGATCAGCGCGCCGGGATCGAGCCGGCCTTGCGCGATCAGCGCGAAGATCTCGGCGTAGCCGGCGTGCGGGCTCGAGCCCGAGCCGACGATCTCCAACTCGGCGTTGACGAGGATGTCGGCGGGGAACGGGATCTGGCCCTGGTCCTCTTGCGAGGTCAGGCCGACTTGGACGTGCCGCCCGCCGCGGCAGAGCGCGCCGATCGCCTGTTGCGTCGTCTTCGCGGTCGCGATCGCGTCGACCGTGAACGGTGCGCCGCCGCCGGTGATCTCGCGGATGCGTTTGGACGGATTGCCGTCGCTGGCGAGCAGCGTCTCGACGGCACCCATGCGCTTCGCGAAGGCGAGCTTGGCGGGATCGAGGTCGATCGCGATCGGGCGGGCGCCGAGCGCGGCCGCGACCTGGATCGCGGAGAGCCCGACGCCGCCGGCGCCGAAGATCGCGATCCAGTCACCGGCGGCGGGCCGCGCGCGGTGCGCGATCGCGTGATAGCCGGTCGTGAACCGGCAGCCCAGCGCCGCCGCGACCTCGTCGCTGACGGCGTCGGGCAGTGGGATGCAGTTCAGGTCGGCGACGCGGACGATCAGATATTCGGCGAAGCCCCCGTCGCGCGAGAAACCGGAGAACTCGGGCCGCAGGCACAGGTTGTCGCGGCCGCTGGTGCAGTTGGCGCAGGCGCCGCACGACTGTTGAAACGGGACGGTGACCCGCTGGCCGGGGCGCAGCGCACGCACCGCCGGGCCGACCGCCTCGATCACGCCGCCGATCTCGTGGCCGGGGGTGATCGGGAGCCGGGGCTGCGCGCCGATCCAGCCCCAGTCGCCGTTCCATTGGTGCCAGTCGCTGCGGCACACGCCGACCGCCGTGACGCGGACCAGCGCCTCGTCGCCCGTTGGGGTCGGGACGGGGAGATCCTCGATCTGCAGCGGCGCCCGGAACGCGACCAGTCGAGCGGCCTTCATCGGCGCAGACGTTATCCGGCCCAAGGCGACTGCCCTCGTCTCGGGAACACCGGATTGTCGCTTCTGGGGGATGCAACCGCCGGTCGACAAAGAAGATTGTTGCTTGTGGGGTCGGCGGCGAAGCCGGCCTGCCTGTCTAAGGAGGCCCCGTGCCGATTGCCCTCCAGGACGGCGTCGCCGTCGTCACGATCGACAACCCGCCCGTCAACGCCCTCGGCGCCGCCTCGATCGCGCCGGTGCTGGCGTCCCTTGCGGAGGCCGCCGTCGACCCTGCGGTCGGCGCGATCGTGCTGATCGGCGCCGGCGGGACGTTCAGCGGCGGGGCCGACATGAAGGGCTTCGGGGTGATCCCCCGGCCGACGCCGACGACCCGCGACCTGATCGCCTGGATGGAATCGTCGCCCAAGCCGATCGTCGCCGCGATCGCCGGCAACGCCTTGGGCGGCGGGCTCGAGGCCGCGCTCGGCGCCGACTACCGGATCGCGACGCCGACCGCCCAGCTCGGGTTCCCCGAGATCAAGCGCGGACTGCTCCCCGGCGCCGGCGGGACGCAACGCGCGCCGCGGTTGATGGGCGCGCAGCCGGCCTTGGCCCTGATCCTCAGCGGCGATCCGATCGACGGGACGCGCGCCGCCGAGCTGGGCCTAGTCGACCGCGTCGCGGCGGGCGACCTGCTCACCGACGCGATGGCCTTCGCGCGCTCGCTGATCGGAAAGGGTCGACGCCGGGCCAGCGAGCTCGCACCGACCGGCGACGCCGCCGCGGCGATCGCCGCCGCGCGCGCCAAGGCGACGCCGCCGGAGCGCGGCGGCCTCGCCGAGCAGCGCGCGATCGACTGCGTTGCGGACGCCTTCGGGTTGCCGTTCGCGCAAGGCGAGGCGCGCGAGCTCGAGCGCTTCATCGAACTGCTCGGCTCGGAGCAGGCGAAGGCGCGCATCTATCAGTTCTTCGCGGAGCGCGAAGCCGGGAAACTGCCCGACGGCGGCGCCCCGGCGGCGTACTCGCCGCAGACCTCCGTGGTGATCGGCAGCGGCACGATGGGCACCGGCATCGCGATGACCTTGGCCAACGTCGGCATCACGGTCACGCTGGTCGACGTCACCGACGAGCAGCTCGCCCGCGCGCGTGGCATCATGACCGCCAACTACGCTTCGACGGTGAAGAAAGGCCGCCTCACGCAGGCCGAGATGGATGCGCGTCTGGCGCGCATCGCTTACTCGACCTCGCTCGAAGCGGCCGCCGCCAACGTCGATCTCGTCATCGAGGCGGTGTTCGAGGAGATGGACGTCAAGCAGGACGTCTTCCGCCGGCTCGACCGCATCGCGCGGCCGGGGACGATGCTCGCCACCAACACCTCGACGCTCGACGTCGACGCGATCGCGGCAGTGACCTCGCGCCCGCAGGACGTCATCGGCCTGCACTTCTTCAGTCCCGCCAACGTGATGCGGCTGCTCGAGATCGTGCGCGGCGCGAAGACCTCGCCCCAGACGCTCTCGAATGCATTGGGTCTGGCGAAGAAGCTCAAGAAGGTCGGCGTCGTCTCGGGGAACTGCGACGGGTTCATCGGCAACCGGATGCTCTACCCGTACCGGCGCGAGACGGAGTTCCTGATCGAGGAGGGCGCCTCGCCGCAGCAGGTCGACGGCGTGCTGCGCACGTTCGGCCTGGCGATGGGCCCCTTCGCGATGTCCGACCTGGCCGGCCTCGACGTCGGCTGGCGGATTCGCAAGCGCAAGTACGCCGCCTCACGGCCGCCTGGGCGGTACTCGACGATCGCCGACACGCTGTGCGAGCTGGGCCGCTTCGGGCAGAAGACGAACGCGGGCTACTATCGCTACGAGCCCGGCGATCGCACCCCGATCCCCGATCCGGTCGTCGACGAGGTGATCGAGCGCAGCGCGCGCGAGTCCGGCATCGTGCGGCGCGCGATCGGCGACGACGAGATCGTCAAGCGCGCGATGTATCCGCTGGTCAACGAGGCGGCCTTGATCCTGGCCGAGGGGATCGCGACGCGCCCGAGCGATATCGACGTCGTCTACGTCAACGGGTACGGCTTCCCGGCTTGGCGTGGCGGTCCGCTGCGCTGGGCCGACTCGCTCGGGCTGCGCACGGTCGTCGACGACATGCTCGCCTTCGAGCGCGTGCACGGCGAAGTCTGGAAACCGGCTCCGCTGCTGCGCGAGCTGGCCGACCGCGGCGAGTCGTTCGGCGCCTGGAAGGGCCGCGGGGCCGCCGTCCATGCGTGAAGCGGCGATCGTCTCCACCGCGCGCACGCCGATCGGCAAGGCCTTCCGCGGCGCATTCAACGACACGCACGGCGCCGAGCTGGGCGGGCACGTCATCCGCCACGCGGTCGCGCGCGCCGGACTCGATCCGGCCGAGATCGAGGACTGCATCCTAGGTTGCGCGACCCCCGAGGGCGCGACCGGGCACAACATCGCGCGCATCGCCGCCGTGCGCGGCGGGCTACCGGTGACCGTCGCGGGGACGACGATCAACCGCTTCTGCAGCTCCGGGCTGCAGGCGATCTCGCTCGCCGCGCAAC
>JBEKLD010000123.1:0-9375 GCA_050010375.1 Vulcanimicrobiaceae bacterium
CCCGACGTCCCGCTGAGCGATAGCGCCGAGCCCAAACGCCGGCTCGGGTACGCCGGGCGCACCACGATCTCGACCTTCGGGTTGATCAATCGCGGCAAGGGGCTCGAGTACGCGATCGAGGCGATGCAGGCGGTCGTCGCCACGCACCCCGAGGCGCTCTACCTGATCCTCGGTCAGACCCACCCCGTCGTGCGGCGCCGCGAAGGCGAGTCGTACCGGCGCGAACTGGAGGCTGAGATCGCTCAGAGCGGCCTGGCCGATAACGTCGTGCTGGTCGACAAATATTTGGACTTCGACGAGCTGCTGGGCTATCTCGCGGCGAGCGACGTCTACCTCACGCCGTACCTGAACCCGACGCAGGTCGTCAGCGGCACGTTGGCCTACGCGGTCGGCTGCGGCAAAGCCGTCGTCTCCACGCCGTACTTGTACGCGCAAGAACTGCTGGCGCTCGGGCGCGGCTTCCTCGTCCCGTTCCGCGACGCGTCGGCGATCGCGACGACGCTGGTCGCGCTGCTCGACGATCCGGCGCTGCGCGAGAACACGGAGCGGCGCGCCTACCGCTACGGCCGGCAGATGACCTGGCCCAACGTCGCCCAGGCGCACGGCGCCTACTTCGGCGAATTGCTGCCGCGGCGCACGCCGCTGGCCACGCCGGCGTAGCCGTCGGAACGCGCGCGATGTCGGCTCACCGTTGGCCCGCGATCGACCACCTGTTAGCGATGACCGACGACGTCGGGCTCTTCCAGCACGCGACGCTCGACGTCCCCAATCGCGCCTACGGCTACTGTACCGACGACATCGCCCGCGCGCTGATCGTCGCCTGCGACGCGGCGGAACGCCAAGGCGACGATCCGGCGGTCAGCGCGCTGGTGCCGACCTACCTCGCTTTTCTACACGACGCGCGCTTGCCGGCGGGCGGCTTCCACGGCTTCATGGGCTACGACCGGCGCTGGCAGGACCAGGCGGGCACCGACGACCAGGTCGCCCGCGCGCTGTGGGGATTGGGCTACGCCGAGGGTCGGGCCGCGCGCGAGACGTGGCGTGTGCTGGCCGGCGCGCTGCGGCGGCACGCGCTCGAGTCGGTTCCGCGTCTGACCGCTGTCCGCTCGCGCGCGTATGCGGCGCTCGGTCTTGCGCACGCGCTCGCCGCCCGACCCGACGACGAACTCTTCGTGCGCACGCAGCTCGACGCGCTCGCCGCGTCGATCGCGGCCGACGTCGATCGTCACCGTTCCGCCGACTGGGTGTGGTGCGAGGACGTGATGACCTACGACAACGCGCGGATCCCCGAAGCGCTGCTGCGCGCGGGCGCCGCACTGGGCAGCAACCGGTATTGTGAGCTGGGTCTGGCGACCCTGCACTTCTATGCCGATGCGGTGATCGTCGACGGCTGCTTCGAGCCGGTCGGGAACGACGGCTGGTATCCGCGCGGTGGCCCCAAGGCGCGCTTCGGGCAGCAGCCGCTCGAGGCGGCCGCCCTGGTCGACGCGGCGTTCGTCGCGCTCGACGTGACCGACGACGAGCGCTGGCGCCGGGTCGCCGAGGTCGCGCACGGGTGGTTCCTCGGCGGCAACGTGCAGGGTATCGTGCTGGCCGGCGAGGGCAGTTGCAGCGACGGGCTCGACGCCAGCGGCGCCAACCCCAACCGCGGGGCGGAATCGACGCTGAGCTGGCTGATGAGTGCGATCACGATGGCGAAGCGCTCGTCGAGCTTCCCGCTGCGCGCCGTTCGCTGAGCGCGCCGATCGCGCGGCCGGCAAGGGCCATGATCGTCAGCATCGGGTTGACGCCTGAGGCGCTCGGGAAGACCGACGCGTCCGCGACGAGCAGTCCGCTCACCCCATAGACGCGGCCCTCGGGGTCGACGACGCCGTCGTGCTCCGTGGCGGCCATGCGCGCGCTGCCCATCTGATGCGCCGAGAAGAGCGCGAGCGGCGCGCGCGCGGCGATGCGCCGGGCGATCTCGTCGCCCAGCGCGGTGAGGCCCGCTTCGTTCGCATCGCTGGCCTCGAGCGCGAGCGGTTCGCGAAAGAGCGTGCGCACGCGCCGCGCTCCGGCGCCGATCCCGATCCGCGCCGCGCCGGCCAGCGCGCGCGCCAGATGCGCGCCGTCGTACGGATCGAGCCGGTAGCGCACGTCGGTCCGCACGCCGCTGCCGACTTGGCCGGCGCCGCGGTCGCGGGCGAGCGCGATCAGCACGGCGCGGTTACGCGCCGGCGCCAGTTCAGCGGCGTGCGCCGCGGCGCCGGCCCAAGGGATTCCCAGCGCTTGGATCCCCGGATGCGCCGGCGCGACCTCGATGACGGCGCCGAACCCGTCGTCGAGGTCGGCGAAACGATCGCAGAGCACGGTCTGCATCGGTCCGTGCCACGCTTCGACCGGCGTGTCGAACTCGGCGACGAGCGCGCTGGTCGGGTGCAGGTGCAGATGCTGCCCCAGGTGCGGTGAGCGAATCCCGCTGCGCCCGAGTAATCCCGGCGTGCGCAGCGCGCCGGCCGCGAGGACGACCAGCGGCGCGTCGACGACCAGCGCGCGGCCCGCGCCGTCGACCGCCTCGACCCCGCACACTGCGCCGCCGGCGATCAGCACGCGCTCGACGCGCACGCCGGCATAGATCGCGGCGCCGGCGTCGACCGCGTCGCGTAAGTACGTGACGACCGTCGAACGCTTCTCGCCGTACGCGCAGCCGAACCCGCAGTAGCCGCAGCGCTCGTCCTCGCACGGCGCGTTGCGCGGGATCGCGCGCACGGGCCAGCCCAGCGCCGCGCAGCCGTCGGCGAGGACGGCGTTGTTCCGGTTGTGTCCGCGCGCCGGCCGCACGCCGAGGCGCGCTTCGACCGCGTCGTATGCCGCGGCCAGCTCGTCGGTGAAGGCGGGCCGTGCCAGCGCGGCGCCCCAGCGCGCGGCGAGCGGGGGCGGCAGGCGCAGCGAAGTCGACCAGTTCACGCTGGTCCCGCCGCCGACGCACGCGCCGGCGAGGATCGAGACGCCGAGGTCGTCGTTCGCGCACAGCCCGCCTTCCAGGTACAGGGCGCCGAGCGCGTCGGCTTCGCGTTGCCGCGCCGCGACCGGTTCGAGCGGCGGTCCGGCCTCCAGGACCGCGACGCGCAAGCCGGCCTGCGCGAGCAGCGCGGCCGCGACCCCGCCGCCGGCGCCCGAGCCGACCACCACCGCGTCGACCGCGAAGCGGGCCGCCCGCGGCGTCGCCAGCGGCAGCACCGGCACCGACGCGGGCCGGTCGGCGCGCGGGCCGGGATAGCCTAATTCGGCCCAGAGCGGATCGCCCGCGCCGCCGCCGTCGCCGTACGCGCTGAAGAGCACGAGCCGCGTCAGCGCATCGAACGCGGGGCGGAGTGGGCCGATTTGGCCTAGCCGCAACAGGGCCCGTTCGCGCTCCGGGCGAGCCAGCGCCGCTAGGCCGGTCGGGCGCCCGGCGAGGAGCAACCCGCCGGCCGGCGTGCCGAGCAGCGCCAGCACGCCAGCAAGCTGGCGCTGCTTGTGGGCCGGCAGCGCCGCCAGCAGGCCCAGCGCGCGTTCGACGACGACCGTGCGGTCCGCCGCGGCCGGAATCACGGCGTCGACGACCGAAGTGAGGGTGTCGGATCGCGCGCCGTCGTGCACGTCGTGGCACTTCCGCTCGCGCGCGGAGTGAACCCTCGCGAACGCTCGGAGGTTGCACCAGGGGCCTCCGACGACGACATTCGTGCCCAACTAGGCCGTAGCGGGCCATATGGCGAATAACTCCGTGATGCTCGCACAGACCGAACTCCTCAATGACGTGCAGCGCGCGGCCGTCGAGCATACCGACGGCCCCGTGCTGATCTTCGCCGGGGCCGGGTCAGGCAAGACCCGCGTCCTGACCAACCGGATCGCGTACCTCCTCGAGGAGAAGAAGGTCTTCCCCGATCGTATCCTCGCCGTGACGTTCACCAACAAGGCCGCCGGCGAGATGAAGTCGCGGCTCGAACGGATGGTCGGGGCCGCCGCGCGCGACCTCTGGGTCGGAACCTTCCACAGCATGTGCGTGCGGATGCTGCGCCGTGACGGCCGCAAGATCGGCATCTCGCCGAACTTCGCGATCATGGACGACGCCGACCAGCGCGCGATCGTGCGCGAGGTCATCGCCGACCTCGACTTCGACGAGCGCCAGGTCGTCCCGGGCGCGGCGCTGGCCGAGATCTCGAAGGCCAAGAACAACCTCTGGTCGCCCGACGAGTACGAGCAGAAGAACCCCTCGTTCGCAGGCGAGCGCTACGCGCAGGTCTACCGCGAGTACGACCGGCGCCTCGCCGAGTCGAACGGCCTGGACTTCGACGACCTGATCAGCCGCACGATCCAACTGCTCGACCGCGACGAAGAAGCCCGCGCGCGCTACCAGACGAAGTTCAAGTACATCCTGGTCGACGAGTACCAGGACGTCAACTACGCGCAGTACCGCTTGGTCGCGACGCTGGCCAAGGAGCACGGGAACGTGACGGTCGTCGGTGACGACGATCAGTCGATCTATTCCTGGCGCGGCAGCGACTACCGCATGATCCTGCGCTTCGAAGAGGACTTCCCGGGCGCGACGGTCTTCAAGCTCGAAGAGAACTACCGCTCGACGCAGACGATCCTCGAGGCGGCGAACGAACTGGTCGCCCACAACGCCGGCCGCCAGCCCAAGACGCTGTTCACCAAGCGCGCCGAGGGCGAGAAGGTCACCGCCTTCCAGGCCGAGTCCGAGCGCGCCGAAGTGCGCTACGTGATGGAGAAGATCAAGGAGCACGTGCGCGAAGGCGCCGCGTACCGCGACTTCCTCGTCCTGTACCGCACCAACGCGCAGTCGCGCTACTTCGAAGAAGGCTTCCTGGCCGACGGGATCCCCTACCGGGTCGTCGGCGGCGTCGGCTTCTACGCGCGCACGGAGGTCAAGGACATGCTGTCCTACCTCCGCTACATCGTCAACCCGTCCGACGCGGTCGCGTTCCGCCGCATCGTCAACGTCCCGCGCCGCTCGATCGGGCAGCAGACGCTGGCCTCGCTGCTCGAAGCCGCGAACCAGTCCAACGTCTCGGTCGGCCAAGCCGTCTTCGACTCGAACCTGCTCAAGCGCGCCGTGCCGAAGAAGCAGCGCGAGCTGGAGCGGTTCGCCGAACTGATCGCCGACCTGCGCGAGCGCGCCAAGACCTTCTCGATCAGCGAGCTGCTGATCGCGGTGATGGAGGAGTCGGGCTACCTGCGCGAGCTGCAGGCCGACGAGACCGCCGAGGGCCGTGCCCGCGTCGAGAATCTCCAGGAGCTGGTCGGCGTCGCTCGCGAGTTCGAGCAGAACCCGGAGACCGGGACCACGCTCGACGACTTCCTGGCCAACATCGCGCTGATCAGCGACATCGACACGCTCGATGCCGACGCCTCGTTCGTCACGCTGATGACGATGCACGCGGCCAAGGGACTCGAGTTCCCGATCGTCTTCCTGACCGGGCTCGAAGAGGGCGTCTTCCCGCACACGCGGGCGCTGACCGACATGGCCGAACTCGACGAAGAGCGGCGCCTGGCCTACGTCGGCGTGACGCGCGCGATGGACCGCCTCTACCTCTCGTTCGCCGCTCGGCGCACGCTGTTCGGCAACACCTTCTCGCACCCGCGCTCGCGCTTCATCGAGGAGATGCCCTCGCTCGAAGTGATCGGCGGCATCGGCCTGGGCCAGCGCCCGGGTGGCGGCCGCTGGCGCGAGGTTTCGATCCACGAGAACGCCGGCGCAGGCGTCGGGATGGATCTCCATCCCGGCAACAAGGTCCGCCATCCCAAGTGGGGCGAGGGGACCGTCGTCGACGTCGTCGGCGCGGGCGGTGACGGCTTGCTCACGATCAACTTCCCCAACGTCGGGCAGAAGATGGTCATGCTCAAATACGCCCCGCTGGAGAAGGTTTAGAGCCGACGCATGGTACGCGTCGGAGTGGCCGGCGCGTTCGGGAGACTGGGGCGCGTCGCGTGTGCCGCGGTCGATGCCGAGTATGATCTCGAGCTCGCCGCGGTGCTCGTCCGCAGTGGCGGCGAGATACCGGCCGGCGTCGAGTTCGGCGCGGTACGGGTCGAGCACGTCTTGGCGGATTTCTTGGCGGCTGGTCTCGACGTCGTCGTCGACTGCACCGTCCATCCTGCGACGGTGCAGATTTCGCTCGCCGCGGTCGACGCGGGGATCCCGGTGGTGGTCGGCGCGACCGGCTGGACCAGCGAGGAGATCCTGGTCCTCTCCGAGCGTGCGCAGGCGGCGCACGTCGGCGTCCTGCTGGTACCGAACTTCTCGCTCGGCGCCAACCTGATGATGCGCTTCGCCGAGCAGGCGGCGCGGGTCTTCCCGCGCGCCGAGATCGTCGAGCTGCACCACGACCGCAAGCGCGATGCGCCCAGCGGAACCTCGCAGCTGACGGCGCGTCGCATCGCGGCCGCCGGCGCGCCGTCGCCGCCGATCCACAGCGTCCGGCTGCCGGGCCTGGTCGCACACCAGGAGACGATCTTCGGTGGGATCGGGGAGACGCTGACCCTGCGCCACGATTCGCTCGCCCACCAGTCGTTCGGCGCCGGGATCGTCGCGGCGGTGCGCGACGTCCGTCATCACCGCTCGCTGGTCGTCGGTCTCGACGCGCTGCTCGATCGGATGTTGGCCACGTGAGACTCGCGCTGATCGGTGCGACGGGCGTCGTCGGCGGGACGATCCTGCGCGTGCTGGAGGAACGGAATGTCCCGGTCGACACCCTGCTGGCCTACGCCTCGCGCGCGCGCGACGAGGGCGTGACCTTCCGCGGCGCGACGATTCCGGTCGCCGCGGCGAGCCGCGAGCGGCTGCTGGCCGACCGCCCCGACGTCGCCTTCTTCGCCTCGAGCGACGAGGCCAGCGCCGAGCTGGTGAACGACCTGGTCGCGCAGGGGACGGTCGTCATCGACAACACCTCGACCTTCCGGCTCGACCCGCGCGTGCCGCTGGTGATCCCCGAAGTCAACCCGCACGCGATCCATCCGCAGCATCGGCTCTTCCCGGTCGCCAACTGCACCGCGATCGTGCTCTGCGTCGCGCTCGCGCCGATCGAGCGCGAGATCGGGCTGCGCGCAGTGCGCGCCGCGACCTACCAAGCCGTCAGCGGCGCCGGCCGCGCCGGGCTCGACGCGTTGCTCGGCGAGGAGCAGGGCGCGGCGTCGAACGGGACCTTCGCCGCGCCGATCCACCGCAACGTCGTCCCGCTGGTCGGCAGCGGCGACGGCGACGGCGACAGCGGCGAGGAGCAGAAAGTCGCCGCCGAGCTGCGCAAGATGCTCGAGCGGCCCGACCTGCACGTTGCGGCGACGACCGTGCGCGTGCCGGTCATGCGAGCGCACAGCGCGGCGGTTTTCTTCGAAACCGAGCAGGCGACGACGCTCGCCGAGCTGCGCGCGGCGCTGCGCACGGGCGAGGGTCTGGTCTATCACGAGCACGGCATCGTCACGCCGCGCGACGTCGAGGACACCGACGTGGTTCACGTGGCGCGCTTGCGCCCCGAGCCCGATGACGCGACCGACACGCTGTACCAGCTGTGGGTCGTCGGCGACCAACTCCGCAAGGGTGCGGCGACCAACGGGGTGCAGATCCTCGAGCTGCTGCTCGCGCAGGGTCGCTTCGCGGCCAGCGAGGTGGCCGGGTGAGCGCCGAGCCGGCGGCGGCGCGCCGCATCATCGTCCTCAAGTTCGGCGGCAGCTCGCTCGCGAGCGAGGAGCTGCGCGAGATCGCGGCCTCGCGGGTGCTCGACGTCGTGCGGCGCGGCGAAGCGCCGGTCGTCGTCTGCTCGGCGCTGGGACGCGCACCCGACCCGTATGCGACCGACACCTTGGCCGGACTGATCGCGCCGGTCCGCAGCGGACCGAATCGCGATCTGCTGTTGGCTTGTGGCGAAGCGATCGCGTGCGTCGTCTTCGCCGAGCTGCTCTCCTCGCTGGGCGCGCCCGCGCAGGCGATGACCGGTCTGCAAGCCGGCGTCGTGACCGACGACGACTACTCCGACGCCCAGATCCTCGAGGTCGACCCGGCGCCGGTGCGCGCGGTGATCGCGCAGGGGCTGATCCCGGTCGTCACCGGCTTCCAGGGTGGGACGCGCGCGCTGGCGACCACGACGCTCGGCCGCGGCGGCAGCGACCTGACCGCGGTCGCCTTAGCCGAGGCGCTCGGCGCGAAGGACGTCGAGATCTACACCGACGTCTCGGGTGTCATGACGGCCGACCCGCGCCGCATCGCCGGCGCGCACGTGATCGAACGTGTGACGCAGGCCGAGATGGTCGAATTGGCCTGGAACGGCGCCAAGGTGATGCACCACAAGGCCGCCGATCTGGCCCACGCGACCCGGCTGCCGTACGGCATCAAGGGCTTGCGCAGCGGCGTCGGGACGACCGTCGACGACGACGCGCCGATCGATCCGGAGAAGCCGGTGACCGGGCTGACGGTCCTGCGCGACGTGACGTTCTGCCGGATCATCCAGGGGCTGACCGACGAGGCCGCCCGCTCGGAGCTCGACCGCGACGTGCTGGCGCGGATCGCCGAGCGTGGGATCTCGATCGACATGGTCAACGTCAACGACGCCGGCGTGTTCTTCCTGGTCGACGACGAACACGCCGAGGCGATCCGGCCGGCCTTGGCCGATCTCAACCTCGCGCTGCGGATGCGTCCGCACTGCGCGAAGATCTCGATCGTCGGCGCCGGGATGCGCGGGACCTCGGGCGTCATCTACCGCGTCGTCAAGGCGGTCAGCGACGCGGGGATCGAGATCATCCACTCGACCGACTCCAACATCACGATCTCCATCCTCGTCAGCGCCGACCAGGCCGATGCCGCGGAGCAAGCGCTGCACGATGCGTTCCGGCTGGGCCGGGGGACGGTAGCACGATGAAGTCCTTGGGTCGCCTCTTGACCGCGATGATCACGCCGTTCGACGAGCGCGGCGCGCTCGATCTGACCGAGGCGGCGCGCATCGCCACCTTCTTGGTCGAGCGCGGCAACGACGGCGTCGTCTTGGGCGGCTCGACCGGCGAGGGCAACTCCCTCGACACCGACGAGAAGCTGGCGCTGTTCGACGCCGTGAAGCAGGCCCTGGGCCGGCGTGCGACCGTGATCGCCGGCACCGGCGACAACAACACGCGGCGCTCGATCGTGCTGACGAAGGCGGCCGAAGCGTGCGGCGTCGACGCGGCGCTGCTGACCGTGCCGGCCTACGTCAAGCCGACGCAAGACGGACTGCTGGCGCACTTCGGCGCGATCGCCGAGGCGACGACGCTGCCGTGCATCCTCTACAACATCCCCAGCCGCACCGGCGCGAACATGTTGCCGGCGACCTACCTCGAGCTGACCCGGCGCTACCGCAACATCGTCGGCAT
>JBEKLD010000124.1:0-9368 GCA_050010375.1 Vulcanimicrobiaceae bacterium
GTCAACCACGGCGTCCCCGAGCGGTTGGTGGCCGACGTCTTCGCCGCCACGCGCGCCTTCTTCGCGCTGCCGCGCGAAGTGAAGGAGAGCGTCTCGCTCGAGCGCTCGCCACACTATCGCGGCTACGCGCGCATCGGTTTCGAAAAGCTCGACCCCGGGCGTCCGGGCGACGTCAAGGAGTCGTTCAACGTCGGCCGCGAGTTCGCACCCGACGATCCCGGCGTGCTGGCCGGCAAGCCGTTCCACGGCTGCAACCAATGGCCCGACCTGCCCGGCTTCCGCACCACGCTGCTGACCTACTACGACGTCCTGCTCGACCTCGTGATCGCGCTGCATCGCGCGGTCGCGCTCGATCTGGGTGCCGACGAGCACACCTTCGCGCCGGACTTCGACCACGCGCTCGGAGTGCTGCGGCTGCTGCACTATCCACCGCATCCCGGCGACTTCGACGAGCGGCTGTTCGGCGCCGCGCCGCATACCGACTACGGGAACCTGACCCTGCTCGCGCAGGACGACGTCGGCGGGCTCGAGGTGCGGATGCGCGACGGCACCTGGGTCGCCGTCCAGCCCGAGCCTGGCGCCTTCGTCTGCAACATCGGCGACTCGCTGATGCGCTGGAGCAACGACATCTACGTCTCGAATCCTCATCGGGTCGTCAACCGCTCGGCGCGCGAGCGCTATTCGGTCGCGCTGTTCGGCGATCCCAACGCCGACGCCACGATCGCGTGCCTGCCGTCCTGTGCCGGCCCCGAGCGGCCGGCGAAGTATCCGCCGATCACCTACGCCGAGTTGCTGCGCTCGAAGTACGAAGCGACGTACCGGCCGTAGCCCGCGTCGCGGGGGCCGTCCTGGATACCGGGCGACGGGATCGCCCCGCCGGGCCCTGCTCGGGCGCGGGCTCAAGGCTGCCGCGCCGGCCGCCGACACATGAAAATAATCTCGCAGGTGCCGTCCGGCGCCGGGTCCAAAGAACCGACCCTCGTCTTTATTGGATGCCTCGGGAGGGACTGCCGGCTTGCACGAACTGGCGCAGCAAATCGTCAGCGGTCTCGCACAGGGCTCCATCTTCGCCAGCGTCGCGCTCGCCTTGGTGTTGATCTACCGCTCGATGGGGGTGATCAACTTCGCCCAGGGCGAGATGGCGATGTTCACGACCTACATCGCCTGGCAGCTGGTACAGAATGGACTCCCCCTCCCGTTGGCGTTCGGGCTGACCGTCGTGATCGCGTTCTTCGGCGCGGTCGCGATCGAGCGCATCGTGATCCGTCCGATCGAAGGGGGCTCCCAACTGACCGTGGTGATCGTGACCCTGGGGCTACTGATCGCGTTCAACGGGCTGGCCGGCGGGATCTGGGGCTACGTTGAAAAGTCGTTCCCGACGCCGTTCCCGACCACGCCGATCGAGATCGGCGGGGTCGGCTTCAGCCTGCAGGACGTCGGCGTCATCGGCGTCTCGCTGGCGACCCTCGCGCTGATCACGCTCTTCTTTCAAAAGACGAAGCTGGGCTTGGCGATGCGGGCGGCGGCGCTCTATCCCGAGCAGAGCCGGGTGCTCGGCGTGCGGGTGAGCTGGATGCTCGCGCTGGGTTGGGGCCTGGCCGCGGTCGTCGGGGCGATCTCGGGTATCATGATCGCGCCGGTCGTCTTCCTCGACCCGAACATGATGCAGACCGTGCTCGTCTACGCCTTCGCGTCGGCGGTGCTCGGAGGGATCGAGAGCCCGCTGGGCGCGGTGGTCGGCGGGCTGATCCTGGGCGTCGTTCTCAACCTGCTCGGCACCTACGTCGACTGGATCGGGAACGAGCTGCGGCTGGCGACGGCGCTGGCGATCATCGTGATCGTGCTGGTGTTCCGTCCCTCGGGTCTGTTCGGCCGCGCCGTGGTACAACGCGTCTAGATGCGGCCCAATCTCGGCCGTCTCGCGCCGGTCGCGGCGGCGGTCGTCGTCCTCGCGCTGCTCCCGCTGGTCCTGCCCTCGTTCGCCATCTTCGACATGACCTTCGTCGCGGCATACGCGATCGCGATCCTCGGCCTGGTCGTGTTGATCGGGATGAACGGGCAGATCTCGCTCGGCCACGGCGCGTTCCTCGCCATCGGTGGTTACACCATCGCGATCCTCTCCCACGCGTGGGGCGTCCCGTACTGGCTGTGCGTCCCGGTCGCGGCCGTCGTCACCGGCGCGTTCGGCTTGCTGTTCGGATTGGTCGCGCTGCGGCTGGCCGGCGTCTACCTCGCGCTAGCGACGTTCGCGCTCGCGGTCGCGATGCCGTCGCTGCTCAAGCACTTCAAGTCGGTCACCGGCGGCTTCGGCGGCGTGACGCTGAATCCGGTCAGCGCGCCGGCTTGGTTCCCGTTCGGAGCCCAGCTCTGGCTCTACTACGTCGCTTGGGTCGTGGCGGCCGTCGTCTTCGCGCTCACCGCGCTGATCGTGCGCGGACGCTTCGGCCGCGCGCTGCGCGCGCTGCGCGACAATCCGATCGCGGCGGTTTCGTTCGGCATCAACCCGTACGTGTACAAGACGTTAGCGTTCGGCTGGAGCGCCGTCCTGGCCGGGGTCGCCGGCGCGTTCTACGCGCTGCCGGCTGCCTACCTGAGCCCGGACAGCTTCGACGTCACGCTCTCGATCACGCTGCTGGTCGGCGCGGTGTTGGGCGGGATCGCGAGCTTCTGGGGCGCACTGCTCGGTGCCGTCGTCATCCAATTTCTTCCGCTCGCAGCCCAACAGATCAACGCCGGCGCGCCGAGCGTCGTGTACGGCGTCGTCCTGATCTTGGTCATGATCTTCGTCCCCGACGGTCTCGCCGGCGGATTGCGGCGCGCGTTCGCGCGCCTCAGGCCGCCGGCGGCACCCGCCTCACCCGCCCCTCAGTCCCATCCCGTCACCCCGCGCGCGTAGCGCGTCTTCCGCGCCGTCCGGCGCAGCCCAGGAGGTCTTCGTGCAACGAACCGCCAGTAGAACCGCGATCGGCCTGATCGCAGCAGCCTTCGTGCTCGCCGTGACCGGCGGCCCGCTCGCCCCGGCCCTCGCCGCCGAGCCCGGTGTCTCGGACACCGAGATCGTGCTGGGCGGCGACCATCCGTTCAGCGGACCCGCCTCCGCCTACGGCAACATCGGCAAAGGCATCGGCGCGTACTTCGCCTACGTCAACGATCACGGCGGCGTCAACGGTCGCAAGATCAAGTGGATCGACCTCGACGACGGGTACTCGCCGCCGCTGGCCGTCCAGGACGTGCACCAGCTGGTCGAGCAGGACCACGTCTTCGCCGTCTTCGACTCGCTCGGCACCGAAGTCAACACGGCGATCCGCCCGTATCTCAACCAGAACGGCGTGCCGCAGGTGTTCGTCGCGACCGGCGCGACCAAGTTCGGCTCGGATTACAAGAACTTCCCCTGGACGATCGGCTGGCAGCCCAACTATCAGTCCGAAGGAATCATCTACGGCCAAGACATCGTTCGCGAGCATCCGAACGCCAAGATCGGGATCCTCTACCAGAACGACGACTACGGCAACGACATGATCACCGGGCTCAAGCGCGGCTTGGGCTCGCACACGGACCTGATCGTCAAGACGGCATCCTACGAGACGACCGATCCCAGCGTCGCCTCGCAGGTCTCGACCCTCAAGGCCGCCGGATGCGACACCTACCTGATCTTCGCGACGCCGAAGTTCGCGATCCAGGGGATGATCGCGGCCGCGCAGCAATCCTGGCACCCGCTGATCTATCTCAACAACGTCGCCAACGCGATCCCCTACATGCGCATCGTCGCCAAGGTCGGCGGACCGTCGGCGGTGGCTCGGATCATCACGACCATCTACCTCAAGGATCCGGCGAACCACGCACGTTACGCCGGTGATGCCGGGATGGCGCTCTACCGCGAGATCATGACCAAGTATCTGCCCACCGGCGATCAAGACGACGGGAACTATCTGTACGGCGTCTCGATCGCCTACACGCTGGTCGACTGTCTGAAGCACGCCGGCCGCGACTTGACCCGCGCCAAGCTGATGGACGCGATCATCCACCTCGACGAGCCGAACAACCCGCTCGCCTACCCCGGCGTCATCATCCGGACGACGCCGACGTTCCGCTTCCCGATCAGCCAGCTGATCACGGCCAAGTGGCTGGGTACCGACTGGTCGCCGTCCGGCGTCCTGATCGACACCCGGTCGTACCCGATCACGGCGCAGCAATAAGCCGTGGCGTCTTTGCTGGCGGTCCGCGACCTGACGATCCGCTTCGGCGGCATCAGCGCGCTGACCGACGTGTCCTTCGACGTCTTCGAGGGTCACATCACCGGGCTGATCGGGCCCAACGGTGCCGGCAAGACGACCTGCTTCAACTGCATCACGCGCCTGTACCAGCCGTCGGCGGGGCAGGTGATCTACCGCGGCGAGGATCTCTTGCGGCTCGCTCCGCACGAGATCGCTCGCCACGGGATCGCGCGCACGTTCCAGAACGTCGCGCTGTTCAACCACATGAGCGTCCTCGACAACGTCCGGGTCGGCGCGCACGCGCGCACGCGCGGCGCGAGCGAGGAGCGCACGACGCAGGAGGCGCTCGAGGTCTTGGAGCGCCTCGACTTGGGCGAGCTGGCTTCGCAGACCGTCCACGGCTTGCCGTACGGGACGCGCAAAGCCGTCGAGCTGGCGCGCGCGCTGATGGCGCGGCCGAGCCTGCTGCTGCTCGACGAGCCGGCGTCGGGTCTCAACCACGAAGAAGTCGCGACGCTCGGCGCGACGATCCAACGGATCGCGCGCGAATTCGAAACCTCGATCCTGATGGTCGAGCACCACATGCAACTGGTGATGAGCGTCTGCGACCACATCGTCGTCCTGGCCTCGGGTCGCACCCTCGCCGATGGGCCGCCGGAGGCGGTGCAGCGTGATCCGGCCGTGATCGAAGCCTACCTCGGAGCGGTCTAGGATGGCCTTGTTGGAGGTGCAGGGGCTGCACGCGCGCTACGGCGAGATCGAGGCCATCCACGGCATCGACCTGGAGATCGAGCGCGGCGCGTTCGTCGCGCTGCTCGGCGCGAACGGCGCCGGGAAGACGAGCACGCTGCGCGCCATCACCGGCGGGATCAAGCGCAGCGGCCGGGTCTCCTTCGACGGCAAGCTGCTCGACGGCAGCGGGCCCGAGGACGCCGCGCGCCTGGGGATCGCCCACGTCCCCGAAGGGCGCGGAACGCTGGGCTCGCTCACCGTCGCCGAGAACCTCGCGCTGGGCGCCTACGTGCGCAGCGACCGGCGAAAGATCGCCGCGCGTGAAGCGCGCGTCATCGGCTACTTCCCGTGGATCGCCGAGCGCAAGCAGCAACCGGCCGGGACGCTCAGCGGCGGCGAGCAGCAGATGCTGGCGATCGCGCGCGCGCTGATGCTCGACCCGCAGCTGCTCTTGCTCGATGAGCCCTCGCTGGGCCTGGCCCCGAAGATCGTGCGCGACATCTTCGCGTTGCTCCGCGCGATCAACCGCGAGGACGGCGTGACCGTGCTGGTCGCCGAGCAGAACGCGACCGTCGCGCTCGAAGCGGCCGATTCCGCCTACGTTCTCGAGACCGGCCGCGTCGCGACCTCGGGTCCGAGCGCCGAACTCGTCAGCAACGACCGCATCCGCCGTTCGTATTTAGGCTACTAGTTCCAGAGGAGGTGTTGTCATGATGTTCGCATCCCTCGTGCTTGCTGCAACGTTGCCGGCAACGGCGCCGCTCGCCGCGCTGCACTATCTCGTCGGTTCGTGGAACTGCACGTACCGCGCGGGAGCGGTACGCCTGGCCTACGCTGCCACGTACGCGTACGATCTCGACGGCCACACGTTGCGGCAGGTCGCTTCCTGGGCGGGTGGCGGCTATGACGAGGAGTTACTCGCGTATGACGCCCAGCACCGCGTATGGACGGCGGTCGTTCTCGACGACCAAGGCGCCGCGATCCTGCGCGCGACCGGCAGCGATCCCAAGCACATCGCCTACCGCAGCGTCTACCCCGACGCAAGCATCGCCGTAACGTTCGATCGCATCTCGGCGACGGAGTACACGCTGCACGGGATGGTGCGTTCGGGTGGCAAAACGATCACCAACGTCGACACCTGCTTGCGCAGCGCTCGTTAGGGACGGCGCAGTTGCTTTAATTCCAGCCGACGCGCCAGCGCTCTTCGCCGCTCTCCTCGCCGCTTTCGTCGAGTTGACGGATCCGCACGACGGTGAACGGCCGGCGGCGCGTCTGCACGGGTTCGGCGTCCGTCTCGGCGCCGAAGCTCATCGAGCAGCCCAGGATCAGAAATCCGATCGCGCCGACGAGGACGACCGCCTCGATGCCCATGGATCATTCTCCCCCAGCCGGCAGGCGAACGCAACAGCCGAGTAGGACCGGCGCGCGCCTGCGGCGTACGCCATCCGGCTAGTAGCGCTTGGTCGGAAAGGGTGGTTCTGCATGCGCTGGATCGGTTCGATCCTGGTCGCCCTGCTGGTGGTGGTGGGCCTCGGGGCACCGCTCCCGGCCCAACCCGTCGCCGCCGACGGGCCGCATTTCACTCCGGACGGCAAGGTGATCCCGCCGGCCGACTACCGAAGCTGGGTCTTCGTCAGCACCGGCTTCTCGATGGCATACCCGGCGGCGGCCAGCGCGAAGGCGGCGGCCGGCGTCGCGCCGTTCCGCGGGCACCTGCCGCTCGCGGTCGCGGCGGCCGGCGGCGGGGACGTCTTCCAGAACGTCTTCGTCACGCCGGCGGCGTACGCGGCGTTCCTGCGCACCGGCCTGTGGCCCGACCAGACGATGTTCGTGCTCGAGATTCGCCAAGCCAAGGACCGGACCGCGATCGTCAGCGGCCCCGGCCCCGGCCTAGCAAACGGCTCGGTGCAAGGCGACCTGCTCGCCGTCGAGGCCGAGCTGCGCGACGATGCCCGCTACCCGGCGACGAAGTGGAAGTGGGTCACCTTCACCCAAGCGGGGCTCCCGCCGGTGCCGACGCTGCCGTGGGCGGATAATCAGCCGGCCGGGCACGCGTGCTTCCAGTGCCACACGGCGCACGGTGCCGTGCAGAAGTCGATGGTCGAGTTCTATCCGGTGCTCTGCCCACTCGCCGCCCACAAACGCACGCTCAACCCCGGCTTCACGCTGCAGAACTGCTCGGCGCCCGGCTGAACCTCAGGTCGCCACGACCGGCTCGGCGTCGTCGTTGCCGAGCAGGGTGGTGATCTTGCGGTGCCGCCAGACGCCGAAGTAGTAACTCGACTGCAAGATCAGCCCGACGCAGAACGCGACCGGGTAGGCGATCCACACGCCGGTCAGACCCAAGTGCGGCGCGAGTCCGTAGGCGACCGGCACCTCGACGGCCCAGATCGAGACGATCGAGAGCACCGTCGGCCAGAGCACGGTCCCGCTTGAACGCATCTGCCCCGACAAGACGGCCGAGGTGCCGAAGATCACGTAGCTCCAGAGCGTGATCTCGAGCAGCCCATGGGCCAGGTCGACGACGTGCGGGTCGGTGATGAACAGCCGCAGCAACGGGCGATCGAAGGCGTAGACCAGCCCGATCAGGACGGCGCCGATCGCCCAGTTGAGGGCGACGCCGGCCTTCGCGATGTGACCCAGCCGGTCGAGCCGCTGCGCGCCGATCGCCTGCGCGCCGAAGATCGAGGCGGCGATGCCGATCGAGATCGCCGGAAACTGGACGTACGAGACGATCTGGTTGACCGCGCCGTAGGCCGCGGTCGCCGATGAGCCGTAGCGGTTGACCAGCGCGATGACCGCGATCTCGGCCAGCGAGATCATCACGAACTGAATCCCGGTCGGGATGCCGATCCGGACCAGCGTGATCAGCAGCTTCGCTTCGAGCCGCATGTGGCGCAGCAGCCCCGCGTCGAGCGCGAGCGGATTCTTCTCGGCGGCCAGCGCGATCAACAGAAAGCCGAGCGCCACGGCGCTCGCCACGATGTTCGACGCCGCCGCCGCGACGACGCCCAGGCGCGGCAGGCCCAGCCAGCCCTCGATCAGCGCCGGCGTGACGATCAAGTTGACCAGCGTGCTCACGATCAGCGCGACGAACGGCGTGCGCGAGTCGCCGGTGCCGCGCACGAACGTCGTGTAGGCGAGGTAGACGAAGAGCAGCGGCAGCGAGAGGAAGGTGACGCGCGCGTACTGGACCGCCAGGTCGAACACGTCGCCCGGCATCCCGATCAGGTGCAGCAGCGGAACGACGAAGAGAAAGCCGAGGACGCCGACGACCGCACCGAACGCCAGCGCGAGCGTCAGCGTCGTCCCGGCGACCGCTTCGAGCCGGTCCTCGTCGCGCGCGCCGTACGCCTGGCCGATCAGGACCGAGCTGGCGCTGGCGATCCCGATGAAGAAGGCGACCATGAAGAACACGATCGGGAAGAAGCCCGAGGCCGCGGCCAGCGCGCGCACGCCGATCAGCCGCCCGAGGAAGATCGCGTTGAACGTCGCCGAGGCCGACTGCAAGAAGTTGCTGGCCATCAGCGGGAGCAGGAAGACGAGCATGGTGCGCCAGATCGGTTGCGTGTCGTCGAGGGCCAGTCGGCGCCGTTGCATCCAGCCGTTCTTGCCGCATCCGGGGAGCGCGCTCCCCCCACGGCGAAACCGCTCAGGCGGCGGCGGGCGATTAGCTCAGCGGTAGAGCGTCCCCTTTACACGGGGAGGGCCGGCGGTTCGAATCCGTCATCGCCCAATGTTTTCGGAGGAAGCACGCACCCGCACGGCCGACTCCTGGAGCATGGCGGCGAACGCGTACTTCGAACGGCTCGGTGAGGGTCGCTACCATGCGGGCGATGCGACCTCGAGCCCGTGGGGCGAGAATCTGCAGCACGGCAGCCCACCGACGACGCTGCTCGTCCACGCGCTGAACGAGGCCTACCCGCGCGCCGACGTGCGGGTCGCGCGCATCGCCTCGGAGTTCTTGGGCGCGATCCCGCAGGGCGAGGTCGCCGTGCGCACGAGCGTCGTGCGCCCCGGCAAGCGGATCGAGTTCTTGGAGGCGACGCTCTCGGCGGGCAGCCGCGACGTCGTGCGCACCAGCATCTGGCGCATCGCGCGCACGCCGGGGCTGCACGTCCCGCCGGGCGTCACGCCGGCCGACACGCCGCCGCCGATGCCGGCCGCCGCGACGGAGGGCTCGGCCTTCGGCCTCTCCGGTTGGGGTTACGCGAAGTCGATCGAATGGCGCTTCGTCGATGAGGGCGGCTGGTCGCGACCTGGTCCGGCACAGGTCTGGACGCACGTCGACGTCCCGCTGTTCGCCGGCGAGCCGTTGACGTCGCTCGAGCGGCTGCTGTTGGTCGTCGACTCGGCGAACGGGATCAGCCTCGAGCTGCCCTTCGGGGAGTGGCTGGTCGTCCCGCCGTCGCTCTCGATCGC
>JBEKLD010000125.1:0-9165 GCA_050010375.1 Vulcanimicrobiaceae bacterium
CCGCAGTCCGAGACCGTGTGGCGCCAGGCGAACAAGTACAACGTCCCGCGGATCATCTTCGTCAACAAGATGGACCGCCCGGGTGCGGACTACTTCAATTGCGTCGAGAAGATCCGCGAGCGCCTGGGTGCGCCGGCCACGCCGATCCAGATCCCGATCGGGGCCGAGGACCAGTTCGCGGGCGTCGTCGACCTGTTCACGATGAGCAAGATCATCTACACGGACGACGCCGGCGCGACGATGGAGCACGGGGCGGTCACCGAGGCCGACGGCGAGCTCTACACGTTGGCCACGACCTGGCGCCAGGCGCTGATCGAGGCGATCGCCGAGCAGGACGACGAGCTGCTCGAGATGTTCTTCGACGGCAAGGAGATCCCGGTCGCGCGCCTGCACAAGGCGCTGCGCGCCGCGACGATCCAAGGCAAAGTGCTGCCGATGCTGTGCGGCTCCGCGATCAAGAACAAGGGCGTCCAGCCGCTGCTCGACGCCGTGGTCGACTTCTTGCCCTCGCCCTTGGAAGCCAAGCCCATCATCGGCCGCGACACCAAGTCCGAGGAAGAGATCGAGCGCAAGCCCACCGACGCCGAACCGTTCGCGGCGCTGGCGTTCAAGATCGCGACCGACCCGTACGGCAACCTGACCTACTTCCGCGTCTACTCGGGCGTGCTCGAGAAGGGCAGCTACGTCTATAACGCGCGCAGTGGCAAGAAGGAGCGCATCGGGCGCATCCTGCGCATGCACGCGAACCATCGCGAGGACATCGACGCGATCGGTGCCGGCGACATCGCGGCCGCGGTCGGGCTGACCGACACGCGCACCGGCGACACGCTGTGCGACGAGAAGCACCCGATCCTGCTCGAGTCGATCACCTTCCCCGAACCCGTCATCTCGCAGGCGATCGAGCCGAAGACCAAGGGCGACCAGGACAAGCTCGGCATCGCGCTGCAGCGCTTGGCCCAGGAAGACCCGACCTTCCGCATGACTACCGACGAGGAGACCCAGCAGACGATCATCGCCGGGATGGGCGAGCTGCACCTCGAGATCATCTTGGACCGCCTCAAGCGCGAGTTCAAGGTCGAGGCCAACGTCGGCAAACCGCAGGTCGCGTATCGCGAAGCGATCACGAAGACCGTCGAGAAGGAAGGCCGCTTCATCCGCCAGACCGGCGGCAAGGGCCAGTACGGCGACGTCTGGCTGCGCCTTTCGCCGGGCGAGCCGAACACCGGCTACGTCTTCGTCTGGAAGATCGTCGGCGGCACGATTCCGCGCGAGTATCAGAAGCCCGTCATGGAAGGGATTCGCGAAGCCTCCGCCTCGGGCGTGCTGGCCGGGTTCCCCGTGCTCGACTTCAAGGCCGAGATCTTCGACGGCTCGTTCCACGACGTCGACTCCTCGGAGATGGCGTTCAAGATCGCCGGCTCGATGGCGTTCAAGGAGGCGAACCGGGCCGCCGGTCCGATCCTGCTCGAACCGATCATGGGCGTCGAGGTCACCGCTCCGCGCGACTACATGGGCGCCGTCAACGGCGACCTGCTGCGCCGGCGCGGGAAGGTCAGCGCGACCGAGGAAGCCCCGGGCGGCGCGATCGTCGTCAAGGCCAACGTCCCGCTCTCGGAGATGTTCGGCTACGCGACCGATCTGCGCTCGGCGACGCAAGGCCGGGCGACCTACACGATGGAGTTCTCGCACTACGAGAAGGCGCCGAAGTCCGTCGAAGAAGAGATCGTCGCCAAAACTCAAGGTAAGAAGCTCGCAACCGCGTAGCTTCGTCTCGTCACCGTAATACAACGTAACAAGAAGGACCACGAAGAGGAATCATGGCCAAAGCCAAGTTCGAGCGGAACAAGCCGCACGTCAACATCGGGACCACCGGTCACGTCGACCACGGTAAGACGACGCTCACGGCTGCGATCATCAACTGCCTCGCGACCGAGCATTCCAGCATCCAGAAGCGCAACGTCGACGACATCGACAACGCGCCCGAGGAGAAGGAGCGCGGCATCACGATCGCCATCTCGCACCAGGAGTACGAGACGGCGAAGCGCCACTACGCGCACGTCGACTGCCCCGGTCACGCCGACTACATCAAGAACATGATCACCGGCGCGGCCCAGATGGACGGTGCGATCCTGGTGGTCGCGGCGACCGACGGCCCGATGCCGCAGACTCGCGAGCACGTCCTGCTGATGCGCCAGGTCGGCGTGCAGAAGATCGTCGTCTTCCTCAATAAGGTCGACCTGGTCGACGACGAGGAGTTGCTCGAGCTGGTCGAGATGGAAGTTCGCGAACTGCTCTCGTACTACGAGTTCCCGGGCGACGACATCCCGATCATTCGCGGCTCGGCGACCAAGGCTCTCAACAGCTCCGGCAAGCGCGGCGAACCCGATGCCGAGCCGATCTTCAAGCTGATGGACGCGGTCGACTCGTACATCCCCACGCCCGAGCGCCCGGTCGACAAGCCGTTCCTGATGCCGGTCGAAGACGTCTTCACGATCACCGGCCGCGGTACGGTCGGCACCGGCCGCGTCGAGCGCGGTCAGGTCAAGGTCGGCGAGGAAGTCGAGATCGTCGGGCTCCAGGAAGCGACCCGCAAGTCGGTCGTGACCGGGATCGAGATGTTCCGCAAGCTGCTCGACGTCGGCATCGCCGGCGACAACGTCGGCGTGCTGCTGCGCGGTGTGGAGCGCAACGACATCGAGCGCGGCCAGGTGCTGGCCAAGCCCGGCTCGATCAAACCGCACAAGAAGTTCAAGGCCGAGGTCTACGTCCTCTCCAAAGAAGAGGGTGGCCGCCACACGCCGTTCTTCGCCAACTACCGCCCGCAGTTCTACTTCCGCACGACCGACGTGACCGGCACCATCAAGTTGCCCGAAGGCGTCGAGATGGTGATGCCCGGCGACAACGTCCAGATGGACGTCGAGCTGATCACGCCGATCGCGTGCGAAGAGGGCCTCCGCTTCGCGATCCGCGAGGGCGGCCGTACCGTTGGCGCCGGCGTCGTCACCACCGTCGCCGACTAGTGGATTCGCGTCCCGCGAATCCTTCGCGTTCGGGCTTCGCCCGATCCGCACGATAAAAGGAAATCATGGCAAAGCAGAAGATTCGGATCCGGCTGAAGGCCTACGATCACCGAGTGCTCGACCAGTCGGCCGAGCGCATCGTCGACACGGCGAAGCGCACCGGCGCGTTCGTGAGCGGTCCCGTACCGCTCCCGACCGAGATCAACCGGTTCTGCGTCAACCGTTCACCGCACGTCGACAAGAAGTCGCGCGAGCACTTCGAGATGCGCACGCACAAGCGGTTGATCGACATCTTGCAGGCTTCGCCCAAGACGATGGACGCGCTGATGCACCTCGATCTGCCCGCCGGCGTCGACATCGAACTCAAGGCCTGAGCGAGTCGGCCGAAAGGCCGCCGAGAGTATGCCGAAACCGATCGACGTCGTTCACGAGCGTACCTTCGGCGGAACACCGCGCCGCATCTACCAGCTGCTCGCCGATATGGGCACGTCCCAGGACGTGATTTGGCCGTTCCCTTCCCAGCCGTTTCTGCGCAGTGCCGGGCCGCTCGCGCCCGGCGTCACAGAGGAATGGCACGGCGGGCTGCACGCGGTCCTCGAAGCGGCGGAACCCGAGCAACGGATCGTGTGGCGCATCGACACGCCCGGATTCGATGGAACGCACGGCTTCTCGCTCGAGCCATCCGGGAAACGCATCCTCGTGCGCCACCGGGCTTCCGTGCTGCTCTCGGACGACGAGGGCGTCCCGCTGTGGCGACGCCTCGAGGGTGCGCACGAAGCTGCGCTCGAGGGGCTGTTCGACAAGCTCGCGCGGGTTCTGAAGCGCTGAGCGGTCCGCGAGCCGCCGGAGAGCGTACGGGCCGCCGACGGGTACAACCCCCGAGCATGATGTCGCCCGAGCGCTCGAACCGGCTCGCGTCGCTCGATCTCGCCGCCCTCGACCTGCTGCCGGACATCGTCTGGGTGGCCGGTGCCGACGGCACGCTGATCCACGCGAACGACGCGTGGCGGCGGCTGACGCGGACCGGAGCGGGCGAGCTGGGCATCGAGGCCTTCACGGCGCTGCTCCACCCTGACGATCTCGCGCCGACGCTGACCGCGTGGCGGACGGGTCTCGCGGCGGCTTGCGAGCACCGTGAAGAGTACCGGCTGCAGGATCCCGACGGACGCTACCGGTGGTACCAAGGCCGGGCCTGGCCGCTGTTCGACGGTACCGGTGCGGTGCATGGCTGGATCGGATCGGTCACGCAGATCGACGCGGAGCGAGCCGCGCGCGAGCGCGGCGCGCTGTTGGCTTCGGTCAACGCGCTGTTCGCCTCGGCGATCGACGCCGAGGCGTTGATCGACGCCCTGTTGGCGGTCGTCGTACCGCGCCATGCCGACTACGCCGCGATCGATCTGTTCGACGAGCACGGTGCCTTCGAGAGCGTCGCGACCGCCGGGCCCGCTTCGGTTCGCGCGGCACTGGCCGCGGCACGCGAGCAGTATCGCGACGCGGCACAGCTCGAGGGGACCTCGTGGCACGTCGCGACGACCGGCCAGACGGTTCTGCTCACGCGGCCCGAATCGCCGGCGCATTGGTCGGCGGTGGCCGAGCGACTGCACGACGCGATCGGCGTGCGCTCCGCGATCGTCGTCCCGCTCGCCGACGGACCGCACCGGATCGGCGCGATCGCGCTCGGCCGGCTCGGCGAGGACGCGACGCTGTTCGAAGCGGACGATCTGCCGTTCTACCTGGACCTGGCCGCGCGCACGGCCGCTGCGATTCGCCACGCCCGCACGACGCGCGAGCTGGTCGCCTCGGAGCACCGCTATCGCACGCTCGCCGACGGCCTGCCGGATTTGGTCGCGGTGACCGATGCGGCTGGACGGCTGCGGTACGTGAACGCGCCATGGACACGCTACACCGGCCTGCGCCTGGACGAGGTGCGCGAACAGGGCTGGTCGCAGGTCGTCCATCCCGACGATCTGCCCGGGCTGCTGACGGAGTTCGCCCGCGCGCGGACCGAGCAAAGCGGCTTCGAGGCGCAGCACCGGGTGCGCGCCGGCGACGGCAGCTACCGCTGGTTCCTCAATCGCGGCGCGCCGATCGTCGCGCAGGGCAGCGTCACCGCCTGGATCGGCACCGCGACCGACATCGACGAGCGCAAGCGGGCCGAGGACGCGCTGCGCGTCGTCGTCGAGGCCAGCGCGGCGTTCGCCGGCACGCTTGACATGGAGGCGTCGCTGCAAGGCCTGGCCGAGGTCGCCGTCGGTCATCTGGCGGACTGGTGCACGATCTACGTCTACGACGAGGCGCAGCGGCTGCGCCCAGTCGCGATCGCGCACACCGATCCGCTGCGCTTGCGCATCGCCCGTGAGTACCTGCGGCGCTATCCGGTCCCCGAGGACGACGACCGCGCGATGGTCGCGGCGACGGGCCGCCCGATTCGCGTCGAGGGGCCGTCGCTCGAGGCGATCGACGATCCCGAGCAGCCTGCGCTGCTGGCCGCGCTTTCCGTGCAAGCGTCGCTGTTCGTCCCGCTGAGCGTCGAGGACGAACGGCTCGGCGTGCTGGCCCTGGCGATGACCGAAACCCGGCGCGCCTTCACCGACGAGGACGAGCAGCTCGCGCTGCTGCTCGCGCAGCGCGCGGCGATCGGCGTCGCCAACGGGCGCCTGTACGAGCGCCAACGGGAAGTCGCGCGCACGCTGCAAGCCTCGTTTCTCCCAGCGGCCCTGCCGCAAGCGCCGGATGCCGCCTTCGACGGCGTCTATGTCGCGGGGACGTACGATCTGACGGTCGGCGGCGACTGGTACGACGCGCTGGCCTTCGAAGACGAGACGCTCGGCTTTTCGATCGGCGACGTCGCCGGCCACGGCCTCGAGGCGGCGGTCACGATGGGGAAGATGCGCCAGACGTTTCGCGCGCTGGCGGTCCTCGAGCGCGAGCCCGCGCGGGCCCTCGCCAGCGCCGACTCGGTGCTGCGCCGCGAGCACCCGGAGGTCTTCGTGACCGCCCTCGTCGCGACGTTCGAGCGCGCGACCCGGAGCTTGTGCTACGCGAACGCCGGCCACCCGCCGCCGTACGTGCGCGGCGAAGACGGTACGCTCGACCGGCTCGAGGAGGCGGGTGTCCCACTCGGCCTGGCGTCGTTCGAGCTGCTGCGCACGCAGTGCCGCACGCTCGCCCGCGGCGACCTGGTGGTCGCGTTCACCGACGGGTTGATCGAAACGACCCGCGACATCGAAGCCGGCGAACGGCTCGTCGCCCAAACGCTCGCGCATCCCGCTTTCCGGTTGTGCAGCGAGCCGGCCACGCTGCTGCGCACCCTGGTCGTGCCGGACGATCCCAGCGACGACGTCGCGATCTTGACCCTGCGCGCGGGCGGTGGCGCGGATTGGACGCTCGATGCCAACGACGGCCGAGCCGCGCAGGCAGCACGTGAAGCGTTCGTCGCGCGCCTGGTCGGCGAAGGGCTGGGCCTCGAGGCGCGGCAGGCCGGCGAGATGGTCTTCGGCGAGGTCGTCGGCAACGTCGCGCGCTACACGCCGGGTCGGGTCGACCTCGGGTTGTGGCGCGCGCAAGGGCAGCTTGTGCTGGCCGTCCTAGACCGCGGCCCCGGCTTCCTTTGGGACGCTGCGCCGCCCGTCAACGCGTTCGCCGAGAGCGGACGCGGGCTGTTCCTGATCGAGACGCTCTCGCGCGCGGTGCGGGTCGAGCACCTGCCCGGCTTCGGAACCTACCTTGAAGTGGTGCTATAGGCTTCAGGTTGCAACACGCGCCGCCTTTGCCACCATAAGGTTCCTAAGAATCCACCCGCAAATCCCGCAGCGGCGGAGATTGCCATGAACGCCAGTGTCGCCTGACCCCCTTCGAGACGTGGAAGCGGAAGCCTGAACGCGAGAGAGGAGCACCCCTACTATCGCTCCACCGCAAGCTCCCCCGAAAGCTGCCGCGACCCCGCTCAACAACGCTGCCAGAATCAGCCTCAGCACTCGAATCAAGATGCCCATACTGCGCGCTAGCTGAACGCCTTCTCGCCGGTGATCGCCTGGCCGAGGATCAGCGTGTGAACCTCGCTGGTGCCCTCGTAGGTCAGGACGCTCTCGAGGTTGTTCATGTGGCGGATCACCGGGTACTCGAGCGTGATCCCGTTGGCGCCGAGGATCGTGCGCGCTTCACGGCAGATGGCCAGCGACTCGCGCACGTTGTTGAGCTTGCCGAACGAGACGTGGGCCGGATGCGCCAGGCCGGCATCCTTGAGCCGACCGATGTGCAGCGCGGTCAACAGGCCTTTGTTGAGCTCGAGCATCATGTTGACGAGCTTCTGCTGCGTGATCTGGAACCCGGCGATCGGCTTGTCGAACTGTACGCGCGTCTTACTGTACGCGAGTGCCGCTTCGTAGCAGGTGCGCGCGGCGCCGAGCGCGCCCCACAGGATCCCGTAGCGCGCTTCGTTGAGGCACGAGAGCGGGCCGCGCATCCCGTTCACGTGCGGCAAGAGCGCCTCGGCCGGCAGCCGGACGTCCTCGAGGATCAGCTCGCTCGTCACCGAGGCGCGCAGCGAGAGCTTGCGCTCGATGTCGCGCGTCGAGAAGCCCTTCGTCGCGCTCGGGACGATGAAGCCGCGCACGGATCGACCGGTCCCGCCGTCGTCTTCGCCCTGGAGCTTGGCCCAGACGATCGCGACGTCGGCGATGCCGCCGTTGGTGATCCACATCTTCGTGCCGTTGAGGACGTAGTCGCCGCCGTCGCGCCGCGCGACCGTGCGCATCCCGGTCGGATCGCTGCCGAAGTCGGGCTCGGTCAGCCCGAAACAGCCGATCAGCTCGCCGGTGGCCATCGCCGGCAGCCAACGGCGCTTCTGTTCCTCCGAGCCGAAGGCCCAGATCGGGAACATCGCCAGCGAGCCTTGCACCGAGACGAACGAACGAAAGCCGGAGTCGCCGGCCTCGAGCTCCAGGCAGGCCAGCCCGTACGAGACCGCGCTCGCGCCGGCGCAGTCGTAGCCGCTCAAGTGCATCCCGAGCAAACCCAGCCGGCCCAGCTCGCGGGCGATCTCGCGCGGGAACGTGCCGGCCTCGAACCACTCGGCGACGTGCGGCAGCACGCGGTCACGCACGAACGCGCGGGCGGTGTCGCGGATCAGCCGCTCCTCGTCGCTCAGCAGCGCGTCGATCCCGAGGAAGTCCGTCGGGCTGGGCGCCGGCGGCGCGGCGCGGTGCACCGGGCCCGCGATCGTACTCATCAGCGTGTCGGTTCGGGCGGCGGCGGGCCCCTCCTGGCACGAAGCGCGCGCCGGTGCGGCGAACGTCCCGCGCATGGAGGGCGATGGGACGGCGGTGCGGCTCGGGCTCGACGCCGTCGTCGTCTCCATGCACGACGAGACGCCGCGCGTGCTGACCGTCGAGGGTGGCGCCGCACCGCGGCTCCCCGCCGGACCGTTCGTCCCCGAGCGCGACCGGACGCTCGAGCTCGCCGCCCGGCGGCTGATCGTCGAGCAAACCGCGCTGCGGGTCGGCTATCTGGAGCAGCTCTACACCTTCGGCGACCGCTACCGCGACCCGCGCGAGGCGGCCGGCGGTCCGCGCCTCGTCAGTGTCGGCTACCTCGCGCTGGTCGGCGCCGGCGCGGCGGCTGGGACGGGCGGCGTCGCCTGGCGCGACTGGTACGGCTTTCTCCCTTGGGAGGACGATCGCGCCGGCCGAGCGCCGTTGCTCGACGCCGCGGTGCTCCCGTTTGTCACCCAGAGGGTCGCCGCCCAGGCCGACCCTGCGCTCGCGCTGCGCGCCCGCATCGCCTTCGGCCTCGACGGTGCGGCCTGGAACAGCGATGCTGTGCTGGAGCGCTACGAGCTGCTCTTCGAGCTGGGCGGGGTCGCCGAGGCGCGGGAGCCGCTCGCCGCCTTCGGCGCGCCGATGGACGGCGACCACCGGCGCATCTTGGCGACGGCGATCGGTCGGCTGCGCGGCAAGATCAAGTACCGGCCGATCGTTTTCGAGCTGTTGCCGCCGGCCTTCAGCCTCTCGGAGCTGCAGCGGACCGTCGAGGCCCTGGCTGGGATGCGGATCCACGGCCCGAATTTTCGTCGGCTGGTCGAGGACACCGGGATCGTCGAGGGGACCGGCGAGCGGCGCTCGACGCTCGGGCGGCCGGCCGAGCT
>JBEKLD010000126.1:0-9015 GCA_050010375.1 Vulcanimicrobiaceae bacterium
TGGCGCGCTACGCCGGCCTGCCGCCGCAGGCGCGCTACGAGCGCGCGCTGGCGGCCTACGAGGCCGGCCCCGGCGCCGTCGCGCGCGCCGGCGGGGTCCCGCCCTTCGCCGAGACGCAGCTATACGTGCGTCGGGTGATCGGTCTGTGGCGCCGGCTCAGCGGCGACTGAGACCGGCGGCCAGCCGAGCGCCGGCCGCGGCTCGGCCAACTTCTCGCCGACCGGTGGTTCGACGGGCGCCTCGCCGTACGGATCGACCCCGCGCGGCACCGGCGCCGGCTGCTCGTCACCGTACGGATCGGCCACCGGCGGCGCGTAGGGATACGGATCGACCGCCGCAGGCTCGGCAGTATATCCCGCCGAGGGCGCCATGGGCGCGGTAGGCGGCACGTCGTGGAGATCGGCCGCGCGCTCCATCTCGCGGATGAAGGACTGCGAGGTGTTCTGGATCTCCCGCATGACCGAGCCGGCCTTGCGGGCCACGCGCGGGAGCTGGTCGGGGCCGAAGAACATCAGGGCGGCGACTCCGAGCAGCGCCATGTCGGGGATCGAGAGCATGCGCAGGGTTTCTTCTCGGTCACGTGCAACGCGTCATGCCCCCCGCCGCACGCTCGCGGAAGCCGTCCGCGGGGAGACCACCACGAAGGCCGGTCAGCGCCCTGAAGATCATCTACACCCGCGGCAACCGGACCGAGACCCTGGCGTCGATCGCGACGCTGCGCAAGATCCTCAACCGGTTCGTCGCGCATCGCGTCTTCTACGAGGTGAGCTCGCGTAATAAGCGGGGGCACGAGTTTTTCTCTGCCAAAAACACCTTCGTGGTCGGTTCGATCGAGATCGTCAACCGCGACTACCTGACGATCACGATCTTCGACGCCAACAGCCCGTCGCACTCGATCGAGATCCTCAACCCGGCCGCGATGCGGATCTACGACGACACGCTGGGCAAAGGCTTCGCCGTCTCGTTCCTGAGCGAAGGCTCGGGTGGCGTCGAGTCGCGCTGTTACCTGCGCGACGAAGGCGAAGACGGCGACGGGATCCCGCTGCGCAGCGAACTCGAGAAGATCACGCTACCCCAGCTCTTCGAGTACCTCGAGGACATCCGCCAGACCGACGCGATCGGGACCAACCAGAACTAGCCGAACCGGTTAGTCGCCGAGGTCGACCATCGCCGCCATCACCCGAGCGGGATCGGTGCCGAACAGCTCGAGCAGGTCGCGGTCCTTGACCGCCTCCGCAGCGCAGCCCATGACCAAGTGACGCACGTGGTAGGTCCCGTCGGCCCGGCGCGCACCTTCGTTGAACAGGCGGTACGACTCGCCGTCGAGGTAGAGCACGCGGGTGCCGTCGAGCGAATGGAACGCCAGCGTGTCGTAGCGGACGAACGGCGGCCGCTCGCGCTCCGGCAGCGCCCCTTCGGGAACCTCGACCACGCCCGGCAGCTTCTTTGGCGCCTCCTCGGCGGCGCGCAGGATCTTCTCGTGGGGCACCAGCGGCTCGAGCACCGGGCCGACGCGCTCGTCACCCAGGATGCCCAAGATCAGATGCGACGGCGCGACGAAAGCCCCACCGTACTCGACCGCGGAGCTGACGCCGGCGCGGATCGCGGCCAACAGATCGGAGCCGAGCCGCAGTTGCTCGTCCATCAGAGTAGTCTCATGCGACCTTCGAGCCGCGACGCCTTCCGCAGCATCCGCACGGCCTCGCCGCGGCGTCCGGCCCGGTGGAGGGCGACCCCGAGATTGTGGTAGGCGGGCCCGTAGCGGTCGTCGACCAGGATCGCGTATTCGTAGTGCACGACCGCGTCGTCGCCGTCGCCGTCCTCGAGCAGCAGGTTCCCGATGGTGGTCAGCGCGGCCGCCGAGCGCGGGTCGGCCTCGAGCGCGGCGATCAGCGCCGCGATCGTGCCCACCCGGTCGCCGCGGCCGAGCGCGACCAAGGCCAGCTTGTTGCGCACGAGCGCGACCTGCGCCGGCTGCTCGGCCTCGGCCAGCGCCTGGGTGAAGGCCGCCTCGGCCAGGTCGACCCGGCCGCGCTCGAGCGCGTGCGTCCCGCGGGCGAACGACTCCGTCGGCGCGCGTCCCGGGACCAAACGACGCAGCCGGTCGAAGAAGCCCACGTGGGAGTCTTGCACGTCGACCTGGTTACGCTCTTCCCGGAGATGTTCGCTCCGGTGATCGGCCTGTCGATCGTCGGCCGGGCCGTCGAGGCCGGGCTGGTGACCGTGCGCACCCACCACCTGCTCGACGCGCTCGACGGGAGCGGCCGCGCCGACGAGCGCCCGTACGGCGGCGGCCCCGGGATGGTGCTGCGGATCGAGCCGCTGGCCCGCACCCTCGACGGCATCCTCGCGACCGCCCCGCCCGGCGAGCGCCGGCGGCTGGTGCTGACCTCCGCCAGCGGCCCGGTCTTCCGCCAAGCAGACGCCGCCGCGTGGGCGCAGCTCGACCGCCTGGTGCTGATCTGCGGGCACTACGAAGGGGTCGACGAACGGCTGCTCGCCCTCTACCCGATCGAGGAGATCTCGCTGGGCGAGTTCGTCCTGACCGGCGGCGAGATCGCCGCCCTAGCCTTCCTCGACGCGACGGTCCGGCTCGTCCCGGGCGCGATCGACGTCGACTCGGCCGGCGCCGAGTCGTGGACCGACGGCGCCTCGCTCGATCATCCCACCTACACTCGCCCGCCAACCTTCCGCGGCGTCGACGTCCCCGAGGTCCTCCTCAGCGGCGACCACGCCAAGATCGCCGCTTGGCGCCGCGAACAATCCCGTCTCCGCGCGACGGCCCGCAACGAGAAGCGCTAGCCCCTCATCGCACGGCCACGACCCTTTCACACCTGCGTGCGACGATCGCGTGGTGACCGACCTCCTGCACGAACTTGCGCGCGTCGTCGTCGGACCTCGCGAGTCGCCGGACGAGCGCGACGTTGTATTCTATCAGAGCATCTTGGACTCGCAGATCCGGAGTCTCGAGGAGATCGACGCCGTCTTGAGTGCGACGGGCGTGCTGGCATTCAGCGCGATGACGTATCGCGATCATCGGCTATCCGCAGCTGGACGCGCCGGACATCGGCGATCTGGAAGTCGACCTGCACCGCGACCGCGGCGCCGCGTTTGCAAGCACACGGCAAGCGATCGTCGAGGCGTTCCAGGGGAACCTCGAGACGATCCTTGCCAAGAGGCGCTTCCGCTTCTGGGCGACGCTGCTCGCCGCCGCGCTCTTCTTGAGCGACCTCCTGGTCTTCGTGGTAGGATGGTAGGGCGATGAAGTGGCTCGGCTCGCAGGTCGTCGACCTGTTCCTCATGATCTTTAGCCCGAAGGCGTGGCGCAAGCGTCCGCATCCGAAGCCACCGACCGGACATGACAACCCCCTGATCTACCGTCGCTAACCAAGCGGGCGGTTATTTGCGTTTCGACCCGAACTCCGGGTCCGGGTTCCCGAAACCCGGTAGCCTTGTCGGAGTAGGGGGTCCGTGGTAGACTACGGGGGTTGCCCGCGCGGCTGCGCGGCGCTTTTCGCTGTTCGTCAGAGAGCTGTCATGAACGTACTCGACCTGATCCAGAAGGAACAGGAGAAGCCGAACGTCCCGGAGTTCCGTCCGGGCGACACCGTCAAGGTGTACTCGAAGGTCGTCGAGGGCGGCAAGGAACGCGTCCAGATGTTCGAGGGCGTGGTGACGGTTCGTAAGGGTGGCGGCCTGGCCGAGGCGATCACCGTGCGCCGCATCGCGCACGGCGTCGGCGTCGAGCGCACCTTCCTCGTGCACAGCCCGCGCGTCGACCGCATCGAAGTCTCCAAGCGCGGCATCGTCCGTCGCTCGCGCCTCTACTACTTGAGCGAGAAGATCGGCAAAGCCGCCCGCATCAAGGAACGTAAGACCGCGAAGTAACCGCGGCTCCGTGACTCCACTCGAACTCCTCGGCCTGATCGGCGTCTTTGCGATCATCCGCGTCGCGATGAGCCTGCGTCCGCAGCGGGCTGGCGCAGACGTGCCGGTGGCATCGGATGTCACCGCGACACCGTCGACGCAGAGCGTCGTGCGCGAGTACCTCGACGCGTTCATCGTCGCCGGGCTGGTCGCGCTGTTCCTCATCACCTTCGTGGTGCGGACCTTCTACATCCCCAGCGGGTCGATGGAGCCGACGCTCCAGATCCACGACGTGCTGCTGGTCAACGAGTTCGAGTACCGCTTCGTCAAGCCGCACGACGGCGACATCGTCGTCTTCCCGCCGCCGATCCCCAGCAGCAACGACTTCATCAAGCGCGTGGTCGGCGCGCCCGGCGACCAGATCCGCGTGCACGCCGGCATCGTCTACCGCAACGGGCAGGCGCTGGACGAGCCCTACGTCGCGGAAAAGCCGAACTACGAACTGCAGATTCGCGACTACGGCATCTGGGTCGACGGCATCAGGCTCGATCCATCGCAGGCCAACGTCCCGCCTCGGGCGGACTGGACCGCGCCCGACCGCATCCCGGCCAACTGCTACCTGATGTTCGGCGACAACCGGAACGACTCCGAGGACTCGCACATCTGGGGCTTCGCGCAGGCGGCGGGCCGGTTCGCGGCTGGACCGCTCGCCGGCCATAAGGCGTCGTTCACCGGCCACGCGTTCCTGCTGTTCTTCCCGTTCAACCGTTTCAGGATTCTGCACTAGTTCGCGCGAAGAGTGCGCGCGTGGCGAAGGCGCGCACCGTCGTCTCGCTGTCCGCCCAGCTCGTCCTGCTGGCGCTGATCGCGACCGCATTCTTCCTGCGGACACCGCAGGTCGATGGGTTATCGATGGAGCCACGGGTGCGCGCCGGCGAGTTCGTGCTGATCAACACGCTGGCGTACCGGCTGGGCCCGGTCCAGCGCGGCGACGTCGTCGCCTTCCGCCACGACGCACCGAACCCCGAGACCTACCTCAAGCGCGTCGTCGGCCTGCCCGGCGAGCGGATCGAGGTGCGCGACGGCGTGGTGCGGATCGACGGTCGCGTGCTGGCAGAACCGTACGTGCGGTATCCGGACCACCGGAGCGCGCCGGCCCTGGTCGTCCCACCGAATAGTTACTACGTGCTAGGCGACAACCGTGCCGAGAGCGACGACTCGCGCAATTGGGGCGTGCTGCAGGCACGCGACATCGCCGGCAAGGCCGTGGTCGGCATCTGGCCGCCGCGTCGTATCTGATGCCTGGCGGCGGCGGCGTGCAGGACGCCCAGATCCAGTGGTATCCTGGCCACATGGCGACGGCGATGCGCAAGCTCGCCGACCGGCTGAAGATCGTCGACGTCGTGATCGAGGTGGTCGACGCGCGACTCCCGCGTGCCAGCGCGAACCCCGCGCTCGACGAGCTGGCCGCCCGCAAACAGCGGATCGTGGTGCTGAGTTGCGAGGACCTGGCCGACCCCCACGCAACGCGGGAATGGGTGGCGTGGTACACCGCGCGAGGCCGACGGGCGATCGCGGTCAACGGGAAGGATCAAGCTTCGGTTCGGCGGCTGCGCACGCCGCTCGGCCAGACCCGTGCCGGGGAGGGGGTCACGCGGGCCATCGTCGTCGGCATCCCGAACACCGGCAAGTCCACCATCATCAACGGACTGGTGGGCCGGACCGCGGCGAAGACGGAGGACAAGGCTGGCGTCACGCGGTCACTGCAATGGTTCCGCGTACAGCCGACATTGGAAGTGATGGATACGCCCGGGATCCTCGTGCCGAAGATCGAGACGGCGGAAGCGCAGTGGCAGCTCGCGTTGACCGGGGCCCTGCCGCGCGACCGCTTCGACCCCGAGCGCGTCCTGGCGGCGTTCGTCGCGTGGTCGCGCGTGCACCGGCCGGCGATCCCCGTCCCCGACCTGGCCGAGTTCGCCCGCGCGCGCGGGTTCACGCGCCACGGCGGCGAGCTCGACCTGCACAACGCCGCCGGCGCCTACCTCAAGGACGTCGGCACGGGCAAGTTCGGCCGCCTGACCTTCGAACGGCCGGAGGCCGGCTAGTGTCGACGGCCGCCGAGGCGCAACGCAAGCGCCGCAACGCCGAGCAACGCGAGCGACGCCGCCTCGAGCGCCTGCACGCCTACGAGCGCCGCGCGTGGGACGCCGGGCACCGGCTGATCGGCGGGACCGACGAGGTCGGCCGCGGGCCGCTGGCCGGCCCGGTCGTCGCCGCCTGCGTCGTCGTCGCGCGGCCGCTGCGCCTGCGCGGGCTCAACGACTCCAAGCAAGTCCTGCCCGAACTGCGCACGGCGCTGGCCGAGGAGATCAAGGCCGAGGCGACCGCCTGGGCGATCGGTGAGGCCAGCGTCGCCGAGATCGAGCGGCTCAACATCTATTGGGCAAGTGTTCTGGCGATGGAACGCGCGTTGGCGGCGCTCGCGATCCCGCCCGAGTACCTGTTGACCGACGCGGTCCGGATCAAGAGCTGGAGCGCGCCGCAAGAGCCGGTCATCAAGGGCGACGCGAAGTGCGCGACCGTCGCGGCGGCGTCGATCTTGGCCAAAGTCCATCGCGACGCGTTGCTGGTCGCGCTCCACGAGCGCTTCCCGCTGTACGGCTTCGACGAACACAAGGGCTATGCCACGCCTCAGCACCTCGCCGCGCTGGCCGCTCATGGCCCGTGCGAAGAGCACCGGCGCGGCTTCTGGCGCGTGCGCGCCGCGTGGGACGCACTCCCCGGCCTCGAGGGCTTCGTCGTCGCGGAGGCGATCCAAGGATGAACCGCGCGCAGCTCGGCCGCACCGGGGAGTCCGCCGCCGTCGCGCTGCTGGAAGCCCAGGGCTACCGCATCCTCGGCCGCAACGTGCGCCTCCCCGCGGGTGAGATCGACGTGATCGCGCGCGAGGGCGATGTGGTGGTCTTCGTCGAGGTTAAGGCGCGCGCCAGCGCCGCCTTCGGGAGCGCCGCCGGCGCGGTCGACGCGCGCAAGCGCGCCCGGCTGCGCGCCGCCGCGGGCGACTGGCTGCAGATCGCCGCGCCCCGCGCACAGGCGCGCTTCGACGTCGTCACGATCGAGCGCGGCCGCGCGACGTTGCGCCGTGGAGCGTTCGCGTGACGACGCTCGAGGGGCGCACGCTGGGCGAACGGTACCGCGTCGACACGTTGATCGGCCGCGGCGGGATGGCCGACGTCTACCGCGCCGCCGACATCATGCTCGACCGCACCGTTGCGGTCAAAGTGCTGACCGAACGCGACGACGGCGAGCGCGACCGCTTCCTGGGCGAGGCGCGTTCGATGGCGCGGCTCAACCACCCCAACATCGTCGCCGTCTACGACGCCGGCCGCAGCGAGAGCTGGTCGTACATCGTGATGGAGCTGATCGACGGCCGAACGCTGAGCTCGGTCCCCGTCCACGAGCTGACGGTCCACCAGGCGCTGCGCCAGTACATCGACATCCTCGAAGCGCTCTCGTACGCGCACGAGAATGGGATCGTCCACCGCGACATGAAACCGGCCAACGTGATGCTCTTGCCCAGCGGCTCGGTCAAGGTGATGGATTTCGGCTTGGCCCGCCGGGCAACCGACATGTCGAGCAACACCAGCGCCGGTGAGATCGTCGGCACGATCGCCTACTTGCCACCGGAACGATTCCTCGGCAAGACGGCCGACGCGCGCAGCGACTTGTACTCGGTCGGCGTGATGATGTACGAGACGTTCACCGGGCAGGTCCCCTTCAAGAGCGAGACCGACGACCTGGTCGCGGTGATCTTCGGCCACGTCAACGAGCCGCCGCCCACGCCGCGCTCGGTCAACCGGGCGGTGCCGATGCAGGTTGAGCGCATCATCATGCGGCTGCTCGAGAAAGAGCCCGATCGGCGCTACCAGACGGCCTTGGAGGTCATCGCCGACCTGCGCGCGCTGCTCGGCCACTCGCCGAGCGCCGTCACCGATCCGGGGCTGCAACGCGGCGGGGCGGCCTCGACCGCACCGCCGACGGCGGCCGACGCGGCGCGCAAGACGATCGAAGCCGACGCGCGCGAGGTGCTCGCCCGCACCTTCGGCAAGTCGCGCCCGATCGACGTCGGCTACTCGGAGACCTTGGCCGGGATGCTCGCCACCCGCAAGGGCGACTGGGCCGAGGCCTCGCGCGCCTACCAATCCGCGCTCTCCGCCTTCGCCGAGGCGAAGAACGAGATCGAGTGCGCGAAGACGGCGCTCAAATACGCCGCCATGGTCCTCCAGAAGAACACCGAAGCCGAATCGAACGCGGACCGCCGCGAAGTGTCGGGTGCGATCGACATCTTGACCGAAGCGCTGCCGAGCTTCCGGGGGCGGTCTATGTTGCGCGAGCTCGAGGAAGGCGAGCGGCTGCTCTACGCGTTGCAGCGCGTCCTGATCCGCACCCGCTGACTCCGATGCGTCCCAAACCAACGCTGCGGCGCTCCGTCACGCCCTGGGGCTCCTTCTCGTGGGGCTACAGCGACGTCGGCGCGGACATCTTCGTCGGCCTGGGGTTGGTGCTCGGCGCCGCGGCCGGCGGTTCGAACGTCGCGTTCCTATTCGCGGGCCTCGTCTACATCTGTATCGGCCTCGCCTACACCGAGCTGGCCTCGACCTATCCGGTCGCCGGCGGCGGCCAGTACTTCGTCATGCGCGGGCTGGGCGACGTGTTCGGCTTCATCGCCGGCTGGGCCGTGCTGCTCGACTTCACCATCGACATCACGCTGTTCGCCTGGTCGTGCGTCGACTACATGGCGCAGCTGGCGCCGCAGATGACGCTGACCATCCATCCCTGGACCCACTTCGCGGTCGCCTTCGCGCTGATCGCCGGCCTGTGCATCCTCAACGTGATCGGAGTGCGCGAGTCGACGACCTTCAACGGGATCGTCGCGGCGATCGACGTCGTCAGCGAGACCTCGATCCTCTTCTTCGGCTTCCTGTTCGCGTTCAACCCCGATCTGCTGATCCACACGATGACGGTCTTCTGGCCCAGCACCAACCACTTGTTGCTCGGCGCGTCGCTGGCGATCATCTCGTTCGTCGGGCTCGAGTCGATCTCGCAGGCGGCGCAAGAGACGCAGCGGCCGGCCTCGATCATCCCGCG
>JBEKLD010000127.1:0-8808 GCA_050010375.1 Vulcanimicrobiaceae bacterium
CGAGCACGGCGAGCAGGTCGCGCACGCGATCGTCGTCGGGGCGTTCGACCATCTGCGCGCGCAGGGAATCGCGCAGAACGGCGCCGCGCGCGATGCGATCGCGCTCGATCCGGCGTTCCGCGACGGCTGGTACGAGGAGCAGCCCGTCGCCGGCCTCAAGCTCGCCCGCGCGATCGCGACGCTGACCTACAAGTCGGAGCATCTCTTCGAGCACCGCTTTCGCAACCGGCCCGATCGAAACGGCGGCGACCCGTCGCGCCAGCTGCTCGACCGGTTCGACGTCGAGGGTTACCTCGCGCATCAGGGCGAGGTCTTCGCCAAGCGCATCGACGCGAACAGTTACCGCACGCTGACGCGCGCGATGGACCTCTTCGACCTGCGCGGGCGCGAGCGCCCGGCGGGTCCGACCCGCTTGACGTTCGTGGGGATCGCCGGCGACCAGCTCTATCCGCCCGAGCACGTGTGGTCGTGCACCGCGCGCTGGGCCGACGCGGGTTGGGACGCCGCCTACCGGCACCTGCCGAGCGACCACGGTCACGATGCGTTCTTAGCCGAGGCGGGGAACCTCGCCGATCTGCTGCGCGCCGACCTCGAGCCGGGCCGCCTCACCGCCGCGCGGTAGACTGCAGTCGCGTCGCCGAAGCCCCGGCGCACACCGATGATCGTCGCCGCATTCCTCGCCGCGATGCTGCCGACCGCGGCGGCGCCGCGTGCCTCGCTCGCCCGTCCGGTCACCGCCATCGTCCACATCGTCCTCGACGTCCCGCAGCCGGGCCGGCACCTGGCGTCGTACGAGCGCAGCCTGCGACGACTCGGGCCGATCCGCGACCGCTTCGGACTGGGTACGTGGACGGTCGGGACGAACGGCAGTGACGTCGCCTTCGAGCCGGTCGACCACGTCGTCGTCGCGACGCGCGAGGGGTTGGCGCAGCGGCTGCTCCCCCCGATCCTCGAGCGCATCTGCCGCGAGCTGCATCAGGACGAGGTGCTGGCCGAGCTCCTCGGTCCCGGGTCCGACGGCCTGGGAACGCGTGCGCAGGAGTTCGAGATCGTGCTTCCGTTCGACGCTGCTGCGGCGCGCCTCGAGCAGGTCCACACCATCTTTGGAGACCACGGCCGCTCGGGCGCGTCGCAGTGGTCGTCGGCGGATGGAATTCACATCGCTTCGAGCGTCGCGCTACCGGCGGTGGGACGGATCGAGCGCGCGCTGCGCGCGGCAGGCCTGCACCCGACGAGCCGACCTGACGCGGTCCTCGTCGCGACCCGAGCTACCTGCGCTCGCTCACGCGCAGCTGTGCACGCATCATCGCCGCGGTCGGCAAGCGGACGTCGCGGGCGAGCTTGAGCACCTTGAGGATGCGGATCGCGAACCAGGTCGTATCCACTTCGAACCAGCGCAGCCCGTGCCGGGCCGAGAACGGGAACGCGTGGTGGTTGTTGTGCCAGCCTTCGCCCCAGGTGAGCAAGGCGACCCACCAGTTGTTCCGCGACTCATCACCGGTGCGGTAGCTTCGATAGCCGGTATGGTGGGCGGCGCTGTTCACCAGCCAGGTGATGTGATACGTGACGACGAGCCGGACAAAGATGCCCCACACGAGCCACGGCCAGCCACCGATGGCGAACAGTGCGATCGCGAGACCAACCTGCCACAGCAGATACGTGCGCTCGAGAAATCCGTAGAAGGGCTGGCGGATGAGATCCGGAGCGAGACGCTGCTGCTCGGCCGGCGTCGGCCGCGCGTCGTTCTTTTGGAAGAGCCAGGCGACGTGCGCCCAGGGTAAGCCGCGATGCACGTCGTGCGGGTCGCCTTCGCGATCGGTGTGCGCGTGGTGCGCTCGATGCGTTGCGACCCATTCGACGGGACCGCCCTGCAGCGCGAGCGTTCCGCACACGGCCAGACCGTATTCGAGCCAGCGCGGGCAACGCAGACTCCGGTGCGTCAAGATTCGGTGAAAGCCGAGGCTGATGCCGATCCCGCCGGTCAGGTAGTAGAGGCCGATCGCGACACCGAGTGCGGACCAGGTAAAGAATTGGGGCACGAAGGCGGCCAGCGCGCCGAGGTGGAGCGCCAGCAGACCGATGCCGGTCGCTCGGTACGAGCGGCTCGTCGCAGGGATCGTCATGACACTTCTCAGCTTACCGTGCGGAAAAAGGGCGCGGTATAGTGAAAACCAGGAGCGCGGGCGCCCGGCCTGGTCGGGCTTGCGTCGCCCAGGGTCGTCAGGGAGCCAGTCGGCAGGCCCGGATGGGGCCCCTTGCGCGCGCCTGGCCGCTTGTGGTAGGGTGGTCCCCTCATGACCTCGTGCGGCATTACGATGACGACGACGATGACGACTACCCTCGGCGAGGGCAGGTCTCCGTCGGCGTTCGCCTAGCGCGCACGAACCGACCGAAGACACGGCCCTCGCCACTCTGGCGAGGGCCGTTTTTCTGTCCCGACCGTTTCCCACTCCTTGGAGGCTCCCGTGTACACACTCCCGCGCGTTTCCAGTTCGTTCGATCCGGCGTCGCTCGCGACGACCGCGACGACGACGCGTGCGCGCGGCGTCGGCCTGTTGGGTTGTGGGACCGTCGGCTCGAGCGTCGCGCGACGGCTGGTCGCCTCGCATCCAGGGTTGATTCGTTCGATCGCGGTGCGCGATCCGAACAAGTCACGCGACCTCGTTTGGAGCGACTTCGACGGCGATCCGTTCGACGTCGTCGACGATCCGAGCGTGCACGTCGTCGTCGAGTGCATCGGCGGCGTCGGCCTGGCGCGCGAACTGGTGCTGCGGGCGATCGCGCGCGGCAAGGACGTCGTCACCGCGAACAAAGACTTGATCGCGACCGAGGGTCCGTGGTTGGCCGCCTTCGCAGCGCGCACCGGCGCGACGCTGCGCTTCGAAGCGGCCGTCGGCGGCGCGATCCCGATCGTGCGCGCGCTAGCCGGCTCGCTGGCCGCCGAGGACGTCTTCGAGATCGGCGGCGTGCTCAACGGGACGACGAACTTCGTGCTCTCCGCGATGGAGGACGGCGCGGACTACGCCGAGGCGCTGGCGGAGGCGCAACGGCTCGGCTTCGCCGAGTCCGACCCGCGCGCCGACGTCGACGGCCATGATGCCGCGCACAAACTCGCGATCCTGGCCGGGCTGGCCTTCCACCGGCCGTCGGTCTCGCCGGCGCTGGCGCGGCGCGGGATCGGCGGGCTCTCGCGCGAGGACGTGCGGGCCGGGGCCGAGCGCGGGCTGCGGCTGAAGCTGCTGGCGATCGCGCGGCGTGCCGCCGACGGGTCGATCGAGGCCGGCGTGACGCCTGCCTACGTCCCGGTCGACCACGCCTTCGCGCGTCCCCGCGGCGCGCAGAACGTGGTCCGCGTGCTGGGCCGGGGCTGCGGCGAGCTGACCTTCGCCGGGACCGGCGCCGGCGGCGATGCGACCGCCTCGGCCGTCGTCGCCGACGTCCTCGCCGCGCTCGAGGAGCGCCGCGACACCGCGCCGCCGCCGCCCGGCGAAGACCTGGTGGCCGGGGCGCTGCGGGCGCCGGTCCTGGTGCGCCTCGCCGATGGCCGCGTGCTCGAGCGCGAGGGCGTCGCGCTCGACGCGCTCGAGGCGACGGCGCGCGAATTCGGCGAGGGCGTGCGCTCGGTCATCCCCCTCTGGCGAGACGCCGCCTAAGGTCGGCAGGATTCGTGGCCGACGAACGGTGGAAAGGGGGTTGCACATGAGCGCTACCACCAAGCGCTGGCTACCGCGACTGCCGTTTCACGGCCGAGTCGCCGTGATCGGCCTGTGCACGCTCGCGCTGCACGTCGCCGCCGTCCGTGCCGCGACGCCCGCGCCCGTGATCGCCGGTGATCCCGACGCCGAACGTGTCATCTCACTGGTCACCGCCGGTGACGGTCAGCTCACCTCGTACGTCGTTCCGCTGCACATCGTCGCGCGCGTCCACGAACTGATCACTTTTCACGTCAAGCTCGATGGGACGGTCTACTTCAAGCGCCCGGGACGCGTCGCACTCGACATGCACCTGGTGCCGCAGCAGTACCGGCGAGTCTTCGCGGCGCTCGGGACGCCGCTGTTGTGGTCGCAGAACTTCCAGTTCAACACCGAGTCGGTCAGCCACGAGCCGCGGACGTGGTACCACCTGCGTGGGACGCCTCGCGTCGCGAACGGGGCGATCGCGTCGGTCCTGCTCGACGTCCCCGAGGATCGCAGCGAGCCGATGAGCGCGCACTGGACGTGCGCCGACGGGACCACGATCGCCGAGCGCGTCTTCGCCGGCAGCGACGGGACGTACAGCCTGCCGCGACGCGCCGAGGTCGAGCTGACCGTTGACGGCGCGCACGTGCACGCCGACCTGCAATACGGCGACTACGCGCTCAACGGCGTGTTGTCGGATTCGGTCTTCGCCGGCTCCTGAGCCGGCGGCTCATCGAGGACCGCGCGGTTGCGGCCCATCGTCTTGGCGACGTAGAGCGCGGCGTCGGCGCGCCGCACGAGCGCTTCGGCCGGCGTCGCGGCATCGGGGACGAGCGCGGCCGCGCCGACGCTGACGCTCAGGCGCCGCAGCGGCATCTCGGCGTGCAGGATCTCCAGCGCGCCGATTGCGTCGTGCACGCCGACCGCGAGCGCGAGCGCACTCTCGGGCCCGCAGCCCGGCAGCAGCGCGACCAGCTCGTCGCCGCGGTAGCGCGCGACCAGCGTGCCCGGCGCGCCGGCGCACGCCGCCGCAAACGCCTCGCCGCAGCGGCGCAGCGCCTCGTCGCCCTCCAGGTGGCCGTAGGCCTCGTTGTAACGTTTGAAGTGATCGAGGTTGAGGAGCAGCAGCGCGACCGGCGCGCCGCCGGCGCGGGCCCGCTCCCATGCGGCGTGCAGTGCGGCTTCGAAGGCGGGCCGGTTGACGAGGCCGGTGAGGCCGTCGGTGGGCAGCGCTGCCGGCGTGGCGGTGCCCGCCGAATCGCCGACCAGTAACAACGCGAGCGCGAGCAGCGCGACGATCGTGCCGGCGTCCGTCGCTGCCTGCTTCGCATACGGGTCGAGCGCGAAGCCGAGAGCCGTGCCGAGGGTGAGCACGGTGGTCGCAACGAGCAGGAGCCGCGCGCCCACGACGCCCGCGCGCAGCGCGAGTACGGCGAGCGCGACCAGGGCCAGGTCGAACGCCGCGAGTAGCGCGCGCCCGACGGTATCGGTGAGCCCCGGGTCGACAAGCGTCCATCCATCCTGAAGGACGTCGCTGCCGAACTGAAAGACGACGTTCGCGACGAGCAGCGCCAGCAGCGTGACGCGCGCGACCCGCGGTAGTTGCGCGGCGGCCGTGCGGTCGAGAACAAGGGCGGCCAATGCCGACCAGGCGAGCGCGAGGGCGAGCGCGTGCGCCGGCTGGCTCATCTCCGGCGGCGGACGGAGCACGCCGAGATACGGGATCGCCAGCACCGTCTGCGCGCCGGCGACGAGCGCGAGGGAGATCAGCGCGCGCGTCCGGTGGCGGGTCGCGAGCAGCGCGCCCAGCAGCGTCACCCCCAACAGCAAGCCGAAGGCGGCGATGTGCCACCAATCGCTCGCACCGGCATAGGCGAGCTGTGCGCCGGTCACGAGCAGCGGGATGCCGGCGTCGCTGACCGTCGTCCCGGTGAGATCGATCCGCGTCGCGCGCCAGGCGTCGTTGGGGAGCCGCACGCCCAGGGTCGCACCGGGCAGCGTCGGCGCCCCGCGGAGGATCAGGCGCCGCCCGTCCGGATACGTCAGGGTGACGGTCAGCGTGCGAGCGAGCCAGCTCGTCGCGACCGCAAGGTCGGTCAGCGGCGGGACGCGGAAGCTGGCCTGGAAGGTGCTCGGCTGCAGCAGCGAGGCCGGCGCCGCGTCGCCGAGCGGCGTCCCCGGCGGGACGATGGGCGCGGCCGGCTGCCCTAGCGCCGCGGCGGGCGCGAGGGTAAGGAAGGCGAGAAGGGCGGCGAGCGCCGCCGGCCGGCCGGACACGGTCCACGGCCTTCGCCCGCCGACGCCCCCGGCCCCTGAACCGAATCCTCACCGACCGCGAGAGGGTCGCAGGTCGGGCGAACGAACCTTAGGCGGTTGCCCACGGCCGCGACACCCGTGCGTGCACAAGCCGACGTAGCTCAGTTGGTAGAGCAGCTGTTTCGTAAATAGCAGGTCGCCGGTTCGAGTCCGGCCGTCGGCTCCAGAGAAGACCGCGCTACGGCGCGGTTTTTCGCTTGCGGTGGTCGACGCCACGAGGTGGGATGGCCCCTGACTCGACCGAGTAGCGAAGATCCTGGCGTACGGGCGATGTTAGGGCACGACCATCATATCGGCGGTCTCGGCCAGCTCGCCGGACTGCGCCGTCTCGCCAGCTTGCGTCTCGCTCGCGAGCGAACTCTGACCGTCCGAGAACGCACTCGGCGGCCCGCGGCGCAGCAGCAGCGACGGTGACACGGTTAGCAGCGACGACAGCGTACGGTCCGGCGTACTGCGGACCTCACGCTCTCGTTGGAGGAGCTGCGATTGGGTGAGCGGCCGAGCCTGCGAGTTCGCCATCGTCGTCGTGGCGCGATCGCTCAGGTTTCCCCCGAGCTGTGCGTCGCCGGAGGTGATGGAGTTGATGTTGTTCCTGTTGTTGTTGTTGGTGTAGTTGTCGTTGATGTAACGATTGACTAAGGTAGCGTTATTGTTGAGAGCTCCGTCCTCTGCCGCGTGCGCGGCGGCGATGCGCGCGGCGGTCTTGGCGGTCAAGCGGCTGTTGCTCTGCGACTTCTGGCGCTTCCGAGAGGCAGCCGACGTCGTCAGCGCATCGACGTTCTGGCGGGCGACTGCCGTGGCCGCGAGATCACTGTCCAGGGCCGAGTCGCTCGCCTTGTGCTTGCCTAGCAGCGCGCGTTTCTGTTCAACGATCGCATCGGTGCGTGGCGAAACAATTACGCGGCCCGGGAGCAAGCGCATCGAGAGCGCCGCTTCCCGTTCCGTCCGCAGCGTCCGCTGAAGGCTCGTTGACGTCGCAAGCTGAAGCGTCCCATACACCGCGAAGTGGTCGACGAGGTGGTCTCGGTCGAGCATCTTCGCGCTGCGCTCGTATTCGGTCAGCAAACGGGTGCGCGTCTCGTAGGCCGCGATGGCTTGCATGACGAGGTTGCGCCCGACCACGCCGTAATCAAGCGCGCTGCGCGTCCCCGTCGAGCGGTTGACGCGAGTATCCGCGTAGCTGCCGTCGGGATTCATCACCGCCGCGATGAACGCTCGTAGGTCGAACAAGAGCTTGCGGTCCGCCAACGTCTGCAGGTTGAAGTTGTTGTCGCCGACGCTAAAGAAGTAGGGATCCGCCAGCGTCTGCTGCACGAGGAAGTACAGCATCTCTTGACCGAGCACGTCGTCGGCGCCGGCATGTACGTTGTAGGCGGTCAGTATCTGACCTTGAAACGCGATCGTGAGCTTGACAGCCTTGCGCGCCTGGTACCCGTTCGAGCCGGCCAGTGGGATCCAAACCGCCTCGAACTTGACGACTTGGGCGCTGCTGCTGGTGCGCTGGAAGACCTTTAGGTTGAGTTGACCGCCCTTGGAGAACGTCCCGGTCTTTTTGTCCCAATTCTCATTTATTGCAGAGCCGACTTCTTTATAGTTCAGGCGGTCGATCTTGAAGCTCTTGTCCACCTCCTGCACGAAGATGAAGTCAGGTAAGTGCCAATCCACGGCGTTCATAAACGACTCGGCCCGAAGCTGGTCGCTCTTCGTGGAAACGCGCTCCAGGTTTTGGGTGATCCACGTGAGTTGATCGTTGCGGTCGGACGTCGACGAGCTCGACGAACGATCGGCCGTGGGCGACAATGCGGACATGCGCGGGTCAGCCGATCGAGACGGCTCGGATCGCGTAACCCGCGGCCTGATCGGGGTCCGGCGTATCGCCCGAACCGGCTATGCCGATCACGACCGTGTTGAGTCCCATTTGCAGGTAGTCGAAAAACTCGGCCGAGGCGAAGTCCTTGCTGCGCAGCATGACGCGCATGATGTTGTCGGAACCGCCGGCCGCCTCGTCGGTATCGACGTGGCGAACGATGGCTGGATTCCCATTGACGACTATGCTCAACACGCAACTCCGCGGCGTCGTCTTCCAGTGTTTCATGAACAGCGTATAGCTGGCGTCGTCGTCAACAATCTTGAAGCTGATCGTCATGGTCGCCGCCGGATTGGTCGGCGATGACTGCGGCCCGATGGTCGCGGTCATCGGCTGGTCGTCGCCGGCCGGGGTCTGGAAACCTAGACCGCAGATCAACAGATTGTTCGCCGTCGACACGATGCCGAAGCCGTTCGTGTTGTCGGGAGTCGTGATGTACTGTTGGCGCACAAAGCCGACGATCGCCCCGTTGTCGGCCCCGTTGTAGGGTATCGGCTCGAGCGCGAGGCTAGTGAGATCCAGCGTGATCGCGAACGTCGTCGTGGGGTTGTCTTGGTAGACGCCTTTGAGCGCCAGCGTTGCGCCAAAATGACTCTCGTCCGCGCCGCCGACGCCGATCCCGTGGCTAGCGACCCAAAAGGTGAGCTTGGGCGAGATCGTCAGCGAGTCGGTTGGTACGACATTCGAGCCGATCGAATAGATCCACGTGGTCTTGGCGACGAAGTTGACACCGTACAGCGCGAGTTTGCTGGGGGGGTAGACGACCGCCGGCGCTACTACCTTGTTGTTGCTGTCCAGCTGGGGCGGCGAGTACAAACGAGCGACAATGTGTTTGGGCAAAAGGACGTTTTCGACGGAGCTTGGGTCAACGGAGTGCAGGTCGACGATCGGCCACGGAAAGTCTTGGGCCCACACCCAGCTTGGTTCCTGGTTGTTGGCGTCGATCAC
>JBEKLD010000128.1:0-8738 GCA_050010375.1 Vulcanimicrobiaceae bacterium
GCGGTCGCGATCCTCGACGAGCCCGAGGTCACCTCGGTGCAGGATCGGGTGCGCGGCTTCAAGGCGGCGCTCGCGACCGGCTGCCCGGGCGTGAAGATCGTCGCCGACATCGACGGCGGCGGCGAGCGCGCCAAGGCCTCGTCGGCGATGGACGACATCCTGCAGTCGCACCGCGACCTCAAGGGCGTCTTCGGCATCAACGACGACTCGGCGCTCGGCGCGGCGACCGCGGTCAACGCCGCCGGCCTGAAGGGGAAGGTCGCGGTGATCGGCTACGACGCGACGCTCGAGGCGCGGACCGCGATCGCCAACGGCTCGATGGCCGGCGATGCGATCCAGCACCCCGACCAGATCGGCGCGCGGACGATCGACGCGATCCACGACTATTTCGCGGGGAAGACGCCGCCGGCGCTCATCGCGGTCCCGGTCGGGATCTACACGAAGGCGAACGCCGGCGGCTGAGGTGAGCGATCCGGCGCACTCGGCGCCGCTGCTGCGGATGGCCGGGATCGTGAAGACGTTTCCCGGCGTGCGCGCGCTCGACGGCGTGAGCTTCGACGTCACCGCCGGGGAAGTCCACGCGCTGGTCGGCGAGAACGGCGCCGGCAAGTCGACGTTGATGAAGATCCTCGCCGGGGCGCAGCCGGCCGACGCCGGCGAGATCGCCGTCGACGGCGTGGTCGTCACGATCGACGGGCCGCGCGCTGCCGAGCGCCTGGGGATCGGGATGATCTACCAGGAGTTCAATCTCGTCCCCGACCTCGGCGTGACCGAGAACGTCGTGCTCGGCGTCGAGCCGCGGCGCGGCATGCTGCTCGATCGCGGCGCCGCGGCGCGCGAGGCGTCGCGCGTGCTGACCGAGCTTGGGATCGCGCTCCCGCTCGACGTTCCGGCGCGCCGGCTGACCGTCGCGCAACAACAGCTGACCGAGATCGCGAAGTGCCTGGTGCGCCGGGCGCGGCTGATCGTGATGGACGAGCCGACCGCGGCGCTGACCGACCGCGAGACCGACGCGCTCTTCGCCCTGATCGCGACGCTGAAGGCGCAAGGCGTCGCCTTCGTCTACATCTCGCACCGGCTCGAGGAGCTGCCGCGCGACGAGCTGATCCGGCTGATGGTCGGGCGGCCGCTCGAGAGCCACTTCCCCGACCTGCCGGTGGTCGCCGCCGACGCGCCGGTCGTGCTCGACGTGCGCGGGTTGACCGCGCGGGCCGGCGTCCCGATCGACGACGTCACCTTCGCCGTGCACGGCGGCGAGATCGTCGGGTTGGCCGGGTTGGTCGGCGCGGGGCGAACCGACATCGTGCGCGCGATCGCCGGCGCCGACATCCCCCAGCGCGGCGAGATCTCGGTCGCCGGCGCGCGGATCGTGGTGCGTTCGCCGCGCACCGCGATCAAGGCCGGCATCGTCCTGATCACCGAGGATCGCAAGTCCCAGGGGCTCGTGCTCGGGATGACGGTCCGCGAGAACACGACGCTCGCGCACCTGCACCAGTTCGTGCGCGGGCCGTTCGTCGATCGCGCCGCCGAGACGGCGGTCACCACGACGGAGGTCGCCGAGCTGCACATCCGCACGCCGTCGGTCGAGCAGATCGTGCGCAACCTCTCCGGCGGCAACCAGCAGAAGGTCGTGCTGGCGAAGTGGCTGATCGGCCAGGCGCGCGTGTTTCTCTTCGACGAGCCCACCCGCGGCATCGACGTCGGCGCGAAGGCGGAGATCTATGCGCTGATGGTCGAGCTGGCTCGGCAGGGCGCCGCGATCGTGATGGTCTCGAGTGAGTTGCCCGAGGTGCTCGGCATGTCGCACCGCGTGCTGGTCGTGCGCGGCGGGCGCATCCGGGCCGAGTTCTCGCACGCCGAGGCGACGCCGGCCGCCGTGATCGCCGTGGCGACCGGGGTCGCCGCCTGATGGCCGATCCGAACACGAAGGCGGAGCTGGCGTCGAGCGCCGACGCCGCGACGGCGAAGCGCACCCGCGGCTCCGCGGTTCGCGCCGTCGTCTTCATGGTGGCGCTGCTGGTCGTCGTCGGCGCCGTCGATCTGCTGACGCACGGCGAGTTCCTCACGCCCGGCAATCTGACCAACGTTCTACGGCAGATCAGCGTCAACGCGATCATGGCCGTCGGCCAGACCTTCGTGATCATCACGGCCGGGATCGACCTCTCGGTCGGCTCGCTGGTCGCGCTGACGAGCGTCGTCATGGCGTTGGTCGCCAACGCCCTCCATCTGCCCGGCCCGGCGGCGTTCGTCGTCACGCTGATCGTCGGGATCGCGGTCGGCTGCGCGGCCGGCTGGATCAACGCGCTGCCGGTCGTGCGGCTGGGCTTGCCACCGTTCATCACGACGCTGGCGATGTTGCAGGTCGCGCGCGGCCTGGCCTACATCCTTGCGCACGGGCAGCCGATCCCGCTCGCCGATCCCGGCGCCTTCAGTTGGCTCGGCGTCGGCGGTCTCGGCGCGGGGACGCTCGGGCCGGCGGGGATCCCCTATCAGGTGCTCGTGATGGGGCTGGTGGCGATCGTCTTCTCGGTCGTGCTCGGGCGCACGGCTTTCGGCCGCTACGTCCTCGCCGACGGCGGCAACGAGGAGGCGGCGCGGCTGGCCGGGATCGACGTGCGCCGCGTCAAGACGCGGGTCTACATCATCTCGGGCGGCTGCGCGGCGTTGGCGGGGTTGCTCTTGATGTCGCGCTTCGCCTCGGGCTCGCCGCAGAACGGCGTCGGCTACGAGCTGCAGGCGATCGCCGCCGTCGTCGTCGGCGGGACCTCGCTGATGGGCGGGCGCGGCTCGATCGTCGGGACGTTCTTCGGCGCGCTCTTGATCGGCGTGCTCAACAACGTGATGGACCTGCTCAACATCGAGTCGTACACGCAGCTGATCGTGCTCGGGATCGTGATCCTGTTGGCCGTGGTGGTCGACGAGCTGCGCAAGCGCTACCTCGCGGCGCACTAGGCGGCCGCCGGCAGCGGGGTCCGGGCCGCCCCCCGCGGAAGCATCTTCCATGGGACCGCTCGATCTCACCAAGCACAAGCCGCGCGGACCGCGCGCGACGTTGGCCGGCGCGGCCTTCATGCCGCGCACGATCGACAAGCTGCGGGCCGAACAGCCCGGCGGCAAGATGGGCGAATACCTGAACCGCCCCGACGGCGTGAGCGCCTACATGTGCAAGAGGCTCGGCCTCGACATGGAGGAGCTGCGCGCCGAGGTCGCGCGCGCGGCCGACGAAGCCGAGGTCGAGGCGTGGCTGCAGGCGCGGCTCGACCCCGCCGTGGTCGCCGAGGTGAACGGGAAGCTGGAGAAGCTGGGTGTCCACAAGCTGACGCCCGAATACGTCGAGCAGGTCGCCGAGTATCACCCGATCCTGCGCGAGCGCCCCGACCTGATCTACTTCTTCGACATCTTCGAAGCCGACGAAGCCCTGGTGTAGCGCGCGGCGCTACTTGACCGCGCAGGTACCGAGTTTCGGGTTGGTCGGCTTCGCGTGGGGGATCGGCCCGAGCTTGATCTTCGCGAACGTCGGGCTGTCGGCCGTCGGGAACGAGGTCTTCCCCGCGGGGTAGCAGTTCGCCGCCAGTAGGAACGCCATCACGTTCGCGTACTGCCGCGGCGTGAGCGAGCCGGGATTCGAGAACGGCATGTTCTCGAAGACGGTCGTCCGCAGGTCGCTCAGATGCCAGCTGTCCGCCTTCGCCGTCGTCAGGAACTCCGTGCCGGCGACGGCCGGCCCGGCGGTCCCCTGCAGGTCGGCGCCGTGGCATTGCAGGCAATTCGCGAGGTAGACGGCGAGACCGGCGTGGGCTTGGGTCAGCGTGTACGGCGGCGTTGCGCCGCCGGTCACCGCGACGACGTCGCGCGTCCGTTCCAGACGCGAGGCCTGGCGGCAGAGCGCCGCGGTGGCGCTTTCGTCGCGCGTATAGAGCAACAGTTCGTTGCCGCGCACGACGATGCGCCGGATGTTCAGCTGGTCGGGGAGCGACGTCGCCGCCGCGTGCTGCGGGACGGCGACGTACGCGAGGCGCCCGGCGACGACGCCGTACGACGGGAAGCGCGTCGGCGCACCGCAACCGGAGACGGTCAGCGCGCCGCTCGGGACGCCGAGCGTCGTGTTGCCGAGCGCACCGCGCAGGCCGCCGAGCACGCCGTCTTCCGACGAGTGCCCGACGACGAGCGCGAGATTCGCCAGCGTGCGCGTCAGGTCGGTCTCGTAGTCTTCCATCTCTTTGTCGCCGAGTGCATCTTGGATGTCCTCGGCGGCGGCCAGCACGTTGGCCTTGGCGCCCTCGACCGCCGGCGTCCAGACGTACGACGCGGTCTGGTCGAGCATGTGATCGAGGTGGCCGAGCGCGCCGACGCCGTCGCCGGGATCGCCGGCGGCGGCGACGTAGCCGTCGTCACGCCGGCCGACCAGCGCGTTCATCGCCCGATGCGCGGCGCGCAGATAGCTGGCGTGGCCGACGGCGTAGCCGTCCTCGACGTGCACGATCTCCCTCACCGTCGCCTGCACGTCCGCCAACGCGGCGACCGCGTCGGCGTGCGCGTCGGGGACGGGCGCTGCCGTCGTCGCGCCGGTCAGCGCGAAGACGGCGGCGAGGGAGAGGGCGATCGTGCGCATCGAGGTTCTCCGCGGAGTCTAGGGCAAGGCGTAGGCGGTGATCTGCGCCGACACCGGATGCGCGTAGGTTCCCTCCAACGTCGGAGCGCCCTGGTTCATGCGCGGGTCGGCGAAGTTGACGCCCGCCGGACCGTTCGCGATCGCGACGTACCGCTTCCCTCCGACGACGTAGGTCGACGCCGGTGCTTGGATCGCGTGACCCGTCACCGAGTGCCAGAGCACCGCGCCCGTCTTCGCGTCGTAGGCGGTGAAGTCACCGTTCACGCCGCCGGTGAAGACGATGCCGGTCGAGGTCGTGAGCGCCCCGCCGATCTGCGGGAACCCGAGGTGCTTGCGCCACACGAACTTCCCGGTGCCGATGTCGAGCGAACTCATCCAACCGGTGCTCGGCCCGACCAGCGACGGGAAGCCGCCGCCCAGGTAGAACTGACCGGCGACGTAGGTCGCGGTGCCGTTCGACTTCCAGAGCCCGCACTGGTCGACGCTCGGGATGTAGAACGCGTTGGTGTCGGGGGAGTAGCTCGCGCCGTTGAACTCGACGCCGCCGTTGGTGTTCGGGCAGGCGACGTCACCGGCCCGGTCCGGCTCGGTGTTCTGACCCTTCTGCGTGCTGACCGCGACGTGGTACACGACCGCGCCGGTCCCCGCGTCGAGCACGAAGAAGTTGCCGCCCTTGTCGCCGGCCGCGACCAGCTTGCGCGCCGTGCCGCCGACCGTCCCGGTGAAGAGCACCGGCGGCATCGCCGGGTCCCAGTCGTGGGTGTCGTGCGGGATGAACTGGCGGAACCACTTGATCTTCGGCTTGCCGGTGCTGATGTCGAGCGCGACCATCGAGTTGCTGTACAGGTTCGCGCCCTTGCGGATCGTGCCCAGGAAGTCGGGTTGCGGGTTGCCGCAGTCGACGTAGAGCGTTCCGGTCGTCGTGTCGATCGCGACACCGCTCCAGATCGCGCCGCCGCCGCGCTTCCACGAGTCGCCGCTCCAGGTGGTGTGACCGGCTTCGCCGGGGCCCGGAATCGTGTGCCACTCCCAGACCCGCTTACCGGTCGCGGCGTCGAACGCGGTGATGTAGCCGATGCCGCCCCAGTCGCCGTTCGAGGCGCCGAGCAACAGCAGTCCCTTGTACGGGACGGGCTGCATCGTGTAGAAGGTGTTGGTCAAGTCGTGCGCCGCCTGGACCTTCCACAGCAGCTTGCCGGTCGCGGCATCGAGCGCGAGCAGGTGACCGTCGAGCGTCGCTTCGTAGACCTTGTTGCCGACCAGCGCGACGCCGCGATTGGCCGAGAAGGCGATGACGTGCGGAACGTAGTGGAAGTGCCACTTCTGCGCGCCGGTCGCGGCGTCGAGCGCGTAGACGTCGTTGTGCGAGGACGTCACGTACATCGTCCCGTCGTAGACGATCGGCGAGACCTCGAGCGGCCCGCGCGCGTCGACCGGCGCCGTCCAGACCTGCTTGAGGCCGCTGACGTTGTCGGGCGTGATCTCCGTCTCGGTGACGTACCGGTTGCCGCTGTAGTCGTGGGCGGGAAGAATCCAGTTGGTCCCATCGCTCGCGGCGTAGTCGGCCGGGCCGGGGCCCGTCGCATGCGCGCTGACGTGGGGGATGAGGCCGAACGCGAGCCCGAGCGATACAACGACCGCGCCCGACGTTCGAAGCAAAGCGTCTTTCATGAATGCCCTCCGGCGATGAGTAAAGATTCCTACACAATCGCCTTCACGGTCTGGAAACGGCGACCCTGCGGGGCGCTCAGGCCGTGATCCGACGCCGTTCCCAGTCGCCCGAACCGAGCCGCAGCGTGGTCGCCACGGCCCGCAAGACCCAGCCGGCAGTCCAGGCGAGCGGAACCGACCACAGGCCCAGGTGCCAGCCGCGGATCCCGAGCGCGAGACCGGCCGCGACCAGCGCCGTGATCGCGATCCCCATGATCATGACGAAGCGGGTGTCGCCCGCGGCGCGGATCGGCGACAGTACCGTCATCGCGTAGCCTTTGAGCGGGAGCGTCACGGCGGCGTGTAGCGCCAGCGGCGCGGCGGCCAGCGACGCCAGCCCCGCGTTGAGGGTGCAGACCGCCGCCAGCGGCCAGGCCAGCGCAGCGACCGACACACCCAGCGCCGCGCACGCCGCGACGCCGAGGCGCGTCGCGTCGCGCTGGAAGCGGCGCGCGCCGGCGTAGTCGCGCGCGCCGAGCCGTTGGCCGACGATGATCTCCGAGGCGTCGCCGAGCGATCCCGGCAGCGCCCACGTCAGGTCGCTGACCAGCGAGAGGGCGCGAAACGCGGCGACGGATTGGACTCCGGTCGGTGCGAGCAGGGCGATGGTCAGCGGTTCGGGAGCGATCTGCAGGACCAGAAAGACGAACTCGGGCCAGCTCAGCGCCGCGGTCAGCCGTACCAGGGCCGGCTCGATGTGCCGGCTGGCGAAGATGCGCAGCTCGGGCCGCCCCAGCGCCGCGCGCAGCGCGTACGCCAGCCCGATCAGCTCGGCGCAGAGCGAGGAGATCCCGGCTCCGGTCAGGCCGAGCGGATGATGCGTCCCGACCCCCAGCGCGAGGACCAGCACCAACGGGATGTGGACCGCGTTGATCACCAGCAGCAGCCGCAACGCGAGGCGTGAGTCGCCGGCGGTCGCGAAGGCGACGGTCAGCAGGCCGCTGACGACCATCGGCACCAGGCAGATCATGCGCAGGGTCAGGTAACTCGCCGCGGCGTCGACCGGCGTCCCCGCCGGCAGCATCGCGTGCAACAGCGGCCGGCCCAGCAGGAGCGAGCCCGCGACGCAGCCGAGCGCGATCGCCAGCGGCACGACGGTCGCGGAGCGCACGATCGCGCCGAAGCGCTCGCTGGTGCCGGCGCCGATCGCCTGCGCGCCGACGATCCTCACCCCGGTGCCGAAGGCGAACAGCCCGATCCAACAGACCATGAAGACGCTGACCGCGCCGGTGATCGCCGCCAGCGCCCCGGCCCCGAGCGTGCCGATCGCGATCGTGTCGACGATGCCCAGCAGTTGGTCGCCGATCATCGCCAGCGCGTTGGGCGTCGCCAGACGCCGCAGCGCCGCCGCCGCGTCGCGGTGCTCGATCGCCTCGATCGTGCTCACGCGAGCGGATGGCGCGCGGCGCGCTTCACGAACGGCGTGGCGTCGGGGGAGTGGCGCCGGCGGCGACGCGGTCGAGGTTCATCATCCGTCCGAACGGTCCGGGGACGCCGATCAACACGTCGCACTGCGCGCCCGAGGCGATCGCGTCGATCGCGCGGCCGAGCGGCGCGCCACTGTAGCGCCCTTCGCGGTAGGAGCCCATCACGATCATGTTGGCCTGCTCGCGCTTGGCGATCTCGAGCACGGCCGGTGCGATCTGGCGGGCATGGATCAGTTCGGTCCGGATCGTCACGCCGTTGTGCTGCGCGATCGCCTCGGCCGTCGCGAGCACGTCGTAGCCGTGGCGATCCTCGTCGGGCATCTGCGCGCTCTGCGGCAAGATCAGCGGAACCTCGATCACGTAGACGGCGAACAAGTCGGCCCGCTCGCGCCGCGCCAGCCGCGCGGCCAGCACCATCATGTGCTCGGAGTGGATCTCTTCCGAAAAGACGATCAAGATGCTGCCGACCATCTCGTGGAGCGCCTGCTCGGCCTGCGCCGCGACGATATCGGCCTTCGCGCGCGGCGGATGCAGCATCCAGTAGATCGTCGCCACGACGCTCGCGACGATCGCCAGCGCGATCAGCGCGCCGATCGGGTGGACCGGGATCGTCGTCACGGTCCGGACCCGCGCCGCCAGCGCACGAATTGCGCGACCCGGGTGACGCCGAGCGCGAGCAGCGCCAGGCCGAGCAGCCCGCCGATCAGCTTCCCGCTCAGCGGTGCCGGCGCGATGGCGACGCGCCAGACCATCACCGCACCCAGGATCGTGAAGCCGACCCCGAACAGCGCGCGCGCTCGCAACACGGCGATCTGGCTGACGCGCATCAGGGCGGCGTCTCCGCTTGGGGGGGCACCCGGCCGCGCTCGCGCAGCTTCGTCAGCAGCTCGTCCATCAACTCGACTTCGCCGGCGTCCTTGAGAATCCGCAGCTGCTGCGAGGTCCAGTCGACCGGCCGCGAACCCACCAGCGGCAGCCCCTTGCGCCGT
>JBEKLD010000129.1:0-8640 GCA_050010375.1 Vulcanimicrobiaceae bacterium
AGCCCGAACGGCTCGCCGGTGCGCTCGTCGAGCACGACCTCGCGGCCGTCGATGCGCGTGCTGCCGGCGACGTACGCCGTGCGGTCGGGGACCGGCAGCACGACGACGACGTCGTGCGCGGTCGCGTGGCCGCTGTTGTGAATGCGCGCCGTGACGTGCACGTCCTCGCCGGGTTCGGCGACGCGCACCGCTTCGAGCGTGGTGAAGGTGTCGTGGTTCTGCAGGATCGGCGCGCTGCGCACGGTCAGCTGCACGACGTTGGAGCCGATCACGTCGGTCTCGTTGGCAACCAGCGCGGCTTGCAGGGCGAGCGTCGCGCCGTTCTCGATCGTCGGCGCGACCGCGTAGGCCAGCGCGATGCGCCGCTCGATGCCCGGCGGAACTTCGCCGACGTCGACGCCGCTGGGAGCGACCAGCCCCGTCTCGCCGCGCACGTCGTCGAGCGCACGGTCGTCGACCTTCGCGCTCCCCGCGACGTAGCGCAGCCCCTCGGGGAGGTTGAAGCGCACGCGCAACCCGGTCGCCGGCGCGCCACCGTAATTGTAGAACGCGAAGGTCGCGCGCACCGTCGTTCCAGGTTCGACCGTCCGGTCGGGAGAAACGACCAGCGTTCGCAGCCCTTCGGGGAGCGACGGCGCGCCCGGGCCGAAAACTTCCGTCAGGGTTCGCATCAGTCCGGCCCCTCGTTCGGCGGTCCCGTGCCGCCGACCTCGCTTCAGCAGGTTCCCATGACGACGATCACCCACCACGCCGACCACCTCTGCGAGGCGATCTCCCGCCTCGGCAGCGAGAGCGCCTTCGAGGTCCTGGCTCGCGCCAAGGCGCTCGAGGCGGCGGGCCGTCGCGTCGTCCACATGGAGATCGGGGAGCCCGACTTCGACACGCCCGAGCACATCAAGCGCGCCGGCATCCGGGCGATCGAGGAAAACTACAGCCACTACACCCCTTCGGCCGGGATCCCCGAGCTGCGCGCGACGATCGCCGACTACGCGACGCGCCTGCGGGGCCTGGCGACCCCGTTCACCCACGAGAACGTCGTGGTCGGTCCAGGCGCGAAGCCGATCATCTGGAACCTGCTCTCGGCGCTGCTGGACCCGGGCGACGAGCTCGTCTACGCCAGCCCCGCCTACCCGGCGTACGCCTCGACCGCCAGCTACCTGGGGGCCGCGGTGATCCCGATCCACCTGCTCGAGACGCGCGGCTGGCGACTCGACCTCGACGAGCTGGCGGCGCGCGTCGGCCCGCGGACCAAAGCGCTCGTGATCAACTCGCCCCACAACCCCACCGGGGGTGTCCTCACCCGCGGCGATCTCGAGACGATCGCGGCGCTCGCGCACCAGCACGACTTCCTGGTCGTCTCCGACGAGATCTACTCGCGCAACATCTACGACGCGCCGTTCGTCTCGATCACGCAGATCCCGGGGATGCAAGACCGCACGATCATCGTCGACGGCTTCTCGAAGGCCTACGCGATGACCGGCTGGCGGCTCGGCTACGCGATCGCGCCCGAGCCGATCGCCAAGATGATCACGCTGTTCAACAACAACACGTTCTCCTGCGTCGCGACGTTCGTGCAGCACGCGGGCATCGCGGCGTTGACCGGCGACGACGCGCCGGTGCAGCGGATGAACGCCATCTTCCGCCAGCGGCGCGACGCGATCGTGACGGGGCTCAACGCGCTGCCGGGCGTCTCGTGTACGGTCCCCGAAGGCGCGTTCTACGCCTTCCCCAACGTCTCGCAGATCGCGTCCGACGACCGGCATCTGGCGCAGTGGCTGCTCGACCACGCCGGCGTCGCCTGCCTGGGCGGCTCGAGCTTCGGCCCCGCCGGGCGAGGCTATCTGCGCTTCTCGTACGCCGCCTCGGTCGACGACATCGACTGGGCGCTAGCGCAACTGCGCGAACACCTCCCGAACTACCGCCCGTAACCACGCGGCAACACCACGGTCACGCCAGGCGCCTACGCTGAGAGGCGTGGACGCCGACGAGGTTTTTCGTGGCTCTTTGTATGTTGCAAGACGCGGTTGCGCACAAGTTCAACGAGGTTCGCGAGCACATCGTCGGCGTCGAAGCAAGGCTCGGCAGGCGGATCGAACGCGCCGAGGATCGAATCGAGGAGATCCGCGAACGCCTCGAGGACCGATCATGAACGAATCACCACCGACCGTTCGTCCCGATCTCATCGGCAAGACGATCGTATGCATCGCCGACCCGCAGTCGCACGGGGAGGGAAAGATTCCACCGAAGGCTGTCTTGGGCGAGATCATTGCGGCGGAATCGGAGTATGCCGCGATCCGCTACCTTCGCTTTGCGAGTGGGCACGACTGCTCGAGATTCGACAGGCACGCTCGCATCTCGCATCGCTACGAGCGTTACGAGCCCGGTGAACTGCTCGAAACGTACATGCCGGGCTTTGTCGAGGTCTTCGGCCGACCCGACTTCGTCTTACGAGACTTTCTCTAAAGCAGCTTCATCGCGCGGCGGACGTCGCGCAGGGTGGCGTTCGCGACCGTGCGGGCGCGGTCGCTTCCGGCGCGCAGGATCGCGTCGACCTGCGCGCGGTCGAAGGCGGCGCGGCGCGCGCGCGCCGGACGCAGGTAGGCGTTGAGCGTCTCGGCGAGTTCCGCCTTGCAGGCGACGCAGCCCAGCGCGCCGGCGGCGCAGGCTTCGCGAATCTCTTCGACGCGCGCGGCGTTGGAGAAGTGGTGCAGGGCGAAGACCGGACAGATCTCCGGCCGGCCGGGGTCGTTGCGCCGGACCTTCTGCGGGTCGGTGATGTAGGAGCGGATCTTCCGGGTCGTCGTCTCCTCGTCGTCGGCGATGTCGATCGTGTTGTGATACGACTTCGACATCTTGCGGCCGTCGCTGCCGGGGACGTCCGGGAAAGCGGAGAGCAGGACGTGCGGCTCGACCAGCGTCGGACCGTACAGATGATTGAAGCGCCGCACGACCTCGCGACCCAGCTCGAGGTGCGCGACCTGGTCTTTGCCGACCGGCACCGTGTCGGCGCGGAAGGCTGCGATGTCACACAGCTGCAAGAGCGGATACCCGAGGAACCCGAAGGTCGCGATCTCGCCGCCGAGCGCAGCGATCTGTTCCTTGTACGTCGGCGTCCGCTGCAACCACGACACCGGCGTGATCATCGCCAGCAGCGTCTGCAATTCCGGGATCTCGGGGATCGCCGACTGCAGGAAGAACGTCGAGCGTTCGGGATCGAGACCGGCAGCGAGCCAGTCGAGCACCACCTCTTCACGCGCGTCGCGAATCGCCTGCGGATCTTCGAAGCCGGTCGTGTACGCGTGCAGGTCGGCGACCTCGAAAAACGCCTCCGCCGTCTGGGCCAGCTGGACCCAGTTCGTCAGCGCTCCGAGCAAGTTCCCGAGGTGAAGCCTACCGGTCGGTCGGGTGCCGGACATCACGCGCGAACGCGCGGAAACTACGGTGGTTTCGGAGCTCATTGGCGTCGGTAATTACTGTCTTGCACGGGTGGGGGGCTCGTGGTAGTATCCACGCATAATCGACCGGTTCTCGATCCCCGCGCGGTCCCGTCTATCGTGGCATCACCACATCAAGGTCACTGTAGCGAGTCGAAACCTGGTAACCCCGTAGGAGTTCACTCGCTTGTATACCGATGAGCAGCTGACCTGCACCGACTGCGGTGCGGTGTTTGTCTTCACCGCCGGCGAACAGCAGTTCTTCGCCACCAAGGGTTTTCAGAACAAGCCGAATCGCTGCCCCGACTGTCGCACCGCGCGCAAGAACGCGCGCCAGAGCGGCGCCGGCGCCGGCCTCACCAGCGTCGGTGGCTACGGAGGCGGCGCGCGCAACGCCGGCTACGGTGGCGCGCCGCGTGAGATGTACACGGTGACGTGCAGCAGCTGCGGTCAGCAGGCCGAGGTCCCGTTTCAACCGCGCGGCGACAAGCCGGTCTACTGCCGCGACTGCTTCCAGTCGCAGCGCTCGTACCGCTGAGCGCAGCGGCCGCGCCTTAGGGACCGAGCCGGCGCACGAACGTGCCGGCAAACGGCTGCGCCTCGGCGAGCGCGGCCCGGACGCGCGCGCGGCCGTGCTCGACCGCCTGCAGCGGCGCCGCGCCGCGGGCGAGCGCCGCGGCGGCGCTCACCGCCAGCAGATCCCCCGTTCCGCGGAGCGACCCGGGGAGTCGCGGCGCGCGCAGCTCGCGCACGGACCACGCGTCGGCGAAGACGTCGACCGGGTCGCCGTCGAGATGGCCGCCCTTGACGAGGACGCAGCGCACGCCGAACGCGATCAGCGCGCGGGCGGCCTCGCGCATCCCCGCCAGGTCCTCGACCGGCCGGCCGAGGAGCGCGCCGGCCTCGGCCAGATTCGGCGTCAGCAGGGTCGCGCGCGGCAGCAGCAGATCGCGCAGCGCCAGCCGCGTCGGCTCGTCGGCGAGCGGCTCGCCGCCGCTGGCGGCCAGCACCGGATCGACGACGACCGGGACCTCGGCGAACGTCGCCAACCCATCGGCTACCGCCCGCACCGAGGGCTCCGCCAGCAGCGCGCCGACGTGAAACGCACCGACACCGGCCGCCTCGAGCGCCGCGAACTGGGCGGCGATCGTCGCCGGATCGACCGGCGCGCGCGCGAGCACGTGCACCGCGTCCTGCGCGCTGACACCGGCGACGACGCAGACCGGCCGCACGCCCTCGTCGGCGAGCGCGAGCAGCGCGTGCGGCAGCCCGGCGAAGGCGAGCGGGTGCGTCGTCCCAACCGTGGCGACGACCACCGCCTTCACCCCCAGCGCTCGATCAGCGCCGACGCCGCGGCGGCCGGATCGGGCTCGACCAGCGCCGAGAGGACGGCCGCCATCGCCGCGCCCGTCTCGCGGGCGCGTGCGATCGTGGTCGGGCCGATCCCACCGATGACGGCGCAGGCGACGGGGCTGGCCTCGACGACGGCGCGCGCCCCCGAGATGCCGATCGGCCGACCTGCATCGGCCTTCGAGCCGGTCGCGAAGAGCGGGCCGACCCCGACGTAATCGACCACCGCCGGGTCGACGCGGGCGGCTTCCTGCGGCGTGCCGCACGAGAGGCCGATGATCGCCTGCGGGCCGAGCGCGTCGCGCAGGACGGCGAGGTCGTAGTGCGCCGCGTCCTCCTGCCCCAAGTGGACGCCGTCGGCGAGCCGTGCCAGGCCGACGTCGTCGTTCAGCACGGCGATCCCACCGGCGGCCCGCACCCGTTCGACGATCGCGATCAGCGTCGTGCCGTCGATGCCCTCTTTGGCGCGAACCTGGACCAGGCGAATCCCGCCGCGCAGCAGCGCTTCGACGAACGCGATCGGCTCGCCGCGCACCGGCTCGACCACGGCGTAAACGCCGCGCAGCCGCGCCCGCAGTCCGTGTCGTTCGCTCATCGCGCGCCCGAGCTGGGCGGCGCGACCGCGACGGTCAGCGCGAACGGCGCGTCGGCGCCCGCGCGCAGCGCCGGACCGAGGGTCAGCGACCACGCCCGGCGCGGATCGCCGAAGCGCGGCGCGGCGAAGGCGAGCGAGCCGGTGTATTCGGCGCTCGGCGCGAGCGGAACACCCTCGAAGAGTTGTTTGTCGGTGACGGTCCAATCGCGATTCGCGATCGGCCGATAGACGCCGCCGCGATCGTCGCGCAAGACGCTGCGCCCGTATGGCAGCAGCGTGACGAAGCCGTCACCGCGATTCGCGAAGGTCACCACGACGTCGACGCGACCGGGATAGAAGTCGAGCTTCTTCACCGTCACGCGCAGACCGTCGGCGTCGGCCTGCGCATCGGTCGCGTAGGCGCGGTACGGTTTTCCGGGATCCTCGATCGCGAGCGTGCCGCGCTCGCGCACGACGCCCAGCGGTACCGTCACATCGAGCTCGCGGCGTGCGTCGGTCGCGTGATCGACGAATGCGACGCGCTCGCGCACGAAGTAGACGCGCGCGCGGGCACCACCGCGTGCGCCGACCAAATCGGCTCGTTCGAGTGCGAACGCGTCGGCCTCGAAGACGCTGCGAAAGGCGGTCGCGGCGCCGAAGTAGGCGCGTTCGCGACCGGTGAGCAACCCGAACGCCGTCGCGTAGTCGCCGGCGCGCAACGCCGAGACGTAGCACCGCACCAGCACCGTCATCGCGCCGGGTGGGACCGGGCCGAAGGCCGGCGGCGGCGCCACGCCCAGCAACGCCAGCGCGAGCAGCGCGCACGCGGCGCGCGCGCCGGACCGCCTCACGACTCGCCGAGCAGCAGGTCGACGATGCGCAGCAGGTCGTCCGGATCGACGTAACGCAGCTCGATCGTGCCGCCGCGCCCGTGCGCGACCAGCCGAATTTGGGTCGCGTACTTGTAGCGCAGCCGCTCGACGACGGCTTCCTGATCGGCGTTGCGCGGCGCCGCCGGGCGCGCGCGTTTGGGCGCCGGCTCGCGCGTCAGGCGCTCGAGCGCACGGACCGAGAGCTCGTCGGCGACCGCGCGCCGCGCGGCGCTCTCGCGCCGTTCCGGCGGCAGGGCCAGGATTGCCCGCGCATGGCCGGCGCTCAGCGCGCGTTCGCGCACGTACGCTTTGACGCTGTCGGGGAGCGAGAGCAGCCGCAGCGCGTTAGCGATCGCCGGCCGGCTGCGGCCGACCCGCTGCGCGACCTGCTCTTGGGTGAAATCGTGCGCTTCCATCAGGTGCGCGAAGCCCATCGCCTCCTCGAGCGGATCGAGGTCTTCGCGCTGCAGGTTTTCGATCATCGCGACCTCGAGCGACTCGCGGTCGTCGGCCGCGCGCACGATCGCCGGCACGGTCGCGAGCCCGGCCGCCTGCGCGGCCCGCAGCCGCCGCTCGCCGGCGATCAGCTCGTAGCCGTCGCCGCGCTCGCGCACGATCAGCGGGACGAGCACGCCGAAGGTCGCGATCGAGTCGCGCAGTTCGGCCAACGCGGTCGGCTCGAAGTTCTGGCGCGGCTGGCGCGGGTTGGGGCGGATGCGCGCCAACGGGATCTGCGGCAGCTCGCGCTTCGGCGGCGCGGCGGTTACGTCGGCCGTCCCGCCCTCGCCGAGCAGCGCGCCGAGCCCGCGGCCCAATCCGCGGCGTGCGCTCACGCGGCGCCCGGCGGCGCGGCGAGCTCGCGCGCGAGGGCGAGATACGCTTGCGCGCCGCGGCTCTTCACGTCGAACAGGATCGCCGGCTTGCCGTACGAGGGAGCCTCGGAGAGCCGGATGTTGCGCGGGATCTGGGTTTGGAAGACGCGGTCGGGAAAATAGCGGTTGACCTCCTCGAGCACCTCGGTCGCCAGCTTGGTGCGCCCGTCGAACATCGTGATCAAGACGCCGCTGATCATCAGGTCGGGGTTGAGCCCCTCCTTGATCCGGCGCACGATCGCGATCAATTGGCTCAGCCCCTCGAGCGCGTAGTACTCGGCCTGGACTGGGATGATGACCTCGCTGGCCGCGGTCAGCGCATTGACCGTCAGCAGGCCCAGCGACGGCGGGCAGTCGATCAGGACCACGTCGTAGGTACGCAGCACGCCGGCCAGCGCCGCCTTCAGGCGGCTCTCCCGCTGAAAGGTCGAGACCAGTTCGATCTCGGCCCCGGCGAGGTTGAGGGTCGCCGGGACGATCGCCAGGTTCTCGATCTCGGTCGGCCGGGCGACATCGACGATCGCCGCGTCCTGCAGCAGCACGGTGTAGACGTCGCGCTCGACGGCCCGCTTGTCGACACCAAATCCTGTCGTGGTATTGCCCTGCGGATCGATGTCGACGACGAGTACGCGGAGGCCCAGAACGGCCAGCGACGCGCCGAGGTTCACGGCGGTGGTCGACTTCCCGACCCCGCCCTTCTGATTGACGATCGCGATGACGCGCGCCGTCGTGGGAGCTACCGCGGACAACGAACCGAACCTATCCGGAGGCCGAGAAGCGCTCGTCGAGATAGCGCGCCGCGCGCTCGGCGAGCAGCCCCGCCTCGTTCCGAGACGGGTCATCGGTGACCTCCTCGAACAGCGCGCGCAGCACCTCCCCGACCCGCGCGTCACCGCTGAAGCCGGCCGGGGCCAGGCCTTTGCGCACGAAGAGCGCCACCACATCGGAGCCGCTGATCGCCAAATCGCTGACCCGGAAGGGCGGCTTCTCCGCCAAGACGGCCGCGATCCGCGCCTCGAAGCGCTCGTTGCTCCCGTCGCGCTTGGGCAACCCGGAGCCGGCGATGTCCGCCCAACGCAGCGCGAACAGCCGGTCGAGGTGCTCGACCCCGATCCGGCGCACGAACCGGCGCAGGGTGCGGTCCGGGACCTCCGGGTCGGCGGCGTACATGTGCTGGCGGACGAGGTGCGCGACGGTCGCGATCGTCTCGCTGGGCAGCCGCAGTCGGGCCAACATCGGCCCGACCAGGTCGGCGCCGACGTGCTCGTGCTGGTAGAACGAGTTGCCCCGGCCGTCGGCGCGCGGGGCGACCGTCCGCGGCTTCCCGACATCGTGCAGCAGCGCGGCGAGGCGCAGCGTCAGGTCGCCCGGCCCGACCGCGTCGAGCGTCTCGAGGCTGTGACGGTAGACGTCGTAGGCGTGCCAGTCGTTCTGCTCGACCCCGACGCCCTCGAGGAGCTCGGGCCAGAGCACCGCCAGGACCCCGGTCGTGCGCAGGATCTCCAGGCCGACCGAGGGCCGCTGCGCGGTCATCAGCT
>JBEKLD010000130.1:0-8557 GCA_050010375.1 Vulcanimicrobiaceae bacterium
GCGACGTCCAACGTCCCCTCGCAGACGCTGTCGTCCGCTGGTACCGTGCGGCACACGCAAGATGTCGGCGGCGGTGGTCTTTTTGGGGTGCTAAGCCTCGTGGTCGATCTGCTCGATGCGCCGCTCCAGCTCGGGCCGGGCTCGCAGGTCAACGTCGCGCTCGACGGCGTGAACGTGGTCGCCGGTGGCGTCGCGTATCCGCTCGTGACGTACTCGACCCCGCAGATCGTCAACCTGTTGACCTTGCAGCAGGTCGGCTTGCCCTTGCAGGGGTCGGTGCCGGCGGGTACTACCTACACCTCGCTCCAGCTGATCGTCGACCCCTCGCAGTCGAGCGTGTTCACGAACGGCCAGACCTATCCGATGCGCTTCTCGACCGGAGCCTCACAATGGGGCGGTTGGAACGGGCCGTCGGGACAAGGCCTGGTCGCGCTCTCCGCGCCGATCAGCATCAGCGGTTCCGCCGGTAGCTCGGTGACCGTCGCCGTCGACTTCAACGTCCTCGAGTCGGTCTCGCTGCACCACAACAGCGCGTTCGTCAGAGCAAACCTCGTCGTCGCGAGTCAACCCGCGACGGTCAGCGGTACGGTCCTCAACGCGAGCGGACAGCCTGTGGTCGGTGCGACCGTGGTCGCGTCGGGTCCCCTCGGGAACGTCGCCAACACGACGACCACCGCCTCGGATGGGACGTTCACCCTCCACGCGCTCGGCGCGGGAGCGTACACCCTCACCGTGCTCAACGAGTACACCAGCGTCAGCGGCAATACGGTCACGGCCACCGGTAACGACACCGACCCGGGGCCAACCTTACCGATAGACTTGGCTCCATCGGACCAACTCAACGTCGGAACGCTGACCGACTAGAGCGCCGGACCACACTCAGGTGCAGGGAAGCATCGACGTGGGGAGGGGCACCGCCGATACCGTCCGCGACGCGCGATTCGCGTTGCGGGCGGCGCGGTACGACGAGGCCCTCTCCCTGCTCGACGGTTGTGAAGACTGGCCCACCGCCCAGGCCGAGCGCGCAGCGCTCGTCAAGGCGGAGGTGCTCAGTCGTCGCGACCCCGTCCGCGGACTCGAATACCTGGCTAGCGTCGAGGATCTCTTCACCTCGGTCGAGGGCCGGTTCGGACGCGACGTCGAGATGGGATGGCGGCTCTCACGGGCACGTGACCTCGACGCCGGCGAGGCCCGCTATGCAGCGGCGCGCAAGCTCGCGGGGGCAGTCCCCGCCGGTGAGCAAACGCTCGCGCTCCACGCGCTTCGCGTGCGCTTTCTCCGGCGCGACTGCGATCTCGCGGCGCCCGAGTTCGCGCTCGCGCTGGCCCATCCCGACCCGAACGTCGTGGCGAGCACGTACTACGTTCGCGGCTGGTTCCACGCGGCCGGGGGAGACCTCCGTGGCCAGATCGCGGACTGCCAAGCCGTGCTCGGGGTCGAGCCTTCGGCGAGCGAACCGATGGACGTCGAGGTGCTTGCGAAGGCGATCTACACCTTGACTCTGGTCGCCTTCGAGATCGCAGATGGTGAGGGCGTGGCCGCGGCTCGGGCGGCGGCGGAGAGCTTGGCGTGGACGCCGGACGTCAGCGTCGAGCGGTTCAACACCCTGCGATTCTTCGGCTGGGATGCGTTCATGCGCGGCGAGCCGGGGCGCGCGCAGTGGTCGTTCAAGGACGCCCGCGCGGTCGCGCCGTCCATTCCGTGGCGGATCATGGCCTGCCTCGATCGCGCCTACGTGGCGCGCATCGCCGGCAACAACGTCTGGTCGCTCGACGAGCTGGCCGAGGCCGACCGCCTCGCGCGCGACGTGCGCTGGGAGATGGCGGTCGGCGAGGAACGGCAGGTGCTGCCGGTGCTCGCGACCCTTTACGCGCCGGTCGACGCGGTGCGCGCGCAACGCTATGCCGGCACCTACGGCTCGATCGGCGCGACCGACGCCGACCCCGCGCTCGGCATGACGAAGGACCCGCGGTTCGTCGCGTTCGCGCAGTATGCCCAGGGTCTCATCGAGCTCGCCCTCGGCCGGCGCGACACGGGAGTTCCGTCGCTGGTCGCCGCCTATCAGAAGTTCGAGGCAGCGGGCTACCACTTTCGGGCGACGTTAGCCGCGGCGACGCTGTATGAGACGACGGGCGAGCAGAAATGGCGCACCGCCTCGATCGCGCACGCCAGCCGCTACCCGAACTGCCCGCTCGCGACGGTCGCCGACGACGCCGTCGCGCGCGAGGAGGCGATGCCGCGCACGCTCTCGCCGCTGCAACGGCAGATCGCGCGCGCGCTCTGGAGCGGCGCTGAGCTGATCGAACTGTCGCGGCGCTTCAGCCGCAGCCTCTACACGATCGAGCGGCAGGTCGCCGACGTCTATGCGGCGTTCGAGGTTCGCTCGCGGGGCGAATTGCTCGAGGTCGCGCAGACGCGAGGGCTAGCATGATCATCGCGCTCGGGTTGGTGTTCCTGGTCGCACTCGTCGTCCTGGGTCTGTGGGCGGCGCGGATGCTGGTGGTCGTGCGCCTCGCGCGCGCGACGGCGGAGGATGCGGTCGAGCGGCGCTTCAACGTCCTCGAGACCGTCGGCGACGGCATCTACATCGTCGACGAGTCGCTGCGCATCACCCACGTCAACGAAGAAGCGGAACGGTTGCTGCGCACGCTGGCGGGCGGCCTGGTCGGCAAGAGCCTCGACAGCGTGGTCGACCCGCTCGGCTCCGAGCTGGTCCCGGACATTCGCTGCGCCCGCCGGACCGGGAACGTCGTCGAGAGCATCCACGCCTTCGCCGCGACCCGCTCGTGGGTCGAGGTGCGCATCAAGCCGGCCGCCTCCGAGACCTTGATCCTGCTGCGCGACGTGACGGAGCGCATGCGCGCCGAGACGCTGCTGCGCGAGAACGAGCAGCGGATGCGGCTGGTGACCCAGAACGTCGACGCCGCCCTGTGGACGACCGATCGCGACGCGCGCTTCACCGCGGTCGCCGGCGGTGCGCTGACCGAGCTCGAACTCAACCCCGCGCAGCTGATCGACCAGCCGTGCGACGCGCTGATCTCGGAGCACGTGCTCGAAGAAGTCTTCGCCGGTGATTCAGTGCGGATCGTGACGGCGCGCGGCGAGCGCTGGCTGCGGCATCACGTCGAGCCGCTGCGCGACGACAAGAAGCGCGTGATCGGTGCGGTCGGCGTCTCGCTCGACATCACCGAGCTCAAGCGCACCCAGCAGCAGCTCTTCGAGAGTGCCCATCGCGACCGCCTGACCGGCCTGCCCAACCGGCTCTCGCTCGAGCAGCGGCTCAACGCCGCGCTGGAGACGGCCAGCCTCGACGACCGGCGCTTCGCGTTGCTCTACATCGACCTCGATCGCTTCAAGACGATCAACGACACGCTCGGCCACGGGGTCGGCGACGCGGTCTTGCGCGAGGTCGCAGGGCGCTTGCGCGAGACGCTCCACCCGCGCGACGTCATCGCCCGCCCCGGCGGCGACGAGTTTATCATCCTGGTCCCGCAGGTCGTCGACGCCGGCGACGCCGACGCGACGGCGCAGCGCGTCCTGCGGGTGCTCAAGACCCCGCTCTCGGTCCTGGGCCGCGAGCTGTTCGTCACCGCCAGCGTCGGCGCCGCGATCTTCCCCGATCACGGCCGGACGGCCGAGGCGATCGTCGCGCACGCGGACGCCGCGATGTACCGCGCCAAGGCGATGGGCGGCAACCGGCATGCGATCTACGACGCGACGATCGAGGCCACCGCGGCCGAGCGGCTCGCGCTCGAGAACGATCTCTGGCACGCGTTGGCACGCGAAGAGTTGCGCGTCCTCTACCAGCCGATCGTCGATCTCGCCACCCGGCGGGTCACCGGCTGCGAAGCGCTCATGCGCTGGCACCACCGCACGCGCGGATTGGTCATGCCGAACACGTTCATCCCGATCGCCGAGGAGACCGGCGCGATCGTCTCGCTCGATCGCTGGATCCTGCGCGAGGCGTGCGGCACGGTCGCGCGCATCCGCAAGACACACCCGCACTTCCGCATCTCGGTCAACCTCTCGCCGCGCGACCTGCGCGAGACCGATTTGCCCGACGTCGTCTCGGCGATGCTCGCCGAGCACGAGCTCACCCCCGACGCGTTGACGATCGAGGTGACCGAGCACGTCGCGCTCGACGACGCCGTCGTCCCGGCACTGCGCGAACTGTGCGCGATCGGACTGCGGATCGAGGTCGACGACTTCGGGACCGGTTACAGCTCGCTGGCGTACCTCAAGCGCCTGCCGGTCACCGGCCTGAAGATCGACCGTGCCTTCATCGCCGACATCGCCGACGACGCCTACGATCAAGCGATCGTGGGATCGATCGTCAACGTCGCCAAGACGCTGGGGCTCAACGTCACCGCCGAGGGCATCGAGACCGACGCCCAGATCGAGTTCGTCTCGTCGCTGGGGTGCACCGAGGCGCAGGGGTACCGGTTCGGCACGCCGCTGCCGTACGAGCAGCTGCTGCGCACCCTGCCCTCGACGGCTCCGGCCCTGCGCCTCGTTCGCGGCGCATAACCGGAGCCGGCGAGGCCGGCCTCAGCGCGGGCGGGGACCGAAGCGCAACCCGACGTCGAACGTCCGCGGCGGCGCCCAATGGTTCCCCTGCGCGTTGAGGTAGGTGACCATGTAGCGGTCGTTGAGCAGGTTCTCGACGCGGAAGGTCAACACCATCCCGCGCCCGAGCGCGATGCCTCGCTCCGCGTTGAAGGTCGTGTGCGGTGTGCGTTTGCACGGGCCGCCGATGTTCTCGAGATAGTCCGGTCCGGCGCAGGTGATGCCGCCGTTGGGATCGAGCGAGGTCGACAGGCCGCTGCCGTACTCACCGTCGGCCGACCACCAGCCGCCGTGCTGGTCGTTGCGAATGATCCCGCCGTTCACGTCGACCCGTTGGTCGTGATCGGCCGGCGTCCAGTCGGGGCTGCCGTTGACGACCTCAGGGAAACACGGCGCGAGCAACTGCGTCTCGCAGTCCTTGTTCACCGAGTAGGTGTGCGTCACCGAGCCGTAGACGCGCCCGACGCTCTGCAGCGGATACTGGTAGTAGGCCGACTGCGTCGCGATCCGTCCTAGGGCGTAGTTGATGTCCTGGTGCAGGTTCGTCACGCCGACCTCGGTATCGTCGATCAGGTCGGTCGCGTCTTTCTGCATCACGCGCAGGCCGAGGTCACCCGCCCCCACCGGCAGGTGCCCGCCGATCTCGTAGCTCGAGTCGCGCTCCGGCTTGAGGTCGAACTGCGCGAGCGGCAAGCCGGTCGGCAGATTCAGCGTGTACGCCGCGATCGGCCCGACGTTCTCCAGCGAGAACGGCGTGAAGTACCGGCCGTAGAAGACGTAGACGCTGGCGCGGTCGCCCAGCGAGCGGGTGAGCTTGATACGCGGGCTCGTCTGGGCGAAGCCGCGATCGAAGTCGGTCGAGAAGACCGCGAACATGTCCTGGCGCAGGCCATAGTCCAGCTGGTAGCGATCGCCGAGCTTCCAGCTATCCTGCAGGTAGAATGCCAGCAGGTGCCCGACGTTGGGCGAATCGTCCACCACGGTGTACGGCGCGTCGGGCGTCGCCGGGGTGAAGATGGGCGCCAGGAAGTTGTCCGGTTGGAGCGTGACCGCGTAGTCCTTGTCGACGTGCGTCGCGTCGTAGTTGATGCCGAAGCGCACGTCGTGGAACGGGCTGCGGTTGTCGTAGGCGGCGCTGCCGCCGACGTCGATCGCGGTGCGGTCGCCGAAGAGCGAGTAGCCGCACGAGCCGTTGACGTAGTTGACGGCCGGGTTGGCGCTGAAGCCCCCGGTCACCAGGCCGTTCTGCACGGTCGGGTTATTCAGGACGAGCGCGTTGGCGCAGGTGGTCGGCGCACCGCCGGCCGCGACGTTGAGCGCCTCGCCGTACGCGAAGTCGTTGCTCGGATCGCCGAAGTCACGGATCGTCGAGCGCTTGAAGAACGGGCCGTACGAGAACGAGCCTTCGCCCCCGACCGGCTGGCGGATTTGGAGCGCCGCGAAGAGATCCTCTTGCGTCTCGTTGTCGTCGGTGTTGGCCGGCTCGCCGTTTTCGACGTCGCTCGGGATCTGGTAGGTCTGGTACGAGTGGCTGACCGTGAGGTTGAGGAAACTCGTACCCATCGGCTGGGTGTAGCGCAGGAACTGGTTCGCGTTGCTGAAGTCGTCGTGCGGCGAGCTGAAGTCCGGCGGATCGAGGCCGTGATCGCCACGCTCGTTGCGCATCGCGATCTCGAAGTTGCCGGTGCCGAGCGGGGCGTGGTAGGAGATCGTCGAGTCGGTCAGCGCGTAGGCGCCGTAGTCGAGGTCGCCGGTGAAGCCCGGCGGCCCCGTCCCGGTGCGGGTGTTGACGTTGACGACCTCGGCGAATCGCTCGCCGAACTCGGCCGGATAGGCCCCGCTGAGGACCTCGATGTTTGCGACGTCGTTGGGGTCGAACTCGGACCCGATGTTGCGGTTGAGCTCTTGGGGAACTTGGATGCCGTCGACGATGTAGTTGACGTCGCCGTGGTCGCCGTTGATGTGGACCACGCCGTTGGCACCGCGCGCGGCGCCGGGGAGCTGCAGCAAGATCGCCGGCAGGCTGCCGTTCGCGGGTGACTCGGTCAGGATGTTGGAGGGGAGGGTCAGGTCCGTCCCCGATCCGCCGAGCGGCGGCCGCGCGCCGACGGCGACGCGGCCGATCGTCTTGAGCGCACCGAGCGTCATCGTGATCGTGCTGCCCGCCGTGCCGACCTCGACGCGCAGCTGTGCCGAACCGGCCGGCGAGGTCGCGTCGACGTCGTAGACGCCGAACGGCAGCGCCGTGAAGCTGAAGTGGCCCTGCGCGTCCGTGGTCGCGCGCAGGTTCAGGTTGTTGCCGACCGCCGTGACGGTCGCGCCGGCGACGGGCTTCCCGTTCGCCAGCACGACCCCGGACAGAAACGTCGTCGCCTGTGCGAGCGCGACTCCGGCGGAGGCGAGGACGAGAAAGAAAACCAGGAAAAGCGCTCGCGTACGCCGCGCCGCGTTTCGTGGGGTGAACACCGTTTCGAATCCCTTTCTAGGACGAGTATTTGTGGCGCTAGGTCAGGGATGGAAACGGGGGCGGCCGGTTCGGGATGAACAGGCTGAAGACGGCCGCGGCCGAGCGCGGCGGCGGCGCGGAGCAGACCAGGAGTGGCGCCGCCGGCGCGGGCGGCCGGGGCCACGTGAGGGTTCGGGCGGCGACCTCCGCCAGGGAACGGCCCAGAGCGCAGACGAGCAGGCCGGCGGCCAGCGAGCCGAGCAGGCCGACCGCCAGGCCCAGGGCGAGATCGCCGCCCAGCAGCGGGATCCCCTCGCCGAGCTGGGTGAGGGCGAAGAAGGCCAGCTGCGCGGCCATCAGCGTGGTGAGCAGCGCTGGGGCGTGCGGACCCCGCAGGTTCGCCCCGAGCAGGGCGACGCGCCGCCGCAGCTCGGCGCGGGGGCGTCCGAGGCCCACGGTGCGGGCGAAGACGGCCAGGCTGAGGCCGAGCAGTACCCCGAGGTAGACGTGGCGCAGGACGAACGCAAGCGACAGCGCACCGGGTCCCAGCGCGCTCGCCTCGGCCACCAGGTGGACCAGGGTCGCGCTCGGGACGACGGCCGCCGCCAAGCCAGTCACCGTCAGCCAGCGTCGCATGGAGGTTCCCAGGTATACACCGCCACCGCCACTGTCGCCTCGCCGGAGGCGTTCCTGAGGGGTACTCGCCGGCGCCCGGCCGTGGCGCAGACGAGTCTCGCTCCCCCCGCAGGTCCCCCCCGGCAGGGGGTCCGAAGCATCGTCCCCCCCCTCCAGGCCGCCCGAAAGCAGAGATGTCTACCCTCCGCCCGCCCGCCTACGATTCCGCCGACACGGTCAACCGGGTCGTCGCGTTGCTGGTCCGCTTCCCCGAGATCCACAGCATCCGTTCGAATCCGTCGGACGCGACGCTGACGCTCTCGTTCGCGGTCCGCGAGCGGCTCGACCGGGCGCGGGTGCGTGCGCTGCGCGAGCAGGTCGTCGAGTACGTCCGGGCCTTGCACGACCTGCGGACCGAGGACCCCGGTCGGATCGGGGTCGCCTGCGACCGCGACGCCGCGGTGACCTTCGTGCACGTCACGCGCGAGGCGGCCTCGTTCGCGCGCGAGGAGCTGGAACTGCTCGTCGCCTTGCTTGCCGACGCGTTCGGCGAACGGCTCGTCCGTGACGCCGCCGGCTTGACCCCGGTCGACGACGACCCGACAGCGCGCGAGGAGTTGGTCGAGGTCGGGCTCGACGCGTTGCGTGATCCGGCGCAGCGCCAGCGGCTGGTCGGTTTCCGGGATGAGCAGCGCGTGCTCGTCTACTTCGCGCACGCTCGCAAACACGCGAAAGCCAGGGCCCGATCGTAACTCCCGGCACGGTCACGATTCTGGTCGTCGGCGACGTGATGGGCTCGCCGGGTCGCGAGGTCCTGAAAACCCACCTGCCGCTCGCACGCGAGCAGCACCACGTCGACGCGGTGATCGCCAATGGCGAGAACGCCGCCGGCGGATTCGGCCTGACGGCGCAGACCGCCGAGGAGATGTT
>JBEKLD010000131.1:0-8529 GCA_050010375.1 Vulcanimicrobiaceae bacterium
GTTTGGTTCGGCTCGGCTGGCGTACCGTGTTAGTTTGCGCGCCATTAAACGAACTTGATCATCAAAATAAATCGGCCCAAGTCGCCCACGGATGGCGACAGCCTCAAGGGCATCTGCCCAAATAGGCATTTGCTCGCGAAAGAACGTGTTGAGCGACCAAACCAATACGCATAGCGCGAACAGGGCGACCCACCACTGAATCGCAAAGCCGTGAATGAATGTAAGGACGGTGTCCGCCACGCCGCCCGGCTTTACTTCAAGGCCGAGGGCGTCCAAATAGGCCACCTTACCCGCCTTGTCGAGGACAGAGTTAAGAAGTGCCCATCCGAACACAATGGAGCCCGTAAGCGGCGTGCCGATCTTCCACCAAGCGCCCATACACCACAGGCTTGGCTGCTCACACCTTCACCGCCTGCGCTGAGCCAAGTATATAACTAGCACAGATGTCAAGTTGGCCGACCTGACCCCGCGGGTGCCTACGGGAAGAGCAAGCATACGCTCGGTCATTGAGGTCCGCAGATGGCCAGTACGCGGCGCGCCTTGTGGCACAATAGGTCCGTGCCCATCACCGAGCTCGATCGCGACGCCTGTTACCGCGCGCTCTGCGCCCACGACGCTCGCTTCGACGGGCGGTTCTTCACCGCGGTCCGCACGACGAAGGTCTACTGTCGTCCCATTTGCCCAGCCCGCACCCCGAAGCTCGAGAACTGCATCTTCGTGCGCAGCGCCGCGGAGGCGCACCAGTTGGGGTTCCGGCCGTGCCTGCGCTGCCGCCCGGAGATCGCCCCCGGCGTCGCGGCCTGGACGGGTACCGCAAGTTCGGTCACGCGCGCCCTCGCGCTGATCGCCGAGGGCGGCCTCGACGACGACGACGTCGATGCGTTTGCCGTGCGGCTCGGCGTCGGCTCGCGCCACCTGCGGCGGCTCTTCGCGCGTCACCTCGGCGCATCGCCGCTGGCGGTCGCCCGGACCCGTCGGATTCTCTTCGCAAAGCAGCTCATCACGCAGACGGCCTTGCCGATGGCCGACGTCGGCCTCGCTGCCGGTTTCGGCAGCGTCCGCCGCTTCAACGACGTCATCCGGCAAACATACGGGCGCGCGCCGCGCGAACTGCGCCGGACCGCGTTGGCAACGCCGGTCTCCACGAGTACCGGCGTCACCTTGCAGTTGGCCTTCCGGCCGCCATACGACTGGGCGTCGTTCATCGCATTCATGACGCCACGCGCGACGCCGGGGGTCGAGATCGTCGAGCCGCACCGCTACTGTCGGACGGTCGAGTTCGGCGACGCGCGCGGCCGCATCGACGTGCGTCCGGTCAACGGAAAGCACCATCTGCTCGCGACGATCGAGATCTCGCAGGTGACCGCTTTGGCGCCGGTCGCGGCGCGAATTCGCCGGCTGCTCGATCTCGACGCCGACGCCGTCTCCATCGACGAGCATCTCGCGCACGACGGCTTCGCCTCGCACGTCGCCTCGCGTCCGGGCGTGCGCATCCCTGGCGCTTGGGATGATTTCGAACTTGCCGTTCGGGCCATCCTAGGGCAGCAAGTCAGCGTCGCCGCCGCCACGACCCTCGCGGGGCGACTCGTGGCTGCGTTCGGCCGCACGCTCGACGACCGGCGTGAGCCGGCTCGCCTCTTCCCGACTCCACGCGTTCTGGCGGACGCCGACATCGGGGCGATCGGGCTTCCCCGAGCACGCGCGAACGCCATTGCCGCGCTGGCGCGCGCGCTCTGCGCCGACCCGACGTTGTTGCGCTCGGCCGACAGCCTGGAGGCGACCATCGAGCGCCTGTGTCGGTTGCCGGGCATCGGCGCCTGGACCGCCCAGTACATCGCGATGCGAGCGCTGCACGAACCCGACGCATTTCCGGCGACCGACCTCGGACTCTTGCGCGCGTCGCAGACGGAGGCGGCCCGCCCGACGCCGGCCTTCCTGCTGGCGTCGGCGGAACGCTGGCGCCCGTGGCGCGCCTACGCCGCGATGCGCCTCTGGCTGCAAGGTGCCGCCGCGGAGGCCTCGTGAGCATCGACTTGTCTTGGGATCGCGTCCCCTCGCCGCTCGGCACGATCCTCGCCGTCACCGACGCAGAGACGTTACGCGCGCTCGACTTCGAGGACGTCGCACCACGGATGCGTCGGCTCTTGCAGTTGCACTACCCATCGTACGAGCTGCGACGTGGAACGGACCGTCTCGGTGTTCGGGCCGGCCTGGCAGCCTACTTCGATGGCGACGTGCGCGCGATCGAGACGCTTCCGGTCGCCACCAGCGGGACGCCGTTTCAGCTGCAGGTCTGGTCGCAATTGCGACGGATCGAGCCGGGGACGACGATCTCGTACGGCGAGCTCGCGGTCCGTGTCGGGGTCGTCAACGGAGCGCGCGCGGTCGGGCTGGCGAACGGTTCCAATCCGATCGCGATCGCCATCCCCTGCCATCGCGTCATCGGCGCGAACGGCAAGCTGACCGGCTACGCCGGCGGCATCGAACGAAAGGCGTGGCTGCTGCGCCACGAAAGCCACGAAGTCCAACTCGCCTGCTCGCGTGACTGAACCGCTGTCCGATTTCGCCGTCCAAGCCTTCGTGACGCGGTTCGCGGCGGCGTGGGCAGAGCGCGACGCCGAGATGTTTCTTGCCTTGTGGCACGCGGACGGGACGCTGCACTACCCGCTCGTCGACCGACCGCTGGCGGGCAGCGAGATCGGGCACCTCGTCGATCGGCAAAAGGAACTCTTCCCCGACCTCGTCTGGCAACTGCTGGATTGGACCTCGCGCGGAGACGTCGTGATCGTCGAATGGCAAGCAACGCGCCTGATCGACGGCAGACGCTTCGACTGGCGCGGGGTCGACAAGCTGCGCCTCCGGGCGGGCAAGATCGTCGAAGAGCGCGTCTACATGGACACCGCGCTCCTCCGCGCCGCCCGCACGGGCCAAGCGCTCGAGCCCCTCTTGCGGCTTTGATGCGGGCGCGCCGTCTAGCCGGGAATCGGGTCCGGGTACCACTCGGCAAACGATCGCCGTTCGCGTAGCGGACCGACGTCGACGCCGTCGAACGCGGCGAGTTCCTCGCCGACGACCTCAGTCGGAGTTGCCTCCGCATTCGAGCGGGCAGCGACGCCCGCGATCCCGGCCGCGTGCGCGGTGCGCGCGACCGCCTGACAAGGTGGCCATGGAACAGCGTAGGGGAAATTCGCTGCGAAGCCGAGCGCGGCCACGCCCTCGGGCGACCAGGCGTCGAGGACATCGATCGTCGGGATGTCGAGGGTCACGAGTTCGGGACGCGCATCGGGAAGGAGATCGAAGAGCTTGATCGCGCGACCCGCATGGTTTGCACGGGCGTTGGCGGCCGCGACGCGCAGATCGGCGTTCACGTACAAAGCCCCGACCTCACCGGGTGGGTTCCAGCGTCCCCCATAGGTCTTCGCGTAGGATGTATCGAGCGGATCTCGCCAAGTGGGCGCGACGACGCGGTAGTACGCGCCGCCGCGTTGCACGGTCGGAAGATCGCTCACGTACCCCCGTAGTCGAAAAGACGGCCGAGGTACGCGTAGATTGGGTCGACGCCGTCGGCGCGAAGCGCTTCAAGCATCGTTCGCCCGCCGAGCCACGCGTCTGGCGTGCGGACAATTTGTGGAATCCGGGACGCGATCAAGCGCCGCCGGAACAGCCGGGCCAGGTCGACGAGCCGCTCGACGGAGGCTTGTCGATCTTTTGGAATCCCACGGGTCTCCCACTCACTGAGCGACTGCGAGCGTCGGCCCAAGAGATCGGCCAGCTCAGACCGCGTTAGGCCGAACGTGTCACGGATCTCCTGGAGTTCAGCGATCGCGGTGCTCGTCACGACCTCAGCATATCACGTTACTTCGGGCCCTACAAGGTCCCGAAAAGTCATGAGCGCAGATTGCTCGGCGCTAGGTCTTGACGTATCGCGATATATCGCGTAATATCCGTGCCATGAGACATTTCTTTGAACCCGGCCATGGCCGGGGACGCCACCGCCGGGGCGTATTCGGGTCCGGCTTCCAAGGGTTCGACGTGCGCTTCGAGCGCGGCTTCGAAAAGGGCTTCGGCGGCCGCTGGGGCTCCCGGACGCGCCGGGGGGACATGAAGTTCCTGGTCCTCGAGATGCTGGCTGAGACGCCGCGCCACGGCTACGAGATCATCGGCGCCATCGAGGAGAAGCGCGGCTTCCGCCCCAGCGCCGGCTCGATCTACCCGACCCTGCAGCTCCTCGAGGACGGTGGCTTCGTCACCAGCGCCGAGGTCGACGGCAAGCGCGTCTACACGATCACCGACGCCGGCCGCACGCTGCTCGCCGACCGCACGGCCGAGCGCGACGAGGACGGCGAGGACACCGACGAGGTCCCCAGCGCCCGCCATCGCCTCAAGCAGGCCGCGATCAAGCTGGCCACCGCCGTGATGGGCGCGCGCGGCGCCGACGAGGCGACCCTCGAGAAGGTCCGCGCGATCCTCGACCAGGCCCGCAAGGACGTCTACTCCTTGCTCGCCTCCGACGAAGGCTGAACCGCTGCCGCCGCGTGCGCGCGGTGGGCGGACTCCAATTGCGACTGGAAGTCGCGCCAATCGGGGTCCCCGACCCGACGCCAACTCGGCATCTTCGGCGGTGCGACCTTCGCCATCGCCAGGCCGACTCTGATGCGCGGGCTCCGCGCGCCGGTCCGCGACCATACGAACGTCGCGGCCGGCTGCGCGAGCGTCGCCGACAGCTGGTCGAACCAGACGTCGGGAAGAAAATCTTGCGAGGGTACGGGCAGATTCGATACGCCGTACGCCCGCAAGATGTCGTAGACGTCGTCGAGGCAGTTGCGGCCGATCACCTCGTAGGGTAGCGTCGCGACCCAGCGCGCGACGCGATAGGCCGAGACCGGATCCGCGCGCTTCAAGTTGACGTACTTGAGGGCGTTGTACCCCTTCTCGGCCATCGCCGGGATCGGGCTGGGGACGAACACATCCCAATAGCCCATGTCGGCCGGATCGCTCTTCGCCGCGCCGCTGGGATTCTCGACGGCGCCGGCGTTGACGTCGGCGGCATCGTAATCGAAGGCCCATCCGACGTGGCCCAATCCGTCGGCGCCGGCGTACCGCACGAAGGCGGCGCCGCGCATCGACCCATCGCCCGGTGGCCGCGTGAACCAGCGCGCGATGAACTCCCACAGCGCGCCGAGCCACGCGCCGATCGCGCTCACGGCGCCTCCAGCGCGGCGCGCAGCGGCGCGGGCACCCGCGTCGCCCGCAGCGTTCGGCGATCGAGCGTCGCGAGCACGAGGCCGCCGTCGGCCAGCCGCGTCCCGTCGGCGCGGTCGATCGGGAAGGCGAAGGTCATCGACGAGCCGCCGATCCGCAGCAGTTCGGCCCGGCACAGGACCTCGTCGTCCAAACGCGCCGGCGCTTTGAAGGTCAGCTCCAGCTTCACCCGCGCGATCCACACCCCGAGCTCGTCGCTGACCCGGCCGTACGGGAAGCCCAGCGCCCGGAAGAACTCGCTCTCCGCCGCTTCGATGAAGCGCAGGTAGCGGCCGTAATAGACGATGTCCATCTTGTCGACGTCGCTCCAGCGCACGCGCTCGCGCACGCTCGGCCCCGACCGGATCACGCGCTCGGCACGCCGGCGGCGCGCGCGTACGCGTCCAGCGCACCGCGCGCGTAGCGCGCGACCGGGTCGACTTCGAGGTTGACCCGGGCGCCGACGTCCTTGGTCCCCAAGGTCGTGCGCCGTACCGTCTCGGGGATCAGCGCGATGGCGAACGCACCCGGCTCGACCGCGGCGACGGTCAGGCTGACGCCGTCGACCGCGACGTAACCTTTCTCGACGATGAACGGGGCGAGGGCGGCCGGCAGCGCGACGCGCAACCGGTAGCCTTGGCCTTCTGCTGCTTTGCCGAGGATCGGCGCGTTCGCGTCGACGTGGCCGTAGACGAGATGGCCGCCGAGCCGATCGCCCAGCCGCAGCGAGAGCTCGACGTTGACGCGCTCACCGGCGCGCAGGTCGCCGAGGTCGGTGCGGGCGACGGTCTCGGGGACGACGTCAAAGCGCATCACGAGCGCGTCGTAGCCGACGACGGTCAGGCAGACGCCGTCGATCGCGATCGAATCGCCGACTGCGACGCCCTCGGCGATCGCGCCGGGCGACTCGACGGCGAGGATCAGTCCGCGCGCGGCTTCACCCTCGACGAAGGCGACGCGGCCGGCGTGGGCGATCAGGCCGGAGAACACGCGGTGAGATCGGCGGAGAGCAGCATATCCTCACCGACGCGTTCGATGCGATCGAAGCGCCACCCGTCGTGGCCGGCAACCTCGGCGCCGGCCAGGACCGGGACGGCGCCCTCGGCGCGCAGCAGCAACGGCGCGACGAACCACACGATCCGCTCGACGAGTCCCCGCGCGAGTAGCCGTCCGGCCAGCGTCGGACCGCCCTCGCACAGCACGCTGGAGATCTCTCGCGCGCGGCGCAGCGTCAGCAGCGCCTGGCCGAGATCGAGCTCGCCCTCGTCGGAGGCGCCGACGTAGACGACGTCGGCCAACGGCTCGAGCGCCGCGAACTCGGCGCGCCGGCCGGCCGGCGCGAGGAGGATGGTCCGCGCGTACGCCTCCGGCGGCGCGTCGGGCGGCGGCTTCAACACGCGGCTCGTGACCGGGATCGGCGCCGTCTCGCAAGCGACGACACGGTGGTACGGCGCGCGCCGCGTCGTGTGCGGGCGCACGGTCAGCAGTGGGTCGTCGACGCGCACCGTCCCGGCGCCGATCAGCACCGCGTCGTGCTCCCAGCGCAGCATGCGCACGCGCTCGGTCGCCGCCGGCCCGGTGAGCTGGCGCCGCTCGCCGGGGCGAGCCGCGACGTAGCCGTCGAGCGACATCGCCATCTTGAGCGTCACGTACGGGCGCTCGTGGGTGATCGTCCAGCGGAAGCGCTCGATCAGCGTGCGCGCCGCCGGCAGGTCGACGACCTCGACCGCGATCCCGGCCTCGCGCAAGCGGCGCACGCCGCCCTCGGCGGTGCGCGGGTTCGGGTCGAGCGCGCCGACGACGACCCGGCTGATGCCGGCCTCGATCAGCGCCAGCGAGCAGGGCGGCGTGCGGCCGTGCTGATTGCACGGTTCGAGCGAGACGTAAGCGGTCGCGCCGCGCGGATCGTGACCTTGCGCGCGCGCGTCACGCAACGCCTCGATCTCGGCGTGCGGCTCACCGCGACGGTGGTGCCAGCCTTCGCCGAGCGTCGTCCCGTCGCGGACGAGGACGCAGCCGACCGGCGGGTTCGGCGCCGCGTCCGGGATCGTGCGCGCGGCGAGCTCGCACGCGCGCGCGAGGTAGACCGCCTCGGCGCTTACGGTGTGACCTCGACGCCCTTCCAGAAGGCGACGTAATTCTCGATGTTCTTCGCCGCGTCTTTGGTCTGCGGATAGAACCAAGCCGCGTCCGGATTGCTCTTGCCGTCGACTTGGACCGTGTAGTAGCTCGCGGTCCCCTTCCACGGGCAGATCGTGTGCGTCTCGGAGGGGGCGAAATACTGCCGTTTGACGGCCTCGGGCGGGAAGTAGTGGTTCCCCTCGACGACCTCGGTGCGCTCGCTCTCGGCCAGAACGGCGCCGTTCCATATCGCTTTCACGTTCGCTACGACCACCCGGCGCCGGACGGGGTTCCGCCGGCCCGGGCCAGCACGACGATCCCGGCGACCGCGACGCCGGCCGCGCGCAGCGTCGCCGCCGCGTCGCGCAGGGTCGCGCCGGTCGTGCAGACGTCGTCGAGCAGGGTGGCCGTCGCTGGCAGCACTACGCCCGGCCGCAGGCGAAAGCGGCCGGCTGCTGCGAGCCGAGCCCGCCGGCCGCGGCCCTCCTGCGGACGCCCGTGCTTGCGCAGCGGCTCGACGAGCGGCAGCGCGCGCCGCTGCGCGACCCGCCGAGCGAGCTGAACGGCCTGGTCGAAGCCGCGCTGCGCGACCCGGCTGCGCGAGGTCGGTAACGGAATCAGCGGTGCGCCGATCGGGATGCGGTCGAGCAGCGCGGCGAACGCGTCGAGCGGATCGCGCTCGCCGCGCTTCATCGCCACGATCGCCTCCCGCAGCGCGCCCTCGTAGGGGCCGAGCGCGTGCGCGGGGACGCCATCGAGGGCGAATCGTACTATCGCCGCCGGCGACGGCGCACAGCGCGCGCACAGCGCGACGCCTGGCGCGTCGCAGGCGACGCAGGCCGGCGGGAAGAGGAAGGTCCGGACGCGATCCAGCACGCCGCTCCTTCACGACGAGCGTCGCCTCCGACCAGCTGGCGCGCTACGCTGGTGCGGGTTCGTTCGCGACGATCGCGTCGACCAGCGTTGCCCCGTCGGCGACGGTGTAGCCCTCGCCGACGATCGTGTCGCGCACGACCGCACCGGCGCCGATCCAGGCCTCGTTCCAGACGATGCTGCGTTCGATCACGGCGCGCTCACCCAGCACGACGCCGTCGCCGAGGACGCTCGGGCCGACGATCCGCGCACCGCTGCCGATCCGCGCGCCGACGCCGACGCGCACGTCGCCTT
>JBEKLD010000132.1:0-8353 GCA_050010375.1 Vulcanimicrobiaceae bacterium
GTGATCGAGCGCGAGACGGGGGCGCCGCCGGCGGAGACGTTGCTCGTCGTCGACGGGACGACGGGTCAGAACGCGCTCTCGCAGGCGACGCTCTTCAACGCGGCGACGGAGTTGACGGGGGTTGTGGTCACCAAGCTCGACTCGACGGCGAAGGGTGGGGTGCTGGTGGGGATCGTCGATCAGTTGGCGGTGCCGGTGAAGTTCGTTGGGTTGGGTGAGGGGCAGGATGCGCTTGCGCCGTTCGATCCGGCACAGTTCACTCAGGCGCTGTTTCAGGTCACGTAGGCGTTGCCGGCGTGCCAGTCGCCGCGGCCGGACGGCAGCAGATCGAGGATGTGCCAGGTCGGGCAGAGTTGATCGATCCCGCGCGGGCTGCCGTCGGTGAACTCGGCGTGGGCGGTGAGGACGTGGTGGATGCCGTCGGGGGTTTGCTCGAACACCAAGACCGTCGGAATCGGGTTGCCGCCGGCGTCTTCGGCGCCGGTGTCGCGCGCGAAGGACGGGTCGGCATCGGCCAAGATCCGCAGCCGCTGCCATTTGCGATGGGCCGCCCATGCTTGCACCTTGTCGACGGGCGCTAGCGCGGCCGCGACGATGTTCGCGCGCTGGGCGACGTGATGGGCGATGCCGTCCCAGGCGTCGACCCACATCGAGCACATCGGGCAGAACTCGTCGTCGTCGGCCCAATACATGAAGTGGTACATGACCAGGTACGGCTTGCCGGGGGCGAAGAGCTCGGAGAGTTTCACGCGGTGCGCGCCGTCGAAGAATTCGTAGTCGGGGATCCGTGGGCCGGGCGGGAGTGCGCGGCGCATCGCGGCGACGCTTTCGATCTGTTCGCGCAGTTGTTGCTCGGCGGTTAGCAGTTTTTCGCGTGCGGTGCGGTAGGCGTCGCTCGCGCCGGGCATCGTCAACGGGGTGGCCATCGCTACATCGGCGCGCCGGCCTGCGCGGCGTAGTGCGCGCGCAGCGGCTGGAACGTCGCCATGAACGGTGGCGGCGGCGTCTGCGCGAGGCGCGCGGTGAGGTAGAGCAGGTGTGTGTGCCAGCCGGCGCTGACGCCGGGAACCTCGTCGGCCGGGAGACGGCGGTGCGTCAGCGTCAGGGCGACCTGAGTACCGCGCGGCTCGAGCTCGAAGCGCACGACCGACTCGGCGATCCCCTCGCTCTCCTCGGTCCAGGTGTACTCGAGCCGCCGCGGCGGCTCGAACGCGACGATCCGGCCGTGCATGACGTGGTCGCCGGGATGCTCGTCGCTGACCTCCTCGGTCGCCGCGAAGTTCAGGACGTAGGCGCCGCCGGGTGCGGTACCGACCTCGCCGCGCGCGAGCCATGTCGCAAGCAGGTCGGCTTGCGTGAGATACGCCCAGACGCGTTCGATCGGACCGGGCAGCGTGCGCTCGAAGCGGATCGTGTCGGGGGCGACGAGAGTACCGTAGTCGTTCACGTGGTGCTCCTTCGGGTGGTGTCGGGTTCGCCGAGCTCGCGCTCGAGCGCATCGAGGCGGGTCGACCAAAAACGGCGGAAGCGCGCCAGCCAGGCGTCGAGCTCGGCCAGGCCTTCGGGGGCGAGCGCGTAGATGCGGCGCTGCGCCTGCGGGCGCACGCGCACCAAGCCGGCGTCGCGCAGGATGCGCAAGTGCTGCGACACGGCCGGGGGCGTCATGTCGAAGCGCCGGGCCAGCTCGCCGGCGCCGTGTTCGCGTTGGGCGAGCAGCTCGACGATCCGCCGCCGCGTCGGGTCGGCCAGGGCCGCGAACGTCTCCATGGAGTCTTTTATAAGGCATTTGCTTAATTAAGTAAAGACTTTTAGAGAAGTCGCGTCGAACACAGGTTCGATTGCTGGCCGGAGCGAACGACGTGAATCAATCAGGCGGCGATGCCACGCAGGTGGCATCCGGTCGCGCTACGGTCGGGTCTCAACCGACTCGACGCACACCGTACGGAGCATCATGGCCGACGAAAAACAGATAGCCCTCAGCAACGCGCTCGCCCAGATCGAGCGCCAGTTCGGGAAGGGCTCGATCATGAAAATGGGCGAGTTCACCGACCGGATGGCGTTCGACGTCATCTCGACCGGATCGATCGCCCTCGACCTCGCGCTGGGCGTCGGCGGGTTGCCCCGCGGCCGCATCGTCGAGATCTACGGGCCGGAGTCGTCCGGCAAGACGACCCTCGCACTGCACGTCATCGCCGAGGCGCAGAAAGCCGGCGGGACGGCGGCCTTCGTCGACGTCGAGCACGCGCTCGACCCGACCTATGCGCAAGGACTGGGCATCGACCTCGACAACCTGCTGGTCTCCCAACCGGACGCCGGCGAACAGGCGCTCGAGATCGCCGAGATGCTGGTGCGCTCGAACGCGGTCGACGTCGTCGTCGTCGACTCGGTCGCGGCGCTGGTCACCAAAGCCGAGCTCGAAGGCGACATGGGCGACACCCATGTCGGTTTGCAGGCGCGGCTGATGTCGCAAGCGCTGCGCAAGCTGACCTCGGCGATCTCGCGCTCGAAGTGCGTGATGATCTTCATCAACCAGCTGCGTGAGAAGGTCGGCGTGATGTTCGGCAGCCCCGAGACGACCTCGGGCGGCCGCGCGTTGAAGTTCTATGCGTCGGTGCGACTGGACGTGCGCAAGCTCGAACAGATCAAGGTCGGCCAGGACGTCGTCGGGACGCGCACCCGGGTCAAAGTCGTCAAGAACAAGGTCGCCCCGCCGTTCCGCCAAGCCGAGTTCGACATCACCTACGGCAAGGGGATCTCGAAGATGGGCTCGATCATCGACGTCGCGCTCGAGCGCAACATCGTCGGGAAGTCCGGCTCGTGGTACACCTACGGCGAGCAGCGGATCGGTCAAGGCCGTGAGAACGCGAAGGCCTACCTCGAGGAGCACACCGACGTCGCCGACGAGATCGCGACCAGGATCCGCGAGGCGCTCAAGTCCACCAGCTCGGGCAACGGTGTCGTCAAGCCGGTCGGCGCCGCAGTCGGCGACGACGACGACTGACGGATGCCCTCGGCGCGGGTGACGGCGCTGCGCCTCTTGGCGCAGCGCCGGCTCACCGAGGCGCAGCTTGCCGCTGGGCTCCAGCGCAAAGGCTTCGACGATGAGGCGGTCGCCGTGGCGCTTGCGTCGTGCAAACGCGACGGGCTGCTCGACGACCGGCTCTACGCCGCGCTCTACGTCGAGGGCCGGCGCGCGGCGGTCGGCGATGCGCGGCTGGTCGCCGAGCTGGTGAAACGCGGCGTCGACCGCGAGGCGGCGCGGGAGCGCGTCGCGGCGTCGGAGGCCTCCGAGGCCGAGCGCATCGCCGCCGCCTACGAGCGGCTGCGGCGCGTGACGCCGCAGCTCTCCTACCCATCGGCGGCGCGGAAGCTCGAACGACTCGGATTCCCGGCCGCGCTGATCTACCGCATCCTGCGCGAGCGTGCTGGAGCCGACCTCGACGGGCTTGCCGACCTCGCGTGAGGCTGCGCACTCCAAGCGTCAAGCTCGCGTGAGCTCCGAGGGATAACTCGGGATCGCATGGTAAGCTCGCGCTAAGGATGCGCTCCCCCGTCGTCCGTGCGCTGCTTTGCACGCTCGCGACCCTCGTGTTGCTCGGCCCCGGCCCCGCCGGCGCGATCGAGCTGGACGCCGTTTCCCGTGCGGCGGCCGGGTATACCGTCAGCGATCCGAAGCTCGAGGCGCTCTACCGCTCGGCGCTGCTCGAGACGGGCAATGAGATCACGATCACATCCGACGGGACCGCCTACGTACGGACCGGCGACATCAACGCCGAGTGGCTGCGCGACGCCAGCGCCGAGGTTCGCCCGTATCTCTTCTTCGCCAAAGACGATCCGCAGGTGCGCTCGGTGCTGCGCGGGATCATCGCGCGGATGGGCAAGTACCTGCAGATCGACCCCTACGCGAACGCCTTCACGGTCGACTACCGGGTGTGGGAAGAGAAGTTCGAGCTCGATTCGCTGGTCTACCCCATCTCGCTGGCCTGGACGTACTGGAAACAGACCGGCGACGCGTCGATCTTTACCAGCGACCTCTCGGACGGCTTCGACAAGGCGCTCGACACGATGGAGCGCGAGCAAGACCACCCGCGCAATACCGTTCACCCCTACACGCACAAAGAGTTGCCCGACGAGGGGAAGGGCAACCCGGTCGGCTACACCGGGATGATCTGGACCGGCTTTCGGCCCTCCGACGACGCCTGCACCTACAATTACCTGATCCCCTCGGAGATGTTCGCGGTGGTCGGGTTGGGTGAGCTGGCCGAGATCGAGCGGGACGTCTACCACAATCTCATCAAAGCGCAACGCGCGCTCGCGCTGCGCGACGAGGTCCAGACGGGGATCCAGACCTACGGCGTGGTGTTCACCCCGAACTACGGCTACGTCTACGCCTACGAGGTCGACGGGCTCGGCAACTCGATCCTGATGGACGACGCGAACGTCCCCTCGCTGCTCTCCGCGCCGTACCTGGGCTACGGCACGACGACGTCGCTGATCTATCGCAACACGCGCCGCTTCTTGCTCTCGAAGGACAACCCGACGTACTACGCCGGCAAACTGGCGCGCGGGATCGGTTCGCCGCACACCAACGACGGGTACGTCTGGCCGCTCTCGCTCTTGATGGAAGGCTTCACCGCGACCAGCCAGGACGAGCGCAAGGACGTGCTCAACGAGCTGCTGGCCTCCGATCCCGGCGACCACCTGCTGCACGAGTCCTTCAACCCCGACGATCCCGCCAAGTTCTCGCGGGTCGATTTCGGCTGGCCGAACGCACTCTTCACCGAATACGTCATGACGGACTTCGAGGGCGTCCCCGCGCTGCCGGTCGGCTCGACCGCGGACCTCGACTTCCGTGGCGATTAACTGGCCCCACGCGCGCGAGGGGCGCTCCGCGCCCCTAGACATCTGCGTCGGGATCCAGTGGGGGGACGAGGGGAAGGGCCGGATCGTCGACCTGCTCGCGCGCGACTACGGCGTGATCGCCCGCTTCGGCGGCGGCGACAACGCCGGCCACTCGATCGAAGTCGGTGAGACGAAGCTGGCGCTGCACGTCGTCCCCTCGGGGGTGCTGGTCGCCGGCACGCGCCTGCTCATCGGGGGCGGAACGGTGCTCTCGCTGCGCGGCCTGGTCGACGAGCTCGACATGCTGGCGAAGCTCGGCGTCGACATCGGACGGATCGTCGTCTCCGACCGCGCGCACGTCGTCTTTCCATATCATGCGGTGCTCGACCGGTTGGCCGAGCAGCAGCGCGGTGGGTCGGCGCTCGGGACGACCGGGCGCGGGATCGGGCCGGCCTACGTCGACCGGGTCGGGCGGCTGGGGATCACCTTCGGCGACCTGGCCCGGCCCGAGTCGCTGGCGACGAAGATCCGACAGGCCTTGTTGGCGCGGGCCCCGCTCTTGGCCGGCGCCGACGACGTTCCGAGCGAGGAAGAAGTGGTCGGCGAGACGCTCGCGCTCGCGGGGCGGGCCCTCCCGCACGTCGTCGACGGCGTCGCCTGGTTGCACGCCGCCTTCGCGCGCGGCGAGCGGGTCCTGGCCGAGGGCGCGCAAGGGACGATGCTCGACGTCGGCTACGGGACGTATCCGTACGTGACCAGCTCGCACACGATCAGCGGCGCCGCGTGCACCGGCCTGGGCGTCGGCCCGACGACGGTCGGCCGCGTGCTGGGGGTCGCCAAAGCCTACTGCACGCGGGTCGGCGCCGGCCCGTTCCCCTCCGAGCTGCGCGACGAGCGCGGCGACCGCTTGCGCACGCAGGGCCACGAGTACGGCGTGGTCACCGGCCGCCCACGGCGCTGCGGCTGGTACGATGCGGTCGCGGCTCGCTATGCCGCGCAGCTCAACGGGCTGGATGCGATGGTGATCACCAAGCTCGACGTGCTCAGCGGCTGCGAGCGGGTCGGCATCGTGACCGGCTACCGCCGGGCCGACGGGACCCCGTGCGGGATCGAAGCGATCATGGATCCCGACCTGCAGGTCGAGGTCGAGGAGCATCCCGGCTGGAGCGAGGATCTCCGCGGCGTGCGCAAGCTCGCCAGCTTGCCGAGCCGAGCCCGGGCATTTCTTAACCGACTGGCCGAGCTGACCGGTGTCCCCGTCCCGATGGCCTCGGTCGGCCCCGAGCGGTCGGCTTTCGCGACGTGACACGCATCGCACGGTCCGTTGCGCCATACCTGCTCGTAAAGCTGCGCGACCCTCAAGCCGATAGAACTCGTAGCACCGGGCATGGAGGCTTGGTGGATCTGGCCACGGTCGGCAAACTGCGCGCAGTTCGGCGGAAGGCGCGCCAAGGTGGCATGTGGATCGGTTAACTTTGTCGTTTTCGGCGTTCTCGTCGCGCGCTCGTGACTGGTGGAACGGTCAGGCGGCGTCGAATCGGATCGCTTACGTAGCGGTAGCCTTCGTGCTGTTGCTCGCTTTCGGGTTACTTGCGGCCCTTCGGCTGCACGGGCCCGCCTACGGCGTGCTCTTTTCGAATTTACCGCCGGACGAAGCCAACGCCGTCTTGCAGAAACTTGACGCGGCGAAAATTCCGCATCGGTTGAGCGACGGCGGGGCGACGATCCTGGTCCCGATGGAGGACGTCTCCGAGCAGCGGGTCGAGTTGGCCGGCGAGAACGTCGTGCGCGGCGGCGGCTCCGGTTGGGAGTTGTTCGACCGCACCAACCTCGGCATGACCGACTTCCAGGAGAAGATCGCCAAGCAACGCGCCACCGAAGGTGAGCTGCAACGCACGATCGCCGGTCTGAGCGAAGTCCAGTCGGCGCGCGTCCACATCGCGACGCCTGACGCCTCGCTCTATACGACGACGCAAGAGCCGACCACCGCGTCGATCGCCATCGCCACCAAGCCCGGCACGCAGCTCGACGCGCAGCAGGTGCGCGGGATCACCCAGCTCGTCGCCGGCGCGGTCGAGGGCCTCAAGCCCGAAAACGTGACCATCGTCGATCAGAACGGGACGATCTTGCGACCCTCCGCGCTCGCCGACACGACCGGTAGCAGCCCCGACGGCGACGCGAGTGCGCTCCGGTTGACCCAAGACCAGTTGGTCGCCAAAGAGAAATACGAGTCGGATCTGCAGCAGAATCTGCAGGGGCTGCTCGATACGACGATCGGCTTGCACCGCTCGGCCGTCCGCGTCGCCACCGACATGAACTTCGACGCGAACGCCGCCGACACCAAATCGTACTTGCCGCAGGGCACGATCCGCTCGTCACAGACCGAGCGCGAGAACTACACCGGCAACGGTACGCCGCCGCGTACGGCCGCCGGTGTCCCCGGGACGACGACCAACGTCGTGCCGACCTATCAGGGGACCCAACAGCAGCAGGGGAACAGCCGCTACACCCACACCAAGGCCACCACCAACTACGAGATCACCGAAACCGACCAGCACCACGTCGACGCGCCCGGGAAGGTCACGCGCCTTTCGGTCGCCGTCTTGGTCAACGTTCCGCCGAATGCGCCGGTCACCGCCGGCGCGCCGTACGTCGTCGCCGCCGCCGACGTCCAGAAGATCCGCAACGTCGTCGCCGCCGCCGCCGGGATCGACCCGGCCCGGGGCGATCAGATTTCGGTCGAGGCGATCCCGTTCGCCCCGGTCGCGCCGCTCGCCGGCTACGGCGCGAACCCGACCACCGTCTTCGGGATCCCAACGGTCGCGCTGCTCTATCTGCTCGCGATCCTCGGCGTGATCGGTGCCGGAGCCGCGTTCGCGCTCGTCCGCCGCCGTTCGTTCCGCCCGACCGGAGAGCTGCCGACCTTCGACTCCAGCCTGGCCGAAGAGCTGCTCCCGGCCGGCAACCGCAACGTGATCACCGACGTGGCCGCGGCCGCAGAGGCGGCCCGGGCGGCGGCGGTCACGGCCCAGGTCAACATCGAGGTCAACCTGCGCGGCCTGAAGGACCCCTCGGTCCTGGGCGAGCTGGCGTCCATGGCCGACGTCACCGACGACGTGGTCGCCCGCGCCGACCGGGTGGTGGCCGCGGTGCGCGAGGAGATCAGCCGATGACGCTCCTGTCCGGACGGGAACTCGCCGCGGACATCCGGACCCGGACCGCGGCCGCGGCAGCCGCACTCGCGGTGCTGCGCCATCCGCCCCGGCTGAGCGTGGTCACGGCCACCGACGACGAGGCCAGCGCCTGGTACGTCCGGTCGATCGCCGCGGCGGCGGCCAAGGCCGGGATCGTCTGCGAGGTCGAGGACCTCGGCCCGCAGGCCACCGCGGACGGCATCACCGCGCAGCTGAGCGCGCTCAGCGCCGACCCCACGGTGGCCGGGATCATCTTGACCACCCCGCTGCCGGGCGGCATGCGGCTGCCCGAGCGGGCCGAGGCCATCGACCCGGCC
>JBEKLD010000133.1:0-8291 GCA_050010375.1 Vulcanimicrobiaceae bacterium
ATCCGGCTCTTGCTCTTGGCCTGACGTCCCTTGGCGTTCGTGCGGACCCACTCTAATTCGCGCTTGAGCGCCTTCTGCCGCGCCGACTCCGCCGCTTCTTCCTGCGCGAGGCGCGCCTGTTTCTGGTCGAGCCAGGAGCTGTAGTTGCCTTTCCACGGGATCCCGCGACCGCGATCGAGTTCCAGGATCCACTCCGCGGCGTTGTCGAGGAAGTAGCGGTCGTGCGTCACCGCGACGACGGTGCCGGGGAAGCGCACCAGGAACTGCTCGAGCCACTCGACGCTCTCGGCATCGAGATGGTTCGTCGGCTCGTCGAGCAGCAGCATGTCGGGTTTCGAGAGCAGCAGGCGGCACAGCGCGACGCGGCGCTTCTCGCCGCCCGAGAGCGGTCCGATCTTCGCGTCCCACGGCGGCAGCCGCAGCGCGTCGGCGGCGATCTCGAGTTGCGCTTCGAGGTCGTCGCCGGCGGCGAAGATCACCGCTTCGAGTCGCGCCTGTTCGGCGGCGAGCAGCTCGAAGTCGGCGTCGGCCTCGCCGTAGGCGGCGTAGACCGCATCGAGTGCTTTCTGCGCCGCGATGACCGGCCCCAGCCCTTCCTCGACCGTCTCGCGAACCGTGCGCTCCGGGTCGAGCTTCGGCTCCTGCGGGAGATAGCCGATGGTCAGGTTCGGCGCGGCTTTGGCCTCGCCGTCGAAGTCCTGATCGAGGCCGGCCATGATGCGCAGCACGGTCGACTTCCCCGCGCCGTTGAGGCCCAGGATCCCGATCTTCGCGCCGGGCAGGAAGCTGAGCGAGATGTCCTTGAGGATCGCGCGTTTCGGCGGCACCGTCTTGCCGACCCGAAACATCGAGTAGACGTATTGCGTCACGGTTAGGACGGATGCGCCCCCTCGATGATCCGCACGAACGCCGTCGGATCGATCGAGGCCGCGAAGGCGTGTTCGATCGCCGCCGCGTCGGTCGCGAGGTAGGCCTGCGCGTCGCGCTGCGGCTGGTCGAACGGCAGCCCGCTGGTCGCCTCGTCGAGGAGTGCGCCGCCGAGCGCGCCGACGGATGCGCTACGGGCTAGGCTCTGCCGAACGATCGACGCTTTCGCGAGCGCGAGCTCGAAGTCGCCGACCGGCTGCGTCTTCATGCGGCCGACCTCGTCGTCGATCAGCGCCGCGATCCGCGACTCGTTGCTCGGCAGGCAGGCGAACTCGACCGAGAACAGGTAGCCCGAGCGCCGCGGCGCGAGCTGCGCGTCGACCGTGTAGACCAGACCCGCGTCCTGCCGCAGATCGCGGAACAAGCGGCTCTGAGCCGGAGTGAGCGAGCCGCCGCCCAGGATCGCGGTGCCGAGCAGCAGCGGGTAGGACTGCGCGTCGCCGCGGGCGAGCGGAACGACCTCTTCGAAGCGCGCGTCGTCCTGCCCGATCGGCAGATCGATCTCGACCTCGCCCGGGCCGTTGCGCGGCAGCGCCGGGAGGTCGACGGTCGGCGGCGGGCCGTCGGCGTGCCAGTTCGCGAAGGCGTGCTCGATCGTCGCCCGCACCGCATCGGGTGCGACGTTGCCGACGACGACGATCGTGGTCAGGTCGGGCCGCAGCACCGCGCCGTAGTAGCGTTCGACCTGATCGAGGGTGAGCGAGCCCAGCTCGGTGGTCGTCGCTTGGCGCAGTTCGGGATCGCCGACCGGTAAGAGGTAGGCCGCCGCCCGCCGCACCGCGACGGTGTTCGCGCTGTTGAGCGAGGTCGCCAACTCGTCGACCGCGTGCTGGCGCGCCAGCGCGAAGGTTGCATCGTCGAAGCGCGGCTGCAACTCGTTCTCGGCCAACAGGCCGACGGCCCGGCCGAACGACGCGCGCGTCGTCTCGAGGGCGAAGTCGGTCCCCGCGCGCAGCTCGGTGTCGCTATCGTCGAGCGCGCGCTGAAAGGTGACCCGATCCTGGTACCGCGTCCCGTAGCCGAAGACCGCGTCGAGGATGCTGCCGATCCCGCTCTGGCCGGTCGGCTCCTCCAGTGCCGGATTGCTCTTCACCTGACCGAACAGGAAGACGGAGTCGGAGATCGTCTCGGGCTGGACGATCAAGGTGATCCCGTTGGCGAGCTTGGTGGTCGACGGCGCGAGCCGGCTGGGCGGCAGCCGGACGTCGTGGATGAGCGCGTCGCCCCAGGCGGGCAGGCGCGTCACCGCCGGTTGCACGGCCAGCGGCTGTTCCGTCCCTTGCTGCGGCGGCGCTGCAACCGCGTTCTGCGACGCGCTCGCCGACGGCGTCAGCTCGCCGATGACCGCATGGCGCAGGTCGAGGTAGCGCTTCGCCGCGCGGTCGACGTCGGCCAGCGTCACCGCCGCGATCAACCGTTGCTCGTGCGAGATCGAGGGCTCGTCGTCGAGCGCGATCGTCGTCGCCCAGTCGGCCGCCAGCGCCGTGATCGAGTTGCGGCTCTCTTCTTGCGTCGCGATCAGCCGGTGTTTCGTCGACTCGAAGAGTTCGCGCGGGATGCCGTGCTCGGCGTAGCCGCGCAGGATCTCTTGCAAACGGTCGGCGGCCTGCGCCGGATCGGCGCCCGGACGCAGCGCCGCGGTCGCGAAGCCGAGCTGCGCGTCGGGCGTGTAGGCCTCCGAATCCCACCCCGCCTCGAGGGCCGCGCCGCTGTCGGCCAGCGCGCGCAACGGACCACGTTCGGAGCCGAGGATCCCCTGCAGCACGAAGGCGGCCAGGAAATCCGGGCTGGTGCCGCCGGGGAAGTGAAAGCCGACGGCGGCGAGCGGATAGACCAGCGTCGTCGGGCGGGCGAGGACCGTTCGCGGTATCGGCCGGTAGTGCGCCACGGCGTGGGGCGGGACCGGGCGCCGCGGGATCGCCTCGAAGCGCGCGCGGATCTGCGCCAGCGTCTGCTGCGGGTCGACGTCGCCGGCGACGACGAGCACGGCGTTGTTCGGCGCGTACCAGGTGTCGTAGAACGCCTTGAGCTCGGGTCCGGTCAGCCGGTCGAACGAGGCCTTCGTGCCGACCCCTTCGTGACCGTACGGCGTGCCGGCGTTGGCGATCGCCTCGGCGTCGCGGAAGAAGTCGCTGCCGGGCTCGGTCTCGTCGCGCAGCACTTCTTGCTCGATCGCGCCGCGCTCGTTCTGCCACTCCGACTGCAGGTCGCGCGTGTCGTGCATCCGGTCGGACTCGATGCGCAGCACCGCGTCGAGGTCGGCGGCCGGCACGGTGAACTGGTACTGCGTGATCGTGTCGGAGGTCTCGGCGTTGAAGTCGCCGCCGAGCGCCGTCGCGATCGTGCCGAGCTGGCTGGTAGAGAGCTGCGTCGTGCCGCGGAACATCATGTGTTCCTGCGCGTGCGCCATCCCCGGTACGTGGGCCGGATCGTCGCGCGAGCCGACCAGATACGCGAGGTCGGTCGAGACGACCGGTGCGAGCGCGTTGCGCACGATGATGACGCGCAGCCCGTTGGCGAGCGTCGCCTTGAGCACCTCGCCGTCGGCCGATGCAACGGGTGCGGCGCTCGGCGCTTGCGCCATGACGCCCAGACCCAGAGCCAGCAGAACCGCGAGACGGAGGAGCTTCATGCTGCGCCGTCCATGCGGTACGCCGCGGCAGAACCCCTGTTGCAGTCTGCTTGCCGGGCCGGTAGACTGGGGGGCGTGGCGCTGCCGTCCGTACGCCTGGCTTGGGAGTGTGACGAATCGTGACCGAATCCGAACGTATCGAGCAGGGTAAGGCGATCCGTCGCGAAGTGCTCGGCGCTGCCCATGTCGATCGGCCCGGGCCGACGCCGACGAAGCTGCAAGCCGCCTTCCGCGACTTCACGATCGAGCATTGCTGGGCCAACGTGTGGGTGCGTCCGGGCCTCTCGCGCCGCGACCGCAGCCTGCTCAACCTCGGGATGCTCGCCTCGATGGCCCGCTGGCACGAGTTCGAAGTGCACGTGCGCGGCGCGATCAACAACGGCCTCACCGACGATGAGTTCGTCGAGATCATCTTGCAGGTCGGCGTCTACGCCGGCGTCCCGGTCGCCGCCGAAGCGTTCCGCGTCGCCGACAAGGTGCTGGCCGAGCACGGCCGCGGCCAAGCCTGAGCGCCGTTCAGGTCGCCTCGCAGCGATAGAGCCCCTCACCGAGCGGCGCGAGCCCGTCGAGCATCGCCGGATCGTGGCCGGGGAACCAGCGTCCCCCGGCCGCGAGCCGCGCGATCGTGGCGAAGCCGCGCTGGTATTCCTCGTAATGATAGATCATCGAGGACGGCGTGCGGGTCGCTTCGTTGGCGTAGAAGTGCGAGGCGTCGCAGGCCAGCACCAGCGGCCGCGAGCCGTGGTCGATCGCGATCACCTGTGAGCCCGGTGTGTGGCCGCCGACGCGCACCACCGAGAGCCCCGGCTCCAAGGTGCGGTCGCCGTCGACGAGCTCGAGCCGACCGGCCGCGCGCAGCCCGTCGATCGCGTCGATGCTGGCCGGATCGGCGAGCTTCCCGTACGCTTGCGCGCGGCCGGTCCCGGCGAAGTACGCCACGTCGTCGTACTGGACGACGAAGCGCGCGTTCGGATAGCGCTCGGGGACGCCGAAGTGGTCGTAGTGCAGGTGCGAGAGGATGATGCGCCCGACCTCGCCCGGCGCGATCCCGAGCGCCGCCAGCGCGGCGCTCGGATCGCGGTAGTCGTAGATGCCGCGCGCCGCGCCGACCTCGAGCGCGAAGCCGGTGTCGACCAGCGTGACCTCCGCGCCGCGGCGCAGGATCCAGAACGGATAGACCAGCTCCAGCTCGTCGTGCCGCGGCGAGAGGTGGAACAAGGTGCAGTGGTGCCGCGTCGCCCGACCGACGATCGCCGCGACGATCTCGTACACCGCCGCGGCCTACCCGAGCTCGACGTCGCCGGCGATGACGTGGGTGAGTTCGAAGGCCGGAACTTCGAGCGTCATCGTCACGGCGAGCGTCGCGACGTCGTCCAGGCCGCCGGACTCCAGCGCGTCGCGCACCGCCTTCTCGAGGACGCGCTGCGATGTGACGCCGAACTCCTTGAGAAACTTGCGGACGGATAGGTTGAAGGTGTCTTCGTCCACGCGTTGGCTCCCCTTCCTGCCGCCAAACGGCGGGGTCGAGCGGTTCTCGGGGAGCCGGAGCGCGCCCTGGCAGGCCTGGGCGCGCTCCGAGCAAAAACGAGCGAGCCGCATGAGCGAGGTGCAGCGCTGCGGGTGGGTGGGCAGCGATCCGGCGATGATCGCGTATCACGATCGTGAGTGGGGCACGCCGGTGCACGACGATCGCGTGCTGTTCGAGTTCCTGGTGCTCGAGGGTGCGCAGGCCGGGCTGTCCTGGTCGACGATCCTGCACAAGCGCGAGGGCTATCGCCGCGCCTACCGCGACTTCGATCCGGCGAAGGTCGCGCGCTTCGACGCGCGTGCGCTGGCGCGGATGGCCGCCAACCCCGAGATCGTGCGGCATCCCGGCAAACTCGCCTGGTCGGTCCGCAACGCAAAGGCGTTTCTCGACGTGCAGCGCGAGCACGGTTCGTTCGACGCCTATCTGTGGGCGTTCGTCGACGGGCGGCCGGTCGTCCACCGCCCGCGCACGACGGCCGACCTGCCGGCGCGCACCGAGCTCTCCGACCGGATCAGTGCGGACCTGAAGCGGCGCGGCTTCGGCTTCGTCGGCACGACGATCGCTTATGCGTTCTTGCAGGCGGTCGGCGTCGTCGACGATCACGCCATCAACTGCTTCCGCGCGCCGCAGCTGGCGAAGGCGGCCGCCGGCGGGCGGCGGAAGGCTCGAGCCTGATGCGTTTGCAGGACGACGCGGTCGTGTTGGCCGGCGGGACCGGGCGCGTCGGCGGCGCGACGCTGACGACGCTGGTGCGCGAAGGTGCGCGCGTGCTGGTCGTCTCGCGTTCGCGCGAACGCGCCCAGCGTGCGATCGACGACGTCCTCGACGAGGCCGAGAGCGCGGCGGCCGTGCCGTTCGCCGCCGACCTGCACGATCCGGCGCAGGCGCAGGCCGCCATCGCGGCCTGCGTCGAGCGCTTCGGACGGATCGACGGGCTGGTGAGCCTGGCCGGCGCCGCGCGCGCCGTCCCGCTGGTCGAGTCGAGCCTCGACGATCTGCGCGCGAACCTGACCGGTCTGGTCGAGACCGCCTACAACCTGGCGGTGCCGGCGCTGCGCGCGATGCTCGCGCAGCCGTACCGCAGCGAGGCCCGTTCGCGCGGCCGGATCGTCATCGTCACCGCCGGCTCCTCGAAGGACCCGGCGCCGGGACGCGGCCTGTTCGGCGCCGCCAAAGCGGCGGTCAACGTGCTGATGCAAGCGATCGCGCGCGAGCACAAGGCCGATGGGATCGTCGCCAACGCCCTGGTGCTGGGCGGGGTCGCGACGCAAGCCGCCCGCGGGTACCTCGATGCGGCCGAGTTCGCGGCTGCCGCGACGCCGCAGGAGGTCGCCGACGCCCTGGTCTTTCTCGTCAGCGACCAGGGCAGCGGCGTGAACGGCGCGCTGGTCGACCTCAACGCGCGCGAGGTCGACTGACGCCTGCGGGCCGAAAGGGAAGACCGATGTTCGCTCGCCGTTACGCCCCGCTCGTGCTCGCCCTCGCGTTCGTGCCGAGCGCGGCCGTCGCCGACACCTTCCAAGTCTTCTCCCCGGCCTTCCGCGACGGCGACTTCGTCTCGGCGCTCTTCGCCGCCAACGGGGTCGCGCTCGACGGCTCGCAGTGCGGCGGTGGTGGCCAGTCGCCCCCGCTGGCGTGGAGCGGCGCGCCCGACGGCACCAAGAGCTTCGCGCTCGTCGCCTTCGACCCCGAGGGGCAATTCGGTCTCGGCGTCGTGCACTGGGTGGTCTACGGGATCCCGCCCGAGGTGAGCGCGCTGCCGCAAGGTTCCGGCTCGGCGTTCAGCCCGCCCTACGTCAACGGCCTCCAGCAATACGGTCAGCCCGGTTATCGCGGCTTCTGCCCGCCGAAGGGGCAGTCACCGCACCACTACCTGCTGACCGTCTACGCGACCGACCTCGCGCCCGGCGCGCTGGCGCCGGGCCTGACCCGCGCGCAATTGCTCGCCGCGCTCGACAAGCACGTGCTGAGCGCCACCAGCATCGTCGCCCGCTTCGGGCGCTGAACGTCAGGGGGCCGCGCCGACCAAGCGCGCCAGCGACTCCGATGGCTCGCACTGCAGCTCGGCCATGAGGACGTCGCGGTACTGGCGGAAGTGGCGCAGTGCGGCGGAGCGATCGCCGCCGGCCAGGTAGGCGCGGATCGCGATCTCGCGCGCCGGCTCGTCGCACGGATCGTAGGCGATCATGTCGTGACAGAGCGCCAAGGCATCCTGCACCGCGCCGGACTGCAACGCGTGCTGGGCCAGCGCGCGGGCGATCTCGCCGCGCAGCTCGCGCAGCCGGCGCTCGACCGGCTCGAACCACTCCCAGTCCTCGACGCGCGAGGGGCGCGACGCGCGCAACTGCGCGTAGAGCGTCTGCAACCGCGCCGCGCGCGCCGCGTCGAGCGATTCGCCGAGGCGCAGCGCCGCCACGCTGCGGTCGATCGCCCAGAGATCGACCGCGACGTCGTCGCCGAGCCGGTAGCCTTCGTCGGTGCGCACGACGGCGCGCTCGTCGCCGAGGCGCGTCTTGAGCCGGTGCAGGCAGACGTGGAAGGCGTTGCGCGCAGCGCCTTCGTCGAGATCGGGCCACAGCGCGTCGGTCAGCCGCGCGCGCGCGACCGCCTCGCGCCGCATGGCGAGCGCGGTCAGCAAGGCGTGCTCGCGCTCGGGGAGCGCGAGGAGCGTCCCGCCGCGCAGGACGCGACCGCTGACGATCTCGACGGCCAGGTCCGGGACGGGCGGCACCGGCGCGTCGCGGCGGTAGCGGGCGACGAACCGCTCCAAGGCGCCGAGGTCGGCGCCGGCGCGCTGCGCGGCGGTCGCGGCCTCCCGCTCGAAGCGCTCGCGCCGGTCGGGATCGAGCGCGGCCAGCGCCAACGCCGCAAGCAGTTGCGGAAACGGCGCCGCATCGGAGAGCGCCCCTTCGCGCGCGCGCTCGGCGTAGCGCAGCGCCGTCGCGGCGTCCGGTGCCTGCGCCGCCGCCAGCAGCCAGCCGCGCGCGACCCAGCGCGGATCGTCGCCGGGGCCCGGCTCGGCCGCGACACCGTTCGCGCACGCGGCGAAGAACGCGAAGGCGCGCACGCCGTCGCGCTCGACCGCGGCGTCGAGCGCACGCGCGTGCTGCACCGCCGGCTCGTCCTCGCCCGCCAGCCACGCCCCGAAGGTCGCTTCGGCCTCGCCGAGCGCGATCAGGTTGCCCAGACCGCTCGCGCGCAGCC
>JBEKLD010000134.1:0-8269 GCA_050010375.1 Vulcanimicrobiaceae bacterium
GCCCTCGGGGAATCTTGCCCGGCGGAAACGACGCCGCGCGCCCGCGAATCGGGGGCCCCACGCAACGCGTGGGGGGCGCGGAGCCTGGGGCGGAGCGCCTTTGAAATGAACATCTCGCTGCACCGCGTCGATGCGGGGTTCAACCAGGTCGCCGTGCTCGAGTACGAGGCGCGCCGGGCGCGTGGCGTCACGCTCGTCGTCGGCCACGGCTACTCGAGCTCGAAGCAGAACCTCGACGGACTGTGCGCCTTTCTGGCCAGTCACGGGTTCGCGGTGTTCTCGCTCGACTTTCCCGGCCACAAGCTCGGCGCGAGCGGCGGCCGGCTGCGTTCTGCCGACGATCTGTTCGACGCGATGGAGGCCGTCGTCGGGTTCGCTCGCGCACGCGGCGCCGCCACCGTCTACACGCTGGGCCACAGCATGGGCGCGACCTGCGCGCTGTGCGTCGCCGGGCGTGACCCGGCGATCGCCGGCGCGATCTCGATCGCGACCGGGTACGGACGTCTGAGCGCCCTCGACGCGCTCGCCGCGCGCGGCGTCGTCGACCTGCGCTCCTCCTACGTCGACGGCCTCTCGCTGCTCGAGATCGCCGCGGCGTGGCAGCCGTATCTCGGCGACGCGCTGGTGCAGCTCGCCGGCCGGCCGGTCTTGTTCGTGGCGGGCGACCGCGACGCGATGGTCTCCCACGCGTCCGTCGCCGAGCTGGCCGATCACGCCTACGAGCCCAAGACGCTGGTCGAGGTGTCGAGCGACCACACCTTCGCCGGCGACAACAGCCGGACGGCCGTCCTGCAGTGGCTGAACGGTCTGCACCCCCGCGCCGCGACCGCCGCGGCCGGCGAAACCCCGCTGATCGACGCCCCCCTTTAAGGACGAGCGATGGCGACGATGGCAGGACGCGGGGAGCTGCGCCGGTACAGCCGGCACCTGCTCATCCCCGAGGTTGGCCTAGCGGGGCAGGAGCGGCTCGCCCGAGCGCGCGTGTTGGTGATCGGCGCGGGCGGCCTGGGCTCGCCGGTGCTGGCGTACCTCGCCGCCGCCGGCGTCGGCCGGATCGTGGTCGTCGACGACGACACCGTCGACTTGACCAATCTGCAGCGACAGATCCTGTACGACACCGCCGACGTCGGCGCGCCGAAGGCGCAGCGCGCCGCCGAGCGTCTGCGCGCGCTCAACCCGCAGATCGCGGTCGACCCGCTGGCGATCCGCTTCGATGCCACGAACGCACGCGAGCTGGTGCGCCTGGTCGACGTCGTCGTCGACGGAAGCGATACGTTCGGCACGCGCTATCTGGTCAACGACGCCTGCGTGCTCGAGGGCAAGCCCGACGTCCACGGCGCGATCTTTCGCTTCGACGGCCAGGTCGCGGTGTTCGGCGCACCGGGCGGCCCGTGTTATCGCTGCCTCTATCCCGAGCCGCCGCCCGAGCACCTGACCCCGACCTGCGCCGAAGGCGGCGTGCTCGGCGTGCTGGCCGGGATCGTCGGGTCGTTCCAAGCCACCGAGACGCTCAAGTTGCTGCTCGGGATCGGGACGCCGCTGATCGGGCGGCTGCTGCTGATCGACGCGCTCGACGCGCGGGTGCGTGAGATCCGCGTCGCGCGCGATCCGAGCTGCCCGCTGTGCGGTGCAGCGCCGACGATCCGCGAGGTCGGCAGCCTGCCCGAGCGCGTGCCGCTCCCCGACGGCATCCCGGAGCTGCCGCTCGAGGCGTTGGCCGACGCGCGCGACGGCGGCACGATCCTGCTCGACGTACGCGAGCCGCACGAGCGCGCACTCGGCGAGGTCCCCGGTGCGCTGGCGATCCCGGCCAGCCAGCTGGAGGCGCGCCTGCACGAGCTCGACACGGCGCGCACCTACGTCGTCGCCTGCCGCGTCGGGACGAAGTCGCGCTGGGCCGCCGTGCGCCTCAAGGAAGCCGGCTTCGGCAGGGTCTATCATCTGCGCGATGGCCTTCTCGCGCTGGCAGCCCGCGACGCGTCGTTCGACGCGTTCTGATCGATGATCGAGGTCGTCCCGACGCGCTTCGCGGAGGCGAAGGTGTTCGTGCCCGACGTGTTCTCGGATGACCGCGGCTTCTTCAAAGAGACGTGGTCCGATCCGAAGTACGCGGCGCTGGGGTTGGATGTGCGCTGGGCGCAGGACTCGTGCTCGCGCTCGGCGCGCAACGTCTTGCGCGGCCTGCACTACGACTTCCGCATGGCGAAGCTGGTCCAGTGTCTGCACGGACGCATCTGGGATGCGATCGTCGACCTGCGCCGCGGGTCGCCCACCTATCTGCAGTGGGAAGGCTTCGCGCTCGAGGCCGGCAACCACCGGCAGCTCTACGTCCCGCCCGGCTTCGGGCACGGCTTCCTCGCGCTCGACGACGACGTGGTCGTCGCCTACAAGAACAGCGTGCCGTACGACCCGGCGCACGAGGGCGCGGTCTCCTGGCGCAACCCGCGGATCGGGATCCGCTGGCCGCTGGCCGGCGAGCCGCATCTCTCGGCCAAGGACGCCGCCGTCGCCGAGGACTTCCTGCCGTGATCGAACGCCGCTTCGGCCCGCTCGAGCGCGAGGTCCCGATCATCGGTCAGGGGACCTGGAACACGCCGGCGCGCGGCGCCGCCGCCGAAGAGGCGAAGCGTGCGCTGCGGCGCGGGATCGAACTGGGGATGGTCCACCTCGACACGGCCGAGATGTACGGTGACGGCGCATCGGAGCGGCTGATCGGCGAGGCGATCCGCGGTCTGCCGCGCGAACGGCTGTTCCTGGTCTCGAAGGTGCTGCCCTCGCACGCGCGGTTCGCGTCGACGATTCACGCCTGCGAGGAGTCGCTGCGGCGCCTGGGCGTCGACTATCTCGACTGCTACCTGCTGCACTGGCGCGGGAACGTGCCGGTGGCCGAGACGATCGGCGCGTTCGAGCAACTCGTCGCCGACGGCAAGATCCGTTCGCTGGGCGTCAGCAACTTCGCGGTCGAAGATCTCGAGGAAGCGCAAGCGGCGCTGACGCGCGAGCGGCTGGCCTGCAATCAGGTGCTCTACCATCTGACCGAGCGCACGATCGAGACGCACGAGCTCCCGTGGTGCCGCCAGCACGACGTCGCGGTCGTCGCCTACACGCCGTTCGGCCGCGGCGACTGGACCGACGCGCCCGGCGCGCCCGCGCTCGAGGCGGTCGCCCGCACCCACGGCGCGACGGTGCGCCAGGTGATCCTGGCCTTTCTCACCCGTGACCCGAGCGTGTTCGCCATCCCCAAGGCCGCGACGATCCCGCACGTCGAGGAGAACGCCGGCGCCGGCGACCTCCGGCTGACGGCCGAGGAGGTCGCGGCGCTCGAGACCGCCTTCCCGCTGCGCCGCCGCCGGGGCGGGATCCCGACGCTCTGAGGGAGCCGATTCTCGTCCCGGACCGCGACCCGAGCGTGGGATTGGCGGGCGGTGAGAGCGGCGCGGCGGCTGGAACTCATGCCGACCGTCCCGGCGTTGCAGCCGGAAGAATATGCACGCCCGTTCTTTTGCCGCGCTCGCCCTCGCCCTGACGACCCTCGCGCTGGTCGCTCCGGCGCCGCGCGCCTCGGCCGACGGAGACCTCTACGCGCGGATGCAGCGCGTCAACGCGGGCTTGCGCTCGTACCGGGCCGACGTGACGGTCGCGATCCAGCTGCACACCTTCCCGTTCCTCAGCCCGACGCTCGCCGGGACGGCCTATTATAAGCGCCCCGACAAGACGGCGGTCGACTTCCAGTCGGTCCCGGCGCTGGCGAGCCAACTGAAGAAGGTCGTCGGCCAGATCGAGCCGCCGGCGGAATGGCCGTCGCTCTACGAGGTCACGCCGACCGGCGACGACGGCACGAACGCGACCTTCCGCCTGGTGCGCAAGAAGAACGGTCGCATCGATCATGTCGACGTCCAGGTCGACGATCGCACCGCGACCGTCTCGGCGATGACCTACTACTACAAGGACGAGGGCGGGACGATCGCCTTCAGGCAGAGCTACGACGACATCGACGGCAACTTCGTCATCAAGCAGCAGACCGGCAAGGTCGACATCCCGCACTACAACGCCGACGTCAGCTCCTCGTTCGCGAACTACAAGCTCAACGTCGACCTGCCTGACTCACTCTTCGCCGAGTAGCCGGGCGGGGGCGAAGCCGAGCGGGGCAAGGGCAGCAGGGGTGGCGGAGCGAGCGCCGTGGTATCAACCCCTCAGCAGGATGCCTCTTGCGAGCTCGGACCGGGGGCCCCAGGCACCGCCTGGGGGGCGCGCAGCCGGGGGCGGAGCGCCGTTAAACTAGCATGCAGCTGATCGACCTCATCCAAGACAATGTCGCCCCGCTGGTCGACGCCTTTCGGCGGCCGATTACGTATCTGCGCGTCTCGGTCACGGACCGCTGCAACCTGCGGTGCGTGTACTGCATGCCGGAAGCCGGGCTGCCGTGGATTCCGAATCCCGACGTCCTGAGCTACGAGGAGATCGAGGAGATCGTCCGCGCCGCCGCGCACGTCGGCGTGCGCAGCATTCGGCTGACCGGCGGCGAACCGCTGATTCGTCGCGAGTTGCACCGGTTGGTCGCGAAGCTGGCGGCGATCCCGGGCATCGACGACCTGGCGCTCTCGACGAACGGGTTGCTGCTCGCCGATCAAGCCGCCGGCCTCCGCGCCGCCGGGCTGCGGCGCGTCAACATCTCGCTCGACACGTTGCGCGAGGACCGCTTCACCGCGATCGCGCGCCGGCCGGGGCTCGACCGCGTGCTGGCCGGGATCGACGCCGCGCTCGCTCACGGCCTCGAGCCGGTGAAGCTGAACTGCGTCGTCATGCGCGGTGCGAACGACGACGAGCTCGAGGCGTTCGCCGAGTTGACCCGGACGCGGGCGGTCCACGTGCGCTTCATCGAAGTGATGCCGGTGCAGGAGAACGTCGAGCTCCAACGCGACGCGTGGGTCTCGTCCGACGAAGTCCTCGCGCGCCTATCCGCGCTGGGGGCGCTCTCCCCGGTCCCGAACCCGCACGGGAACGGGCCGGCGCGGACGTTCGCCTACGACGGCGCGCCGGGGACGGTCGGCGTGATCTCGCCGCTCGCCCACGACTACTGCGAACGCTGCAACCGCGTGCGCCTCTCCGCCGACGGCCGGCTCAAGTTGTGCCTCTTCGGCGATCACCTGATCGATCTGCGCACCCCGCTGCGCGCCGGCGGCGGGCAGGACGCCATCGTCGGCCTGCTGCGCGCCGCGATGCACGTCAAACCCGAACGGCACCATCTCGCCCTCGGCGAGACCGCCTCGATCATGCGCGCCTTCAGCGAAATCGGCGGCTAGGCGAGTCCCTCGGTTTCACGGCGCTCCGCCCCAGGCTGCGCGCCCCCCACGCCTGTGGCGTGGGGCCCCCGGTCCGACCTCGCAACGACATCGTGCTAAGAGCGCGATGCGCCTGCGCTCGGTCCGCCACCCTGCTGCCGGATCCCCTGCCTATTCGATCGACTTGCGAAAAAACGCGAGCATGCGGCCGGCTTCGGGCATGATGCGGAACTCTTCGAAGCCCCAGGACTTGGCTTGCGCGATGCCGCGGCTGTCGCCGAGCTGGATCAAGAAGGTCAGCGTCTTGACGCTGCGCTTGCGGGCGATGTTCTGCACGTCGGTGATCAGTTGGGTCGCGACGCCGTGCGGCGCGTCGGCGCGCGTCCGCAACGCCTCGACCATCGCGACGTCGATCCCGTTGGCGGCCTCCGGGTCGGCATAGCCCTTCGGGAAGCTGAAGACGAGCTGCACGGTCCCTAACAGCCCCGACGCATCCTCGGCGACGAGGATCAGCCGCCGCCCCGCCTGCTGCTCGGCGAGCCACTTCTGCACGCGCGCCACCCACGGTTCGCCCGAGGTCGTGGGGCCACCGACCACGCCGTCACTTACCAGCCGGTCGGCGTCGCGTGCCAAGGCGTAGCGGATGAAAACCCGGCTCACGAGCGACGTTTACGCAGCGAGGAGGTCGTTCTCCCGTCGGGGAGTGAAGGCAGCGAGCCAAGTATTTACGATTCCTGCGCCGGAATTGAGGAGAGTCCATGCACCGCAAGTCGCTCGCTTTGCTGGCAGTCGCCGCGATCGCCATGCCGCTCGCGGCCGGCTGTTCCAAGGGGAGCGACCAGTCTTCGCAGTCCGGCGCGACGTCCGCCCCGAGCGCGCTGGCCAGCGGTGCCGCGCTCGGCGATCCGAAGCGTGGGCAGCAGATCTTCAGCACGAACTGCTCGACCTGCCACGGGAAGACCGGCCGTGAAGGCGGCATCGGCCCGTCGTTGACCGACGAGAAGAGCCGCAAGGACGGCCAGCAGACGATTACGTGGATCCATAACCCGCAACCGCCGATGCCCAAGCTCTGGCCCTCGCCGCTGAACGATAAGGACGTCGCCGATGTCGCCGCCTACGTCCAGACCCTCTAACTCCAGGACCGTCGCGCGAGCGCAGTGAACGCCGCCCGGGACGTGCCGAGGGCGGTGTTCGCTTTTACACGGGACCTTCGGATCGACGATCACGCGGGGTTGGCCGCCGCCGCGCGCCACGGCGAGGTCGTCCCCGTGCACGTGATCGATCCGGTCGCGGCGGCCCGTCTGCGCCGCTCGCCCCGCCGCGCGGCGTACTACTGCGCCGCGGTCGCCGCGCTCGACCGCACGCTGCGCGAACGGGGCAGCGCCCTGATCGTCCGGCGGGGCGCCCCGGGCCCGGCGCTGCGCGCGCTGGCCCGCGCCGTCGGCGCGGGCGCAGTCGGGTGGAGCTGCGGCTACGACCCCAAGACGGTGCGGCTCGACCGCGACGTGCAGTCGACCCTCGAAGAGGCCGGGCTGCGGGCGGTTCCGGTCCACGACGCGCCGGCGATCCCGCCCGAGGATGCGGCGGTCGGCCACCATCGCGGCGACGGATACCGCGCCTTCGTCCCGTATCACGCCCGCTGGCGCACGCTGCTCCCGCCGGCGAACGCCGGCAGCGCGACGTTCGCCACCATCGAGATCGCCAGCGAGCCGCTCCCGGTCCCCGAGGAGTTCGGCTCGAGCGCGCGGGTCGGCGAGCCGATCGGCGAGGAAGCGGCGCGGGCGAAGCTGACGAGGTTCCTGGCCGGTCCGGTGCTCCACTACGGTATCGCGCGCAACGTCCCGGGCGCCGGCGAGACGTCGCACCTGGCCGCCGAACTTTCGTTCGGGACGATCGCCGGCCGCGAGGTCGCACGCGCGGCGTGCGAACGCTCCGCCGATCCGTTCCTGTTGGTCGAGGAGCGTGCTTCGCTCAAACTCTTCCTGCGTGCGCTCGCGCAGCGCGACTTCTTCCTGCAACTGGCGTGGTACAACGAGTCGTTGGTCGAGGAGCCGTTGCAGCCCAAGATGCGCGGCTTCGCCTTCGCGCGCACACACCCGCACCTCGACGCGTGGCGCAGCGGGCGCACCGGTTTCCCGCTGGTCGACGCGGGGATTCGCGAGCTGCGCGCGACCGGCTGGATGCACCCGCGGCTGCGGGCCGTCACCGCCTCGTTCCTGTGCTTCGACCTGAGCGTCGACTGGCGGGTCGGTCGCGACGAGTGGGACCACTACCTGATCGAGGACGACCCGGCGCTGGCGACCGGAAACTGGCAGTGGATCGCGGCGGTCGGTGCGGACCTGGCGGCCTACCCGCGCATCTACAATCCGCTCAAGCAGGCCCGGCGCTTCGATCCCACCGGCGCCTACGTGCGGCGCTGGATCCCCGAGCTGGCCGGCGCGCCCGACGTCGCGATCCTCGATCCGCTGCTGGCGCGCCACGAGCGCCAGCTCGGGCTCCCGCTGTTCGGTCAGAGCGGCTACCCCCTGCCGGTCCTCGACCACGAGCAGGCCGCGCGCGACTTCCTGGCGCGCTACGCCCGCGAGGTCCGTACGGCGGGCTGACCGGGGCCGCCGGGGCCCACGACGAACCTTTCCCCCATGAGCGATCAGGCGCCGCGCGCGAGCCACGACACCGGCACCCCCGAGAATCTCCTGCGCTTCATGGTCGGCGGCTGGGCCACTCCGCCGGCGACGCCGGCCGCGCCCGTCGATGGGCTCGAGCACTTCGCCGCGCGCCGAACGGCGCTGGCGGCCGCGTTCCCGGGCGAGACGCTGATCGGCCCGACCGGCCACGAGAAGACGCGCGCCAACGACACGTTCTACCGCTTTCGGCCCGGCACCGAGTTCTATTACCTGAGCGGCAACCTCGAGCCCGACAACGTGCTGGTCTTCGACCCGGCCGGCGCGGTGACGCTCTACTGCGAGCCGAACCCCGGCAAGACCGAC
>JBEKLD010000135.1:0-8266 GCA_050010375.1 Vulcanimicrobiaceae bacterium
CTCGAGGGTCGTTCGGTGCAAGTCGAAGAGATCGTGCGGGCGATCGAGGAGATCGCCGACCAGACGAATCTGTTGGCGCTCAACGCGGCGATCGAGGCGGCGCGCGCCGGCGAGCACGGCCGCGGTTTCGCCGTCGTGGCGGACGAAGTGCGCAAACTGGCCGAACGTTCGGCCGGGGCGACGCGCGAGATCTCGCAGATCCTCTCGGCGATTCGGCGCGAGACGGTCGCGGCGGCCGAGGCGATGCGCACCTCGGATGCCTCGGTGGCGGGCGGATTGAGCGTCGCGGAACGCGCGGGGACGGCCTTGGAGGGCGTCGAGCGCGCGATCACCGCGACCGCGTCGGTGGCGGAGGAGCTGGCGCGCCGCGCCTTGGCGATGCGCCAGGCATCGCTGCAGGTGACCGAGAGCGTCTCGACCGCCTCGGTCGGGATCGAAGAGAACGCGGCGGCGGCCTCGCAGATGCGCACGACGACGCGCGAGGTCAGCGCCGCGATCGTGCCGGTGGCGGCGGCTGCGGAGCAGCAGTCGGCGGCGGCGCAGCAGGCGGCGTTGGCGACCAGCGAGCTGGCCTCGGGGGTGCAAGAGGTCGACGCGACGGCGCGCGCGTTGCGTGAGCAGGCCGAACGGCTCGACGCGCTGGTCGCTCGTTTCGTCATCGACGTCGAGGCGGCGCGGCCGTCGCGCAACGGGATCGCACATCTCGTGCCGGCGGCCTGAGCGCCGCCGCTTAGCGCGGACGGCCGGCGACGACGACCCCGGCGCAGCGATGCGCGCCGAGCCAATAGCAGAGCTCCGCCGGCTGGGCGACGTCCCACATGGCGAGATCGCAGCGGGCGCCGGCGCGTAACTCGCCGCGATCGGTCAGCCCCAGCGCGCGGGCGGCCTGGCGCGTCACGCCGGCCAGCGCTTCGGCCGGCGTCAGTCCCCACCGCACGCAGGCGAGGTTGAGGACGGTCGGCAACGTGACGACCGGCGAGGTGCCGGGATTACAGTCGGTCGCCAGCGCGATCGGGACGCCGTGCCCACGCAGCGCGGCCAGCGGCGGCGGCACGGTCTCGCGCAGATAGTGAGCGGCGCCCGGCAACAACACGGCGACGGTCCCGGCCGCGGCGAGCGCCGCGACGCCGGCCTCGCCGGTGTGTTCGAGGTGATCGGCCGACAGCGCGCCGTGCGCCGCGGCGAGCGCGGCGCCACCGCCGTCGGCGAGTTGATCGGCGTGCACCTTCACCGGCAGACCATGCGCGCGCGCCGCGGCGAGCACGCGCGCGCACTCGGCCGGCGTGAAGGCGAGCGTCTCGCAGAAGACGTCGACCGCATCGGCGAGTCCCTCGCGCGCGACGCGCGGGATCATCGTCTCGCAGACGAGTCGCAGGTACTCGTCGCGGCGCTGCGCGTACTCGGCCGGGACGACGTGCGCGCCGAGGTAGGTCGTGCGCACCGTGATGCCGAGCTCGCGGCCGAGCCGCCGTCCGACGCGCAGGAGCCGCAGCTCCGTCTCGACGTCGAGCCCGTAGCCCGACTTGCTCTCGAGCGTCGTCGTCCCGCTCGCGATCATCGCGCGCACGCGCTCCGCCGCCGCCGCAAAGAGCTGCTCCTCGTCGGTTGCGCGGGTGCAGGCGACGGTATGGGCGATCCCGCTCCCCTCGCGCGCGGCGGCGGCGTAGCTCTCGCCGGCGACGCGCCGCACGAAATCGGCGATCCGATCGCCACCGAACACGACGTGCGTGTGGGGGTCGATCAAACCCGGCGTGATCCAGCGCCCGCCGGCGTCGACGACCTGCGCCGCGAGCGCTTCGGGCGCCGCCGGCAGCGCGGCGCGCGGACCGACCCAGGCGATCGTCCCGTCGTGCGCGGCGAGCGCGCCGTCTTCGATCGCGCCGTAGGGGTCGGGGCCGGGCGTCATCGTGGCGAGCCGGGCGTTCACCCACAGCGTGTCGTACGAGGGCATCATGCGGCTGTTCGCGCGCGAAGCGTTCCTCCCCGGCGGTTGGGCTCCCGACGTCGCGTTCGAGCTCGCGCCCGACGGGACGATCCTGTCGGTCGAACCGGGCGCGGAGCCGCGCGGCGCCGAGCGGATCGACGGCGCGGTGCTGCCGGGGACACCGAACCTCCACTCGCACGCCTTCCAGCGGGCGATGGCGGGGAGCGCCGAACGGCGCGCTGCCGGCGGCGACGACGACTTCTGGTCGTGGCGCGAGGCGATGTACGCGCTCGCGGCGCGGCTCGAGCCCGACGGATTGCGGACGCTGGCGACCGACGTCTACCGCGCGATGCTGGCCGCCGGGTACACCGCCGTCGCCGAGTTCCACTACCTGCACCGCGATCCACGCGGCGCGTGGTACGCCGACCGCGCCGCGATGGCGCGCGCGCTGATCGAGGCCGCGCGCGAGGCCGGGATCGCGATCTGCCTGTTGCCGGCACTCTACGCACACGGAGACGTCGGCGGTGCGCCGCTCCGCGCCGAACAGCGGCGCTTCGCCACCGGCGTCGAGGACGTGCTGGACATCGCGCGCACGCTGCGGCGCGCCTACGCCGACGATCCGGACGTCGTCGTCGGCGCCTGCGCGCACTCGCTGCGCGCGGTCACACCGGAAGAATTACGCGCCCTCCTCGACGGCGCGCCACGCGACGTGCCGATCCATCTGCACGCCGCCGAGCAAATGCGCGAGGTCGAAGCGGTGCGCGCGGCGCTCGGCGCGCCGCCCGTCGCCTGGCTGCTGGAGACGCAGGCCGTCGACGCGCGCTGGTGCATCGTGCACGCGACGCACCTCGAGCGGCGGGAGCGCGACGCGCTCGCGCGCAGCGGCGCCGTCGCGGGGTTGTGCCCGACGACCGAGGCCAACCTCGGCGACGGCGTGTTCCCGCTCGGCCCGTATCTGGCGGCCGGCGGGGCGCTGGGGATCGGCTCCGATAGCAACGTCAGCCTGGCTCCGACCGAGGAATTGCGCTGGCTCGAGTACGGGCAGCGGCTCGCCCATCAGCGGCGTCTCGTCGCCGCGCTCGAACCGGGCGCGTCGGTCGGCGAGACGCTCTATGCGCGCGCGGCCGCCGGGGGCGCACAGGCCTGCGGGTTGGCGGCGGGCGCGCTCGCGCCGGGCCGGCGCGCCGATCTCATCGTGCTCGACGACGCGGCGCCGCCGCTCGCCGGTGCGCCGCCGAGCGAGCTGCTCGACCGCTACGTCTTCGCGACCGACCGTCCCGCCCCACGCCGAGTGATGGTCCGCGGACGCTGGCGCAGCTGAGTGGGCACGGGCCTCAGCGCACGGCTTGACGCCGGGTGGCGAGCGCGGCGCGGATCGTCGCCAGCGCCGTCTCGCGCTCTTCGCCGACGAGCGGGAGTCGGGGTGGCCGCACCGTCTCGTTACCGTGTCCGACCTCGGCCTGCGCGAGCTTGATGAGCTGCACGAACTTGGGCACCGTGTCGAGCCGCAGCAACGGCAAGAACCACGCGTAGAGGCGGCGCGCCGCTTCGCGTTCGCCGCTGCCGATCAGGTCGAACAGCTCGACCGTCTCGCTCGGGAAGGCGTTGACCAGGCCGGCGATCCAGCCGACGGCGCCGGCGTCGAGGCCCTCGAGGATCAGGTCGTCGACGCCGACGAAGAGCGCGAGCCGTTCGCCCAGCAGCGTGCGCAGCGCGGTGATGCGCCGGACGTCGGCGCTCGACTCCTTGACCGCGACCAGATTCCGATGCCGCTCCGCCAGCACCGCGAGCTGCGCGGGGAGCACGTCGGTCCCGTAAGCGAGCGGGTTGTTGTAGAGCATGCACGGCAGCGGCGTCGCGCCGAAGATGGCGTCGAAGTGCGCCAGCGTCTCCCGCTCGTCGCCGCGGTAGACGTAGGGCGGCAGCACCATCGCGCCGGTGCAGCCGCGCTTGCCGGCGGCGCGGATCAGGCTGACGGCCTCGGCGGTCGAAAGAGCGGCGATCCCGGGGACGACCGGGGTGAGGCCGGCGGCTTCGCGGCAGACGTCGATCGCGCGCAGCTTCTCGTCGAACGAGAGCGTGTTGCCCTCGCCGAGCGAGCCGAGCGGGACGATCGCACGCGCGCCGCTTTGAACCATCCAGGTGACGTGGCGCGCCAGCGCACGCTCGTCGAGGGCCAGCTCGCGTGTGAAGGGGGTCGTGATCGCCGGGAAGACGCCGTGCCAATCCATGCTGCTTGCGCTATCGTAGACCCGATGCGCATCGAAGTCCTGGATTCGCACACCGAAGGTGAGCCGACGCGCACCGTCGTCGGCGGCTGGCCGGCGCTGCGGGGGGCGACGCTGGCCGAGCGGCTCGAGGATCAGCGGACCCGCTTCGACCACCTGCGCCGCGCGTTGCTCGGCGAGCCGCGCGGGCACGACGCGCTGGTCGGCGCGATCCTGACCGACCCGGTCAGCCCCGGCGCCGCGACCGGCGCGATCTTCTGCAACGACGTCGGGTACCTGGGGATGTGCGGCCATGGGACGATCGGGGTCGTCCGCACGCTGGCGCACCGGGGCCGCATCGGACCCGGGCCGCTGCGCATCGACACGCCGGCCGGGACCGTCGCGGCGACGCTCCACCCCGACGGCGCGGTCAGCGTCGAGAACGTCCCGGCGTTCTGCGCCGCGCGCGACGTCGCGGTCGAGGTCGCGGGTCTGGGGCGCGTCGTCGGCGACGTCGCCTACGGCGGCAACTGGTTCTTCCTGACCGCGCTGCCCGGCGTCCCGCTCGTCCCCGCCGCGCTTCCCGAGCTGCTGGCCGCGGCGACGGCGATTCGCGCCGCGCTGGCCGAGGGCGGGATCGGCGGGAGCGACGGCGCGCCGATCGACCACGTCGAGCTGAGCGGGCCGCCGTCCCGCCCCGACGCCGACGCGCGCAACTTCGTCCTCTGCCCCGGGCGCGCGTACGACCGCTCACCCTGCGGGACCGGGACCTCAGCGGCGATGGCGGTGCTGCACGCTCGCGGGCGGCTCGCGCTCGGCGTCCCCTGGCGCCAGGAGAGCATCACCGGCAGCCTGTTCGAGGGCATCCTCGCGCGACGCGACGGTGCGTTGATCCCGACGATTCGCGGCCGCGCCTACGTGACGGCCGAGGCGACGCTGCTGCTCGATCCCGCCGATCCGCTGCGTTACGGGTTCCCCGCCGACGCGTAGGATCAGCGCGGGCTGCGGCGCACCAGGCGCCGGCGCGGGTCGAAGTCGGCCGGTGTCGTCGTCGCGAACCGAGCGACGGCGCGTCGCGGCGTTCCATCGACGCCCTGCATGATCGCGGCGAATACGTCATCGCGGCTGCGGCTGCACTCGCATTGAAAATTTCCGCCGTGACAGCCGTCCGGGTAGTGCAGCGACGCCGTATGACGGCAGCTCGGGCACAGCATCAAATAGTCCACGTATCCACTCCGCTCATCTCGAGGGACGAGCTTTCACGCGAGGGATCGGCGCGCTTGCGGCACCGCATCCTCGGCACGCTACCAGCAATACCCCGCCCGGGGTCCGCCTGAAACGCCCCGCCGGCGATGATATGTTCCGCCCGCCGTGGGGTAGGATCGTTCGGGAAACGAGATGAGCACGCCACGCACCCTCGCCAGCCTCGCCCTCGCCGCCGCGCTCGCCACCGCCGCGGAACGGCCGCTCCCTGCGTCGGCCGACGCGACCCCGTGGATCGTCGGCGGCGCCGCCGCCGCGGCCGCGACGCTGCTGATCATCAACCACAACAAACAGGTCCACGCGAAGTACGCCGCCTACGACCACCAGGTCGCCGCCGAACAGGCCGCCGCCAACGACGCGGCGGCCGCGTATCGCTCGGAGCGCCAAGCGTACCAACACGAAGCCGCGCTGGTCGCGGCGTACAAGCACGAGACGACCGTGCAGCACCGCATCGTCGTCGCGCTCGAACGCCAACTGGGCGAGCGCGGCGGTCCGACGCGGCTCGTCGCCGACGAGCCGGGTCAGGTCGTGCCGAGCGGCACGTCCTACGGCTGGGGGACGCTCTGAGCCATGCGCACGTGGGCCCTGTTCGCCGTCCTTGCGCTAGCGGTCTTGATCGCCGGCTGTAGCCATGACGGACCGCAAGTGTTGGCCGAGGCGACGACCCGCGCCGCCTACGACGACGACCTCGACGGAACGGTCGCGCACTTCGATCCGGCGCTCAAGGCGCAGGTGACGCGCGCGACGGTCGGCCAGCTTTCCGACGCGCTCCACCCGCTGGGGACGATGCACCAGTTCACCGCCGTCGGCAGCACGCCCGCCGCGGGCCGGTACGACTACCAAGCCTCGTTCGACAAGGGCCGAATGTTGGTTCAGCTGCGGCTCGATCCCGATCAGCAGATTGCCGCGTACCGGGTGACGCCGCTCGCGCCCGAGTAGCGGCCGGCGCGCCAGGACGCGGGCGGCGCGCCGCCAATGCGACCCGCATGCAAACGCTGCCGCAGTTCCTGACCGAGTACCTCCGTCTGCCGCGCGAACGCGCCTTCGCCGAGCGCTTGGGTGCGCCGGAGTGGCGCTTCACGTCGACGACGCGGATGCTCGAGCGGGCCGGCGCGATCGCCTGCGCGCTGCGCGAGGCGGGCCTGGTCGCCGGCGACCGCGTCGTGCTGATGTCGAACAACCGGATCGACTGGATCGCGGCCGACTTCGGTATCCTCTTCGCCGGTTGCGTTCCGGTTCCGACCTACGCCTCGATCGCACTCGATCAGCTGGACTACATCCTGGCCGATTCCAGCGCGAAGCTGCTGTTCGTCGAGAACGAAGCGCAGGCCGCGCGGGTGCGGGCGGGCTGTCCGCACGCGCCGCGCATCATCGCCTTCGAGGGGACCGGCCACGACGGGCTGGCGGCGTTCGAAGGGATCGGCGCGGCGCGCGCGGCCGCCGACCCCGCCGCCGCGCTGCGTCTGGCCGACGGCGTCGCGCCGACCGACCTGGCGGTGCTGATCTACACCTCGGGGACGACCGGCAACCCCAAAGGCGTGATGCTGACCCACGACAACTTGATCTCGAACGCCGTCTCCGCCTACAGCTACGGGCTCGAGGGCGTCGAGACGCAAGGCCAGATCGTCCTCTCGGTGCTGCCCTACGCCCACATCTACGAGCACACCGGGCTGCTCGGCTATTTCTTCGTCGGCTACGACGTCTACGTCACGCAGCCGGATTTCTTGCTCGACGATCTGCGCGCGTCGCGGCCGTTCGCGGTCTCGCTGGTGCCGCGCATCTTCGAACGGATCTTGGCCGGCATCCTCGCGGCGGCGGCCGCGCAGGGCGGCGAGGCGGCGGCGATGGTACCGGGCGCACTCGACATCGCGCGGCGCTACGCCGCGGCACTGCGCGACGGCCGCGAGCCCGACGCCGCGCTCGCGCAGCAGTACGCGGCGGTCAGCGCGCTGGTCTTCCCCGCCATCAAGGAGCGGCTGGGTCTGGATCGGCTGCGCTACTTCGTGAGCGGGTCGGCGCCGCTGCACCTCGACGTCGCGCTGACCTTCGCCGGGATGGGGTTGCCGATCGGCGAGGGCTACGGCTTGACCGAGACCTCGCCGACGATCTCCGGCCAACAGGTGAACGACGTCCGCTACGGGACCGTCGGCCGGCCGATCCCAGGGATGCAGGTGCGCATCGCGGAGGACGGCGAGATCCTCGTCAAAGGGGCCGGCGTGATGAAAGGCTACTTCGGTTCGACCGAGGGCTTCACCGCCGACGGTTGGTTTCAGACCGGCGACATCGGGACGCTCGACGCCGACGGCTTCCTGACCATCACCGATCGCAAGAAGGAGCTGATCAAGACCTCAGGCGGCAAGTACGTCGCGCCGAGCCGGGTCGAAGCGGCGGCGCGCCGCTCGCCGTACGTCGGCCAGTGCCTGGTCGTCGGCGACGGGCATCCGTACCCGGTCGCGCTGGTCGCGCCGGAGTGGAACGCGCTGCGCGCGCGCTTCGGGATCGCGCCCGACGTACCGACCGCCGAGATCGCGGCGCGCGCCGACGTCCTCGCCTTCGTGCAGGGTGAGGTCGCGGCGAAGACCGCGGAGCTGGCGACCTTCGAGCAGATCCGGCGCATCGCGCTGCTGCCGCGCGACCTGACGATCGAGGCCGGCGATCTCTCACCGGCGATGAAGGTGCGCCGCCGCGTCGTCGAGGGGCGCTTCGCCGACCTGATCGCGAGCGCGTACGCGGCGCCGTCCGAGGCGGCGCGACCGGCTGCCACGGCGCCGTCGTGACGGCGATCGAGCGGTAGCACGATGGATCTGGGGATCGCGAACAAGCTGGCGCTGGTGACCGGCGCCAGCTCGGGGATCGGGCGCGCGGTCGCGCT
>JBEKLD010000136.1:0-8241 GCA_050010375.1 Vulcanimicrobiaceae bacterium
CTCGATCCGCGGCGATGGACGACGATCCGCTCGACCAGCTCGAGCCCGGCGACCGCCGCGTCGGCGATGTGCTTGAGGTCGACCGGCTTCCCGCGCCGGAAGGTGACGTCGCCGACGAACAGCACGCGCGCGCCGGCGTCGACGATGCGATCGCGCAACGCGGTCGCCCCCAGGCCGGCGTAGATCACCGAGTGGATCGCGCCGATCCGCGCGCAGGCCAGCATCGCGACGATCCCCTCGATCGTCAACGGCATGTAGATGCAGACGCGGTCGCCGGAGCGCACGCCGTCGGCGCGCAGGGCGTTGGCGAGCCGGCAGACCTGCGCGAGCAACGCGGCGTACGTCACCCGGCGCTCTTCACCGGTCTCGCAGAGGTACTCGTAGGCGAGCGCGTCGGGATGGCTGCGCGCGTGCCGGTCCAAGCACGAGACGGTCGCGTTCAGCCGGCCGTCAGGGAACCAGTGCTGGTCCTCGATGGTGCCCGCAAAGACCGTCGCCGGTTCGACCGCCCAGGCGACGCGCTGCGCGGCCGCGCGCCAGTACGCGTCGCGCTCGCGCAGCGCGGTGGCGACGAACGCATCCTGGTCGGGGATCGGGAACCAGCGCGCGACGCCCGGCGGCGGCGGCACGACCTCGCCGGTCGAGAGCAGGCCTTCGATGGTCGACGGCGTGGACACGGCGGCTCCTCCGATCAGACCTTGATGTAGTCGTGCTGGTCGATGACCGGGCCGTTCGACCCGCGGGTCACGTGATACGTCGCTTCGTACGGACCGCGCGCGGTGCTCAACTCGGCCTCCACGGTCGCCCCGCTCGCATCGAGCCGGGTCACCCGCAGCGAGCTGATGCGGGCGCCGGAATCCAGGAACGCCTGTTCGGTGAGCTGGACGTTCGGATCGCCCGGCGTGGCACCGAACGCAGCGTAGGCGCTCCCCTCGTCGCCGGCGATCAGCGCGTTGAGATAGCGCCGCACCGTCGCTTGCGCCTGCCCGGCGAACGCGTCGGCCGGATGTTCGCTCGCTGGGCGTTCCGTGGGCACGTGCGCCTGCGCGTAGGAAGGCAACGTCGGCTGCACATGCACCGGCGCCGGCGTGATGACGACGGGCACCGGCGCGGCGGCGACATGGCGGGGCGCAGCGGTAGCCGGCGCCGGCACGGCGGTCGCGACCAGCGGCGCGACGGTCGCGGGAGCCGTCGTCGGGCGCGGCGTCGCGCGCGCTGGTGCGGTCGGCGGCACCGTCGGTGTCGGCGTGTCGGTCGGCTCGGGGGTCGGACTGGGCGTCGCGCGCGCGACGATCGTCGCGACGGCGACGGGTCCGGGCGACGGTTGCGCGACCGGCGTCACGACCGCGAAGCCGCTCGACGCGACCGGTACGGGCGACCTGGCGTTCTTGTTCTGCAACGCCGAAAGGAACGCGCCGATTCCCAGGCCTGCGACGACGACGCCGATGCCGAGCGCGATCGTCGGCAGGATTCCCGCGCCCGTTCGCGACGAACGACCCCGCGGCGGCGACGGCGGAATGCGACGGCGACGAGGCGGCTCGGACATCGTCGGCGAGGTTCCTCGAAAACGACCGGGAGGCCCCCTCCCTTTGCGGGAATGACCGACGTCGGTATGCTTCGGGTCACCGTCCCGATCGACGTCTCCATGGTCGTGTGCACCGGCTCGACGGTCTTCGCACGCGCGACGCCATTGCGCGTCGCCGACCTGCTCGCCGCGGGGGTCGTCGAAGCGCTCGGCCCGCGCGCACCCGAGGACAAGCGCGAGCGGGTGATCCGCTCGACGCTCGCCGGCCTGCAGGACGGCAGCTTCGTGGTCGAGATCGACGGTCGCGTGTACGCCGACCCGGACGACGTCGCGGTCTGCGTGGGGATGGCGACGCTGCGCTTCTTCTTGCGGCGCGCTCTGGCAGCGTGAACGCCGCCGGCGACGGCGAGCGGCTCCCGTCGTCGATCGGCGGGGTGGTCGACCTCGCGCTCGAGGCGTTCCTCGAGCGCGCGCCACTCTTCGCGCTGTTGGCGCTGGGGATGTTCGTGGTCTGCGCGGCCGTCGAGTTTCCGTGGGTGGCCGCCAACGACAACGCGGCGGCGATCCGCTCGTTGGTCGGCGAGCTGATCGAGGTCGTGCTCATCGCGTTCATCGTCGCGGCGATCGCGCAGAGCATCACCGGCCGCCTCGCCGGCGACCGCCCCACGACGCGTGCGCTGCTGCGCGGTGCGCTCGTGCGCTGGCCGAACGTCGCCTTCGCGATGGTGCTCGTGCAGTGCGTGGTGGTGATCACCGGCCCGTCGGGCGGCCTCGAGGGTGCCGTCAACGATCCGGTGACGCTCTTGTTGGCGCCGGTCGTGTGGTTGTTCTGGGGCGCCTTGTCCCTGGCGGGTCCGCTGACCGCGCTGGGCGCCGACCGCGGGCTGCTCGGCTCGTTGACCGGGATCGTGCGCAGCCTCGTCTTCGGCTTTCGCGCAGTCAACCTGCCGCGCATGGCGCTGGTCGCGCTCGCGACGGTCGCGCCGACGCTGCTCGAAGACGTGCTCTATGACGCGGCCTTCCATCACGGGGTCGCGCACGCCAGCTTCTGGAGCGGCGTCCCGCTCGACGCGCTCACCGTCGGCCCGCTGGCCGCGCTGCAGACCGCCTTCGCGCTCGACTTCGCCCGCCGCGCGACCCGCCTCAACCGCCCGCGTTAAGGGGGATTCTGTGCGTAGAGCTGGCCGCGCCGGCTGAGGACCAGTTCGGCGTAGAGGGCGTTGGGCCAGGCGAAGTCCGCGCGGGTGAATTTCTCGGGCCAGTTCGCATTGAACGACTCGTGCAGGCGGTCGTCGCCGACGTCGGAGGCCGCGATGTACCCGAACACGCGCGCGATCTCGGCCTCGTCGGTCGCCGTCAGCGCCTGCACGCACAGGGCCAGCGGCCAGACGTAGCCGTGCGGCGTGTGAGGGCTGCCGATGCCCTGCGCGTACGTCCCGCTGAAGAAGTACGGGTTGCGCTCGGAGAGCGCGAACTGCCGCGTCGCCAGGTAGAGCGAGTTCGTCTTGGGCAGGTAGCCGAAGTACGGGATCGAGAGCAGCGAGGGGACGTTCGCGTCGTCCATCACGCTGGCATGACCGCGTCCGTCGACCTCGTAGGCGTAGATCCGGCCGAAGGGTTTGAGGTCGAGGGTGCCCCACTGCTCGATCCCGCGCTGGATCTCGACCGAGAGCCCCCAGGCGTTCTCGGCCAGGCGCTCGTCGTGCCAGACCTGGCGCGCGACCGTGCTCAGATCGCGCATGACGACGACGGCGAACATGTTGACCGGGACGTTGAAGTGATAGCGGACCGGATCGTCCGAGGGCCGGAACGCGGTCCAGACCATCCCGGTGAAGCGGACCGGGCTCCCGTGGCCGCCGTTGGCCAGCTGGGGGTCGGTATAGCGGGAGCGCTGCGGATGGTGCTGCTCGGTCCGCAGGGTCTCGAGCACCTTGACGAACGCCGCCCGCACGGTCGGTGTGAAGATGCTCCGGTCGCCGGTCTGACGGTAGTAGTCCGAGGCGAACCAGATCGGGTAGAGCAGCGAGTCGACCTCGAACTTCCGCTCGGTGACCTTGTAGTCGCGCGAGAAGGCGTTGGCGTAGGGGTCGATCAGGATATACCGGGCCTGCCGGGCGACGACGCCCCGCAGCGTCTGCTGGACGTCGCGGTCGTGCTCGGAGAGCCCGATATAGGGCCGGACGATGGCGCTGGCGTCGCGCAGCCACTCCGAGTCGATATCCCCGGTCGAGACGTAGGTCGTCCCGTCCCGCTGGAGCGCCGCGTGGCGCTGGATCGTCTCGTCGTAGGCCGTCAGGTACAGCCGGTCCAGCTTGGCGTTGAGGCTCGGACTGAGCGTAAGCCCGCCGCCGGCTCGCGCTGGAAGCGCTACCGTGAGGACCGACGCGGCGGTTGCGATCGCGATCGATCGACTTAGAAAGCGTCTGAGCAACTCACCGTACATATCGGCACGTTTCCGTAGTACCATCATACGGGAACGTACACACCTCCCGTATCCGCTCGAGGCTCCGCATGACTTTCCGCCGCCGCGCCAACTGCGCCGCCGGCTCGTTCGCACTCCTCGTCGCCCTCGCGGCGACCGGCGCGGCAGCCCGCGCGGACCAAACCTATGCGGTGAGCGGCCAGGACGTCGTCCATCTCGGCGGGGGGGAAACGCGCAGCAAGACGGTCTACCGGGGGGTGCAGCGGCTGGCTATTTTGCGGGCGGGCAACGGAATTTCGTACCTAGCGCACGTCGACTACGACAAGCTTGTCGACGGTGGCGCGGAGCACGCGAGCGCATCCTCGACCTCGACGCTGCTGCCGACCGGCGAGATGCAAGACGGTCCGGCGCACGATCCGGACTATCTGACGATTCTTGATCAACCCTTTGCAGTACAACTCGATTTGCCCACAATGCGTGATCTGCATCACGTCAAAGGACCGGTTCCGTTCGATTTTCCCTCACCGATCACCGGCGCACCGTTGCGCGGTACGCTTCGCCGTCTCCCCGATGCGATGGTCGGCGGGACGCGCGCGCTGGGGATCGCGTTCGAGGCGACCGGCCCGTTGCACGGGGCGCTGCCCGATCACCCCGCCCTCCTGCTGGCCGGCCGGATCCACATGCGGGGGACCGCTTACTATGCGTACGATACCGCACTGCTGATCTCGCTCGACGCGACGCTCGAGATCGCCGGCAACCTGGACGCCGACGCCAGGCACTCGCCCGTCTCGATCCTCTACCAGCGCTCGCTGCGCCGCCTGGAGCAGCAGTCGGCCCGCGCCGTCCCCACCCCGCACGCCTCGTAAGAGGGTCGCCCAGGGTAGGCCGAGGGCGTTCCGGCGCGGGTACGGAACAGCCGCAACCGGCGCTCCATGGGGTCCGGTCATGGAACCTGATGAGTGCGTTCGCAGCACCGATCTTCGGAGACCGCTACCGCGTGACCGCACCGGCGACCGTGAACCATCCGGTTCCCGGCCCCGAAACCTTCGAATCGATCGTCGACGACTACCAGCGTCGGCTCTACGGCTTTGCCCTCCGCATGACCGGCAACCGCGAGGACGCCGAGGAGATCGTGCAAGACGCCTTCGTGCGCGCCTACCGGGCCCTGGCCAAGATGGACCCGCAGCAGCGGGCCGAGTTGCGCCTGCAGCCCTGGCTGTACACGATCACCCTCAACGTCACCCGGAACCGCCTGCGCTCGAAGCGCCCGACCAACGTGGCGCTCGACGCACTGGCCGACCCGGACGCGCTGCTCAACGAGACGCAAGACGGGCCCGATCAGCCCGAGCAGATCGTCGATCGCGCCGCCGACATGATTTTGGTCGAGCAGGCACTTTTGCAGCTCCCGATGCATCTGCGCGCCGCTGCAACGCTGCGCTTCATCGAGGGCCGCAGTCACCCCGAGATCGCCGAGATCCTCAACCAGCCGATCGGTACGGTGAAATCACACGTTCACCGCGCCGTGCGCATCCTTCGCCGGATCCTCGGGCCCCAAGTCGGGCGTATCGTGCAGAGCGATCGACCCATCACCGAGGAAGAGGAGTAGCTCGTATGCGCTGCGTCGATGTCGAACGTTTGTGGGACGAGATGCGCGATGGCGTCGAGCCCCGTCGCGAGCACGTCTTGGCGCATTTGCGCGGGTGTGTGGAGTGCCAGGAGATCTACCGCGAGAACGCCGGCATCGCGTACTGCCTGACCTGTCTGCCGCCGGTCGAGCCGCCCGGGCGCCTCGTGCCGAAGATCCTCGAGCACATCAAGGCGACGGTGAAGATCGTCGCGCCCGACTCCGTCGCGACCGTCGAGTCGCCGATCGGGAAGCTGTTCGTGGGCTTCCGCCATACCGGGATCACGGCGATCGCACTCGACCGCGGTGAGGGCGAGGAGGCCGTGCTGGCGCGCCTGCAACGGCGCCTGGGCCGGGGACTGATCCCTTCGCAAGTCCCGCAGTGGGTGCGCGACACCGTCGAGGCGTTCTTCCGCACGCACCGTCCCGATCTCGACAAGGTCGACATCACCGAGCTGACGCCGTTCGAACAGTCCGCGCTGCGCGCGGCGGCGACGATCCCGCCCGGCGAGGTGCGTTCCTACGGCTGGGTGGCCGAGGCGATCGGCCAGCCGACCGCGGCCCGCGCCGTCGGCCGCGCGATGGCGCGCAACCCGGTCCCGCTGCTCTACCCCTGCCATCGCGTCGTCGACGCGACCGGCGCGCTGCACCAGTACGCGTACGGCGTCGAACTCAAGGCGCGCATCTTGGAGCTGGAAGGGTATCACCCCGTCCGCCGCTGAAGCACGCGGCATACGACGTCCGCGGCCCCTTCAGATCAGAGACGAGCGAAGGTTAACGGGCGGACAAGAGGAGGTGGTCATCGTTACCAGCGACAGTCCCAACCAACCGTCCACGATGATCGGAGGTCCGGCGAGCTAGCCGGCCGAGATACCGAAGAAAACCCTTGTCCGCCGCCCGTAACTGGGCGGCTTTTTTTCGGCCCAAGGAGGGAGCGACCGAGCGCCGCAGGTGCCGCGCCTTCGCCGAAGAAAAGCCGCGGTTCGTGTCCCGGGACGTTCTTCTGACCGGTTTCGAACCGTTCGGCCCTCACACGGTCAATCCGAGCGAGCTTCTGGCGCGCGGTCTCGACGGCCGTCTCGTCGCTGGGCGTACCGTACAGACCCGCATCTTCCCGGTCGAAACCCGGTCGCTGCAGGACCGTCTCCAGGTCGCGCTGACCGAGACGCAACCGGCCTTCGTAGTGAGTTGTGGCTATGCGCCGGGCCGCGCCGGGCTCGCGCTCGAGCGCGCCGCGCTCAACGTGCTGGACTTCGACGCCCCCGACGCGGTCGGGACGATGCGCAAGAACGATCCGATCACGCGCGGCGGTCCGGACGCGCGCCTCGCGACGTTGCCGCTGGCGGAGATTCTCGCCGCATGGCACGCCGTCGGCGTCCCTGGTTACGTCTCGAACAGCGCGGGCACGTTTCTGTGCAACCAGTTGCTGTACGAAACGCTCGCGCTAACGACCAACGCCTCGCCACCGGTCCCCGTCGGGTTCGTCCACCTGCCGTCGCTGCCGGCGCAGGCGATCGATCTGGGCGCCGAGGCCACGCCGTCGATGTCCCTCGACCTGATGCGCAAGGGTATCGAGACGCTGATCGAAGCCGTCGTCATCTGGCTCGACGCCAAGCCGGTGGAACCAGCCAAGCGCCCCGGCGACAAAATGTGGATCCCCCGCGGAATCCGAGAAGTTGAACGGTAACGTCGAGCGCGACCCGCGCCTCTTCGCGATCCCCGACACGCACGGTCACTGCAAGGGCGAGCACAAGCCGTACGCCGAGGAACGGCCGCTCCCGCTGACCGCGCGGATGCTCTTCCTGTGGTTCTATCACGCGTGCCGGCGCGGGCACCCGCGCTTTCTGATGGTCGCGGACCACATGAACTACCTGACCTTCGAGGATCCCGCCTCGGTCAATCTCGTCCGCCGCGCGCTCAAGCTGGCGCAGGCCGGCGACCTCTACGGCGCCGCCGAGACGGCCGGCGTCGAGGTCACCCACGCCGCGGTCGTCAGCGAGGGGCTGCGCCGCGGGATGCGCTTCTCGATCGGCGCCGAGGTCGACAACGATCCGCGCTCGCGTCCCGACGCGCAGAACATCGTCGACGCGATGCGCCCCGACGCGATGATCCGCTCGGTCCACTTCCTGCCGATCACGCACCCGGTGCACGGCGAGAACTGGAGCTGGCCCTTCGACAATCCGGAGTTCAAGGATCTGTTCGAGGTCGTCGGAACCGAACGGACCTGGGAGCTCTACGTGACGATGCTGGTCGACGCGATCGAGCGGCTCCCCGGTCACATCGTCGGGCACTTCTACGTCCCGGCGGTGTTCGGCAACTGGCCCGACGACCACAAACTGCAGGGCTACGAGGACCGCATGCTGGCGGCCGCCGGCGAGCGCGGCATGGCTGTCGAGTTCAACACGCGCTTTCTCTACCGGGACCACCCTGAGGAAGAGAAGCAGCACTACCTCAACGTCAACGCGCGACTGCTGCGCAAGGCCAAGGAGCGCGGCGTCGGGATCGCGATCGGTTCGGACGCCCACTCACCGCGCGACCAGGGCGGTGCGTTCGACATCGTCCTGCAAGTCCTCGACGACCTCGAGATCAACGAGATCGTCTTCCCGCTCGCCGGCGTGCTGCGCCGCGTCGCGCTGCGCGTCGTTCGCGAGCCGGAGCCCGAGCCCGTCG
>JBEKLD010000137.1:0-8217 GCA_050010375.1 Vulcanimicrobiaceae bacterium
CTTGGCGACCGCGTCTTGGTACTCTTGCGGCTGGGTCGCGAGCTCGGCGGGGGTCTTGACTTCGAGGGCGGCGGACACGATAGACTCCTTCGTCAGACGACGGGTGGGGTGCTGAACGCCTCGAGATCGGTCTCGAGGCCGGTGAGCTGGTGGGTGAAGCTGCGCGCGACGTCGGCGGCCAGCGCGTTCAACGAAGCGGCGGAGTCGGTGGTGAAGCGCGCGATCGGTCGCGGCTGCGAGAAGAGGAACACTTCGCGCCCGCGGACGCCGAACAGCTGACCGGTGATCGGCTGCGCGTCCTCGCTGCACAGATACGCGACGAAGCGGCCGACGTACACCGGGTCGACGGTCAGCGCCTGCTCCTTGTAGGCGGCCTGCGCGTCGTTGGCGGGGACGATCGACTCGGTCACCCGGGTCGCGCCGAACGGTGCGACCGCGTTGGCGGTCACGCCCGAGCGGGCCAGATCGAGCGCGGCGACGCGGGTCAGCGCGATCAAGCCGCCCTTGGCGCTGGCGTAGGCGGCCTGGCCGTAGTTGCCCCAGATCGCCGCCGACGAGACGACGTCGACGATGCGGCCCCAGCGGTACGGCGTGCCGCCGCGGTTCGTCTTGGCGTTCTCGCGCAGCACCGGCGAGGCGGCGCGGATCAACTCGAAAGCGCCGACCAGGTTCGTCTCGAGTACCGCCTCGTAGTCGGCGCGGTTGCCCTTGAAGACGAACGCGTCGCGCAGGATCGCGGCGTTGTTGACGATCGCGTCGAGGCCGCCGAAGCGCGACTGTGCCAGCGCGACCGCTTCGTCGGCGACGCCGGGGTCGGCGACGCCACGCACGAGCGTCGCCAGCGCGTCGCCCAACTCGGCGACGAGCGGCGCGAAGACGTTGGGCTCGCTGCTGCGCCCGTCGATCGAGGCGCCGTTGTCGACCGCGACGACGCGCGCTCCTTCGGCGACGAGCACGCGGACGATCGCCGCGCCGATCCCGCGCGCACCGCCGGTGACGATCGCGACCCGTCCGTGGAGCGCGCTCATGCCGGCGTCCCCTGTGTCGCCGCGGCGGGGAAGAACGCGTCGGCGTGGAGGTCGCGTTTGGCGAGCCCGCGCGCCTCGAGCAGCGCGCTGACCGCGTCGACCATGACCGGCGGGCCGGCGACGTAGGCCTTCAGGTTCTCGATCGCGCCGAGGTCGGCGCCGATCGCGTCGTGGACGAAGCCGGTGCGACACTGCGTCGCGCCGCTGGGCTCGGAGAGGATGCGCTGGACGCTGACGCTCGGATGCGCCGCGGCGAGCGCCTTCAGCTCGGCCTCGGCGTAGAGGTCGCGCTCGTCGCGGACGCCGAGATAGAGCACGATCGGCCGCGCCGGATCGCGGGCGAGCGCGGCGCGCGCGATCGAGAGGATCGGCGCGAGCCCGGTCCCGCCGCCGGCGAGCAAGAGCGGCCCAGTGTGCGCGTCGCGCAGGTAGGCGCCGCCGAACGGGCCGATCACCTTGAGCTCGTCGCCGACCTTCGCCCGCGTCGCGACGTAGGCCGAGACGGCGCCGTTGGGGAGCGCGCGCACGTGGAACTCGAGCGGCGACTCGCCGGGGGGGTTCGCCATCGAGAAGTCGCGCCGCGGCAAGCCGGGAAACGCGAGGCTCGCATATTGCCCGGCCGAGAAGGTGAACGGGCCGCCGGTCAGGATCTCCAGGCGCAGCACCACGACGTCGTGCGCGGCGTGCTCGAGGCCGACGATCTTCGTCGTCAGGATGCGCTGCGGGTGCGCGACCATCTCGTCCTCGCTCAGGTACGCGACGGTGCAGTCGGACCACGGCACGGCGCGGCAGGCGAGGATCTTCCCGGCCGCGCGCTCGGCGTCGGTCAACGCGAACTCCGAGTACTCCATCAGATCGACCTCGCCCTCGATCAGCTCGGATTTGCAGGTCGAGCAATTGCCGGCTCGGCACGAATGCGGATACGGCAGGCCTTGGCGCAGCGCGGCGTCGACGATCGTCTCGCCGATCTCGACGCTGAACGGCTGGTCGAACTGCGTGACGCGAACGGTGAAGCTCATCCCGCTGCAACCCCGTCGGCGACCGGCAGGCGCTGCGCCAGCTCGCGCACCGCGGCCTTGTGAACTTTCCCACTCGGCGTGGTCGGCAGCGCGTCGAGCACCAGCAGCCGCTCCGGCCACTTGTACTTGGCGACCTCGGCGGCGTCGAGGTGCGCGGTCACCTCGGCCAACGCCAGCGCGTGACCGGGGTGGAGCGAGACGACGCAGCAGACGCGCTCGCCGAGCCGCTCATCGGGGATGGCGACGACGGCGAGTTGACGGATCTGCGGCAGGCGCACCAGCTGCGCCTCGAGCTCGTAGGCGCTGATCTTCATCCCGCCGCGGTTGACGAGGTCCTTCGTGCGGCCGCGGAACGCAACGCGACCGTCGCCGATCAGCGCCGCCAAGTCGCCGGTGCGCAGGAACCCGTCGGCGGTGAAGGCGGCGGCGGTCAGCGCGGCGTCACCGAGATAGCCGCGGAACAGGTCGGCGCGGCGGTACAGCAACTCGCCAGTCTCACCCGGCGCGACCCCGGCGCCGTTCGCGTCGACGGCGCGCGCCTCGCCGCCGGCGAGCGGGCGGCCGAGCGACGCCGCGACGATGGCATCGGGATCGCCGGCGGTCGTCGTGCAGCCGGCGCCCAGCTCCGACATCCCCCACTGCACGACCGTGTCGCAGCCGAACGCGGCGCGCACGTCGCGCACGAAGGTGGCCGGCACGGCCGCGCCACCGGTACGCACCTCGCGCACCGTCGGGGGAGCGGCGGCGCCGGCGCGCAGGACGTCGAGCAGATCGGCGAGTTGGGCCGGCACCGCCCAGCCGCGCGTCACGCCCTCCGTGCGCGCGAGCGCGAGGAAGCGCTGCGGGTCCCACTTCGGCAGCGTGACCGCGCGCGCGCCGCGCAGCACGCACAGGTGCAGCGAGAGCAAGCCGAAGGCGTGCGTGAAGCCGCTGGCGCTCAGGAAGACGTCGTCGGCGCCGACGCCGGCGTCGCGCGCGATCTGGTCGGCGTTGGAGAGCAGTCCCTCGTGGGCGTGCATCGTGATCTTCGGGCGGAGCGACTCGGTCCCCGAGGTCGGGAGCAGCGCCAGCGGGTCGTCCGGCGCCAGCGCCGGCCAGGCCGGCGCGCGCAGCGTCGCGTCGGCGACGATCTCCTCGAGGCCGCCGGAGACGCCGCCGGCGGCGACCACGACCAGGCCCAGCTCGGCCGCGAGCGGGGCCAGCCGTTCGGCGACGGCCGCCGGTGCGACCAGCGCCCGCGCCTGCGCCGCGGCGAGGATCGCCCGCAGCTCGCCCTCGCGGTAGGCCGGGTGGAGGGTCAGGATGACGCCGCCCAGCTTCGAGACCGCGGCGTGGGCGACCGCGTAGGCCCAGCCGTTGGGCAGGTGCAGGCCGACGACGTCCCCGCGCCCGATCCCGCGGCCGGCGAGCCAGCCGCCGAGCCGGTCGGCCTGGACGCCCAACTCGGCCCAGGTCACCCGCCGCGCGTCCTCGACCAGCGCCACGGCCGGCCCATGCCGGGCGACCGTCGCGTCGAACAGCGCGCCGAAGGTCAGCGGGCGGAGGACACTGCGGTCCGCGTGCGCCCGCGGATCGAACAGATAGGCGCTGGTGTCCACGGGGTCATCCTTCCACGACGGCGCCGCGCAGCCGCCTCCGGCTAGTCTACCCGGAAGGTTGTTGACCTGTCAAATCGTTTGCCTAGTCAACTAATCCAGGTTGAACCAGATCTGGTTCCGGTCGATCGCCAGGTGGACGTCGCTGGAGCGCAGGCCGTTATGGTCCTTGGGGGTGAAGCGGAAGGTCCCGACGACGAGCGGCAGCGGCTTCATCGACTCGAGCGCGCCGACGATCGCGTCGCCGGAGGTCGCCTTGGCGGTGTGGATCCCGTACGCCAGGAGCTGGACGCCGTCGTAGGCGTAGGCCGCGAAGTTCGCCGGCCGGGCGTGGTACTTCGCGTGGTAGGCGTTGAGGAACGGCCGCTGGGTCGGGGTCGGGTGCGTGTAGTCGATGTTCGTGTCGGAGTAGACGCCTTCGCCGGCCTTCCCCGCGACCTTCAGAAAGAGATTCGAGACGATCCCGTTCGAGCCGATCACGTTGACCTTGAGGCCGAGTTGGCGGATCCCACGCACGATCAGCGGCGGTGCCGCGGCGGCGCCCCACAGGACGATCGTGTCGGCGCCGGAGTTCTTGATCGCGACGAGCTGAGCGGTGAAGTCGGTCGCGGCGCCGGGGTATGACTGGTCGGTGGCGACGTCGACGCCGTGCTCCTTGGCGAGGCTCTCGACGATCTTCGCACCCTCGGAGCCGTAGGCGTTCTCGTCGTGGATGATGGCGATGTGCTTGGCGCCCAGCGTCTTGGTCGCGTAGTCGAGCAGCGCCGGGGCTTCGGTCGCGTTGCTCGTGTTCGTCTCGAAGACGTACTTGGCGACGCCGTTGCGCGTGTCCCAGATCTCCGAGGACGGAGTGGTGTAGAACTGCGGGATCTTCGCGTCGTTCGTGACGCGCGCGATCGCGGCGCTGCAGTCGGTCGACGTGCCGCCGACGATCCCGACGACGCCTTTGCCGATCTCTTGCGTCGCGAGCTGCGAGGCGACGTCGGGCCGGCCTTCGTCGTCGACGACGTCGATGGCGAGCGGGCGGCCGTCGACGCCGCCGGCGGCGTTGATCTGCTCGACGGCCAGCAGCACGGCGTCCTTTTCAGGCTCGCCGAGCGGCGCATAGCGCCCGGAGGTCGAGAAGATGGCGGCCAGCTGGATCGGGGCGGGCGGCCCCGCCGCGGCGGCGCCGAGTGGGCCGACCGCGAGCAGCGCGGCGCAGACGAGGAGCGGGAAGCGAGATGGACGCATGCGATCTCCTTGGCGAAAAGCGAGTTCAGCCGACCGCGAAAACGCGGATGATGACGACGTCGCGCAGTCGTTCGCCGGTCGCGACGAAGAGGGTTCGAGTGAGCCAATCGTGCGGGCCGGCCGCCGCATCGAAGCGCGGCGTGCCGCGGAAATAGTAGGCCTCGGCGGGCACGGTTTCCCCCGCATTCAGCCGCTGCATCACCTCCGGCGAGGCGTGGCGCAGCGCGTGGTTGACGACGGTGATCGGGGTCCCGTCGGCGGCCTCGAGGCCATAGCGCGCGTCGAGCTCCCAGACGCCATCGGGGCGTACGGTCTGCCAATCGGCGCCGCCGGGGACGACGCGGCCGCGCAGCCGAGGCCCGCTGACCGTGCCGCCGGTGATCGGGACGATGCGGCGCCGGAAGCCGCGCGGCGTGAGCCCGTAGTCGGTCGGCTCGGCGACCGAGACGCGGGCTTCGAAGGCGAAGTCGAGCGGCGGCGGCGCGGAGTCGGTCAACGGACGCACGAACGGGCGCGAGACGGCATGCCGGCCTCCAGCCGCGAGGGAACGAGCACTTTGTTTACCGTGAAAACTGTTGCGATTTTCAACAAGTCGGCTGGAACGTTCCTGCGCGCGGGGCGGCGTTGAGCGCAGCCGCGTTGCTCGCCGGCATCAACCTCGGCGGGACCACGACCAGCGTCGTGCTGGGGACCGCCGACGGGACGATCCATGCGCGGACCGCGTGGCCGACCCAGGCCGCCGACGGCGCCGCGCTGATCGCCGCGATCATCGTCGCGGTGCGCGACGTCGCCGCCGGCGCGACCGCCGTCGGGGTCGCGGTCGGTGGTCCGATGGACGCCCGGCGCGGCCTGGTGATCGGGCCGCCGCACCTGCCCGGGCTGCACGGCGTCCCCCTCGGCGACCGGCTGGCGGCCGCGCTCGGCCTCCCGGTCAGCGTTCACCACGACGCCGCGGCGTGCGCGCTGGCCGAGGTGCGCTGGGGCAGCGAGCGCGACGTGGCGGCGCTGGCCTACCTCACCTGCGGGACGGGCTTCGGCGCCGGACTCGTCTTCGACGGCCGCATCCGCTACGGCGCCGGCGGAACGTCACCGGAACTCGGCCACGTGCGCTACCGCGACGACGGACCGGACGTGTTCGGCAAGCCGGGCTGCTTCGAGTCCTACGCCGCCGCGAGCGCGCTGCCGAAGCTCGCGCGCCGCATCGATCCCGCCTACGACGCGACGACCGGCGCCGAGATCGCGGCGCGCGCGGCGCGCGGTGAAGGCGTCGCGCGACGCGCGATCGAGGAGAACGCCGACGCGGTCGGTGCCGCCTGCGCGCTGCTCGCCGACCTGCTCGTCCTCGACACGATCGTGCTGGGCAGCCTCGCGACGTATCTCGGCGAGCCGTGGCTCGCGCGCGTCCGCGCGACCTTCGCCCGCGAGGCGTTGCCGGATCGCGTCGCCCACTGCGCGATCCGGCCGACCTCACTCGCGGCGTTGCAGGACCTCTCCGGCCTCGCCGCCGCTCTCGACGCCCGCTGAAAGCATGCGCTCAGGCGGTTTGCAGAACCGTCGCCGAGGGGTGGGGGCCATACTTGTTGTCGCCCGCATCGCTGTCGAGGACGAAGAGGATCAGCAGTATGAGACCACCGATGCCGGGGACGAGTCCGACCAGAAGCCACCAACCGGATTTGCCTGAGTCGTGCAGTCGGCGCACGCCCACGCCGAGCGACGGCAGCAACACGAACAGTTCATACAGGACGATGAGGATGCTGCCCAGCGACCTGCCCAGGAACGTCCCGATGATGGCGAGCACGAGGCCGACGATGAAGTTCATCAACGCGAACCACCAGAATTCCGGTCTCCCTGCGCGGCCGGTGAAAACCACGTATTTCTTGAGGACTTCGGTGTACCACTGAATCACAGGACAAGTCCCTCCTCGAGCAGTTCAGGGGTAAACGGTCCCCTGCTCGGTTTCCCTTTGTACCCAAGGGCGAACGGACCTTCCTCTCCCTTGGTTCGCCGGCCGACGGTCGATTAGTAGCGGCCCAGGATGCGCTGTTCGCCGCCGATCGTGGCAAGGGCGGCGGCGAGCCGCGCGTCGTCGACGTTGGTGAGCTCGCAGAAGAAGCGGTAGCGGAAGGGGACGCGTCGGTCGGGGCGCGCGATGAGAAAGCGCAGGTCGATCGCGCGATCGGCGAAGGCGGAGAGCGCGTCGCGCAGCGAGCCGGGCCGATCTTGGATCGCGATGCCGACGCAGGCGCGCGTCCCGCCGGGCGCGTCGCCCGGGCCGCGCGCGAGCAAGAAGAAACGGGTGTAGTTCTCGGCCTCGTCCTGCACGTTGCGCGCCAGGATCGTCCCGCCGTGCAGCTCGGCGGCGAGCGCGGGGCCGACCGCGGCGACGGTCGGATCGCCGAGCGCGACGATCTCGCGCACCGCGCCGGCGGTGTCGGTGGTCGTCGTGCGCCGCCAGGCCGGATAGCGATCGGCGAAGCGGCGCACCTGCTCGAGTGCGACCGGGTGCGAGCGGATCTCCGCCAGCGCCTCGATGCGCGCGCCGGCGAGGCCGATCAGGCACATCTCGACCGCCAGCACCGTCTCGCCGCGAACGTGCAGCGCTGGGCGCTCCCAAATCAACTCGTAGTTGCGCGGGACCGAGCCCGCGATCGCGTTCTCGACCGGCAGCACCGCGTAGTCGACCTCGCCGGCGTCGAGCGCGTCGATCGCCGCGTCGAACGACGGGTAGCCGCGTGTCTCCGCGCTCGGCACGAGCGTCCGCGCCGCGACGTCGCTGAACGCGCCGGGGAAGCCCTGATACGCGACGGTCGGCGCCACGCCGTCGCCGCTCACGCGCCCAACTGCTGCAGCGCCGCTTGCGCGTCGGCGGCGCGTGGGTTCTCGGGCCCCGCGACCTTGAGGAAACGCTGGAACGCGGCGATCGCGTCGGTGCGCCGTCCGATCGCCTCCAAGACGACGCCGCGGTTGAAGATCGCCGAGGCGAAGCCGGGCCGCTCGGCGAGGACCCGGTCCAACTCGGCGAGCGCGGCCAGGTCGTGCCCGGTCATGTGCTGCGCGATCGCGTCGTCGGTGCGCACGTCGGGGTTGGTCGCGTCGAGCGCGAGCGCGCGGACGAAGTAGGCGTGGGCGCGGTCGAACTTCTGCGCGTCGAACTCCATGTCACCCAGCTGGACCAGCGCGGCGAGGTCGCGCGGGTTGCTCGCGATCCGCGCGCGCAGCATCCGCAGCTCGGCCATCACCGGCGCGGGAGGACCGACGGGTGAACCGCCACCCGTCGACTGTCCGGGCAGCGCGGTCGAGTTGCCGCCGATCGGTCCGGTCCCGGTCTGCGGGACGGTGAAC
>JBEKLD010000138.1:0-8174 GCA_050010375.1 Vulcanimicrobiaceae bacterium
GGCCGCGCGCTGGATCCGTTCGAGGCGCCAGCGGCGGGGGGCGAGTTCGTCAGCCGGCGGACGCGCCGCGATCGCAGCGGCGGTCACCGCTTCGAGCTCGGCTAGGAATCGGAGCGCTCCGACGATGCGCTGCGGGTCCGACGGGTTCATGGTCCAAGGCTAGCGGAATCGCGCCGGCGCCTCTATCCGGGATGGTACGGAGCTTGGGCCCCGGCGTACGGAGATTTATGAGGCCTCGACCCGCGCCAGCAGGGCGCTGAGCTCGCGGCGATTCGCCACCCCGAGCTTCCGGTAGACCGAGGCGACGTGGGTTTCGACGGTCCGCTCGGAGATCACCAACTGGTCGGCGATTGCGCGCGCGCTCCGGTCGGCGGCGAGCAGCGAGGCGATTTCGCGCTCGCGCGCCGTCAGCGTCGCCTCGCCGCGCCGCCGGCCGGCGACGGCGCTCCCGCTGAGACGGCGCACCTCGGCGGTCGCGCCGATCCGCCGAAAGACGGCCAACGCCTCGGCGGTCTGCCCGGCGGCCTCGAGGGCATAGGCCTCGTCGAGGACCCAGCCGGCTTCGCGGAAGAGGGACGCGGCGCGCTCGGCGTGCGCCAGCGCCTCGTCGCGCCGGCGGGCCCGCAGCGCGGCGCGCGCCTCGGCCAGCGCGAGCCAGCCGCGGGCAGGCAGCGCCTCGGGCGCCGTGGCAGCCGCCGCGACGAGCTCGCGGGCCCGCTCGCGCACCAGCGGCTCGCCGTAACGAGTCGCCGCGTCGATGATCCAGTAGGCCGGCTCGACCCGGTCCAGCACGGCGACGAGGCGTCCGGCCAGCTCGCCGGCCTCGGCCGTCGCGCCGGTCATCCCCGCCGCCAGCGCCAGGGCGCTAGCCAACGGCGCGGCCGACTCGAGATCGTTCTCGCGCAGCGCCAGCTCGAGCTCCGCCAGCAGCGCGGCGCGTAGCGCCGGCGTCTCCTCGCCGCGCAGCGTCGCGTGGCGCATCGCGAGCGCTCGCGCCCAGCAGCGCACGCGCTGCGCACCGTGCTCGATCTCGCTCCCGCGATGGTGCAGCGCTCGCGCTGCTTCGAGATCCCCGGCCAAGAGCGCGGTCAGGCTCGAGTTCTGTAGGCAGGCGGCGACGTGGCGCAGATCCTTGCGCTGCTCCGCCGCCGACAGCCCGTCGCGCTGGATGCGGCGCGCCTCTTCGAGCCGGCCGTAGGTCAACTCGTGGATGCCGTAGTTGTTCAGCGTGCGTCCCTGCAGGTCGTAGTCGCCGATCGCCCCCGCCCGTTCGAGCGCCTCGCGGAAGTGCGCGCGCGCTTCGTGCGGCCGCCCGAGCAGGCTCAGCGTGAAGGCCAGCGTCCCCGAATAGCGCGCTTCGACCGCCGCGTCGGCGCGTGCGTTGCGGCGAGCGGCGTGCTCGAGCCGCGCCAGCGCTTCGTCGGCGCGCGAGGCCATCGCGAGCAGGCCGGCGATCATCACGTCGGCTTCGAAGCGCAGCGCGACGTCGGCGTTCTCGTCCGAGCTGGCGACGCGGTCCGCAGCCTGGACGCCGTCGTCGTAGCGGCCCAACTCGACCAGGATACGCGCGTGCCGCAGCCGCAGCCGCCAGGCGCGCGGGAGATTCTTCGCCGCCTGGTGCGAATCGGCGGCGACCCCGTACCAGTGGCCGGAGCGTTCGATCTCGCCCAGCGCATAGAGCGCCTCGGCGGCGCGCTCGGCGAGCGGCCCGCGCGCGGTGGCGTCGTCGGTGATGCGAAAGGCGCGCTCGAAGGCGAGCGCCGCGTCGGCGTAGGCGTGCACGGCGACGGCCGCCGTCCCGGCGCGTTCGTTCCAGACCGCCGCCGTCGGATCGCCGGCGCGCCAGAAGTGCTCCGCCGCGGCGGCGACGTCGACCGGCTCCAGTTGAGCCAACTTCTCGGCGACGCTGCCGTGCAGAATCCGCGCTTCGGCGCGCAGCAACTCCGCGTGGACCGCCTCGTGGATCAGCGCGTGACGGAAGGCGAAACGATCGCCGTCCTCGTCGCTCTCCTCGACGACGAGCTGCAGGTCGCGCGCCCGTCGCAACGTCGCGAAGACGGTCGCCGGCGGCCAGCCGAGGAGCGCGATCAGGAAGCGCGCTGAGAAGCGACGGCCGACGACGGCGGCGTGCAGCAACAGGTCCCGGTCGGTCTCGCTCAGGCTGGCGAAGCGCTCGCGGACGCTGGCCCGGATGCTGATCGGGACGGTCGGCTCGGCGCTCCGGTCGCGCTCGAGGCGCTCGAGGACGCCGCGCAGCAGCTCCTCGGCGAAGAGCGGACGCCCGTCGGCCAACTCGACGATGCGCGAGACGGTCTCGGCCGGGACGCGCGCGCGCTCCTCACCCAGCGCGCTGCCGACGATCCGTTCGATGACGGCGTCGGGCAACGCGTCGAGGACGACGACGTCGCCGGCCTCACGCTCGAGCGCGTCGAGCGCCGTCGCGCGGGCCGAGTCGGTCTCGATCGACTCGCTGCGGTAGGTCGCGACGATCAGCGCGGGGGCGCCGGCGAGCCGCGCGACCAGGAAGCGCACCAGCTCGATCGTCCCGCTGTCGGCCCACTGGAGGTCCTCGACGACCGCGACCAGCGCGCCGGCCGCGTTCGCGGCCGCGACGACCGCTTCGGCGACGCGTTCGAAGTGCCGGGCCTTGCTGCCGTCGGCGAAGGCGTCGGTGTCGATCGCGATGCCGAACGTGCGCAGCGCGTCGCTGATCGCCAGATACGGGGCGTTAGCGAACTCGTGCGCGCGGCCGATCCCGACTTGCACACCGGTCCCGCGCGCCGCCAGCGCGAACTCGTCGATCAGCCGCGTCTTGCCGATGCCGGCGTTCCCGCGCACGACGACACCCGCGCTGCGGGCGGGGCGCGTTCGTACCGCACGGTCGAGGAGGTGCTCCAGCTCCGCGGAACGACCGAAGAATTCTCGACACAGGGCGCCGCTCGAGATCACCGTCCCGAGGCGTTCGCCGCAGCCGGCGCCAAAGCATGGTATCCACGCCCCGACGACGAAGCGAGGGACTGCTATGACAGCTGACTTACTCGACCGCTTCTACGCCAGCAATATGCCCCCCGGAGACCCCTTCGAAGTCGAGCGGCCCGACCCCGATGACGACGACGACGAGGACGAGGACGACGAGGATTAGCGGGGACGCGAGCCGCCCGGACGGAGGAACCTCCCTCCGCCCGGGCTGATTCTTCGGCCCGCATGGATCCCTCGCCGCCCGACCTCGAACGCCGGCTGCCCCCCGAACGCTCCGCCGCCCGCGACGTACTCGCCGGGGCGATGCAGCGCGCCGGCCTGCTCGAGACGCCGGTGCCGCCGGCGGCGGAGCGTTGGATCGCAACGTTCCTCGATGCCTACAGCGAGCGGGTCCCGACGCTGCGCGCGGCGCTCGACGAGGTCGGCGCGTTGCGCGCCGAAGCCGTGACGCTGCCGGCGCTCGAGCTCGAGCGGCTGCGTAACCGGCCAGTGGTGGTCTTCCTCGACGCGGGGGCGCAGTACGTCGACGATCAACCCGAGCTGCGCGGGTTGCCGCTCGGGGGCGATCTGCCGGCGATCGCCGAGGAGTTCGGGATCGCTCGCGCCGACGCGCTGGCGGCGGTGCGCATGGCGCTGACCGGCGCCGCGGAGGGGCCGCCGCTGGAGTTGCTCTTCCCGCTGCTCGGGCACGAGCGGATCATGATCCGCGTCGGCGCGGTCAACTCGCACATCTTGCACGGGCGCGGACTCGAACCGATCCGCTTCGGACCTGGTGGGAAGCCGTTCGAGACGATCCACGGCGTGCGGTCGCCGTCAACCGGCGACCCGGCGCGCGAGTCCTAGCGCAGTGCCCCTGCGGCTCTACAATACGCGCACGCGAACGGTCGAGCCGTTTCAGACGCGCACCCCCGATCACGCGCGGATCTACGTCTGCGGGCTGACGCCGTCGGCCGAGGCGCACCTCGGTCACGCCCGCTCGTTCCTGTTCTTCGACGTCCTGCGCCGCTATCTCGAACATCCGCACAACGCGTACCGCGTGACCTACGTCCAGAACGTCACCGACGTCGACGATCACTCGATCGCGATCGCGCAGCGCGAGCACACGACGGTCGAGGATGTGGTCGAGCGGCACTACGGCTCGTTCAAGGACTCGATGCGGCGGCTGGGCATGCGCGAGTTCGACGTCGAGCCGTGGGCGACGCAGTACATCCCGCAGATCGTCGAGATGATCGGCGAGCTGATCGAGCGCGGCTTCGCCTACGTCGTCGAGGACGGCGTCTATTACGCGGTCACCCGCTTTCCGCGCTACGGTCAGCTCAGCGGGAAGCACATCGACGAGCTGTTGGTCGGCGCGCGCATCGCCGAGAACGAACACAAGCTCGACCCGCTCGACTTCGCCCTCTGGAAGTTCGCTAAGGCCGGCGAGCCGGCGTGGCCGTCGCCCTGGGGTGCGGGGCGGCCCGGCTGGCACATCGAGTGCAGCGCGATGTCGCGCACGATCCTAGGCGTGCCGTTCGACCTGCACGGTGGCGGCTACGACTTGATCTTCCCGCATCACGAGAACGAGGTCGCGCAGAGCGAGGCGTTGATGGACGCGCCGCCGATGGCCGACTTCTGGGTGCACACCGGCCTGTTGAACTTCGACGGGCGCAAGATGTCGAAGTCGCTGGGGAACTTCGAGCCCCTGGCGGCGCTGCTCGAGCGGCACGATCCGCTGGCGATTCGCCTCTTGTTCTTGCAGACCGGCTACCGCAAGCCGATGAACTTCACCGAAGACTCGATCGCCGGCGCGACGCGCATGCTGCGCCGGATGCAGCGCGGCGTGCTGCGGCTGCGCGAGCAGAGCAGCGACGCTGCGGCCGGCGACGCCGCTGGAGCGGACGCCTTCGCCGCCATCTTCGCCGCGCTCGACGACGACATGGACACCGCCCGCGCGATCGGGTTGCTGTTCGGGATCCTGCGCGAGCGGGTCGAGCCCGCGCTGGCGCCGGCGGTGCTGGCGCGCGCCCTCGACGTGTTGGCCGTGCTCGGACTCGGGCCGGCTTTCGCGCCCGAGGCCTTGCGCGCGATCGACGCCGAGGACGACGCGCCGGTGGTCGACCCCGCGATCGTGCAGCGGCTGGCGGCGCGGGTCGGCGACGTCGTGCACCTCAACGGCGCCGCGCCCGAAGCGGCGATCCAGGCCGTCATCGACGCCCGCGCGGCGGCGCGCCGCGACAAGGATTTCGCGCTCGGCGACCGCTTGCGCGACGCGCTCGCCGCCGAGGGGATCGTGCTCAAGGACTCCAAGGACGGGACGACGTGGACCCTCGCCGGCGCGTAGGCGCGCCGCGCGGCCAGGCCCCGCGCGGCGCGCCGCGCATCGATCTCGACGACGTCGTCTACGGCGTGCACGCGGTCGACGAGGCGCTGGCGGCCGGCGAGCCGCTGCGGACGATCCACGTCGGCGACGACCGCAAGCGCGATCCGGTGCTGCGCAATCTGCTCGAGCGCGCCCGCTTGGCGCAGGTCCCGGTCCGCTTCGAGAGCCGGGCCTACTTCGCCAGCTTTCCCTATAAGGCGCATCAGGGCGTGGTCGCCTTCGGCGAACCGTTCGGCTACGCGTCGCTCGACGAGGTCCTGGCGCGGCCGCGCAGCGGGGCGCTGCTGCTGGTCGTGCTCGACCACGTGACCGATCCGCACAACGTCGGGGCGATCGTGCGTTCGGCCGAGTGCGCCGGCGCGACCGCGGTCGTCTTGCCCGAGCGCCGCAGCGCCGGGGTCAACCCCACCGTCCGTAAAGCCGCGGCCGGTGCGACCGCCTACCTTCCGGTCGTGCGGGTGGCCAACGTCGCCCAGACCGTGCGGAGCTTGAAGAAGGCCGGGGTCTGGGTCTACGGGGCCGCGACCGACCCGGGGGCCCGGCTCTACACCAGCGTCGACCTGGCCGGGGACGCCGCGCTGGTCATCGGGTCCGAGGGGGAAGGGATCGCCCCGCTGGTCAAACGGGAGTGCGACAGCTTGCTCGCCCTCCCGCTGTTGGGGCGGATCGGCTCGCTCAACGCCTCGGTCGCAGCCGGGATCCTCCTCTACGAGGCGGTTCGGCAGCGTGGCGAAGCGGCCGAGCGCCGTCCCTGAACGTTCGCTTGGCGCCTTGACCCGCTAGCAGGACCCTCCTATACTGGATAGGTCGTGCTCGGCCCGGACGGGCTCCGGCCCGCGTTTTCGGGCACGACGCATTCCCGGCAAGGTAGGTTTCATGGCGCTCACCCAGCCCGCCGCCGAGGCCCTCGAGTATCACGAGCGGCCGGACGAAGACCTCGTCTCAGCGGCGAAATCCGGCGATAACCTCGCAATGGAGTTCTTGCTCAACAAGTACAAGAACTTCGTCCGGATCAAGGCCAAGAGCTACTTCCTCATCGGTGCCGACCGTGAGGACATCATTCAAGAAGGGATGATCGGCCTGTACAAGGCCGTACGCGACTTCAAAGCGGACAAGCTCTCGAGCTTCCGCGCGTTCGCCGAACTCTGCATCACCCGTCAGATCATCACCGCGATCAAGACGGCGACCCGGCAGAAGCACATCCCGCTCAACCAGTACATCTCGCTGAACAAGCCGATCTACGACGAAGACAGCGAACGCACGTTGCTCGATGTGATGCCCTCGCAGAAGACCTCCGATCCCGAAGAGCTCGTGATCAATCAAGAGGTGTCCGAGGACATCAAGGCGCGGATCCAAGAAAATCTCTCGGATCTCGAGTCGCAAGTGCTGCTCTCGTATCTGGAAGGCAAGTCCTACCAGGAGATGGCACGCGACCTCAACCGCCACGTCAAGTCGATCGACAACGCCCTGCAGCGCGTCAAACGCAAGATCGAGAAGAATCTCGCCGAGATCGAACTGCCTTGAAAGGACGTAGTGGCGCGTAGCTGATCCGTCAGCCGACGCCATCGAGGAGCCCGACGGAGACGAAGGAAGGCCTCGCTTAGCGCGAGGCCTTCTCTGCGTTCTCGGGGGCCAGCGCGGCGACCACCCGGCGGTAGATCTCCTCGCGGTCCGTCAGCGGATCGAAGACCAGCAACTGCTGCTCGCCGCCGCGGCCGACCGGATCGATCAGGATGGTGACGCGGCCGACCCCACAGACGTCCAGGCAGGTCGTGCCCGTCGCGCGCACGGCGCCCCACAGGCCGTCGGCCTTCAGGCGGTCCTTCAGCCAGCCGCGCAGCTGCAGGCGCTCGTCGCCGGCGTGCTCGGGGAAGTCCTCCGCGAAGCGGACGTTCAGACATTTCTCGCAGACCAGCACCAAGCCGCCGTGCCGGCGCCACGCCGGCTGAACCTCGATCGGATCGCTCACATCACTCCGCGCGGAACCTTGGGTCCGCCTCAGGGACTCTCAGGGGGAAGAATTGGCTCCGTTTTCCGTGAGCCTCCCCCCAAGACCCACTCGGAGAACAGACCGTTGAGTACCCAGACCTCGCACGCCGATCTCGATGAGGTGGTGGCCCGCAAGCAGGCCCGTGCCATCGACGAGCGCGCCCTGCGCACGTTGTTCCACGACGCCCGTACCGCGAACGGATTCCTCCCGCGGCCGGTGCCGCGCGCGCTGCTCGAGCGCATCGTCGAGATCGCGAAGCTGGGCCCGACCTCGGCCAACAGCCAGCCGATGCGACTGGTCTTCGTCGAGAGCGCGCAGGGGAAGGAGCGGCTGCGTCCGGCCCTCTCGCCCGGCAATCTCGACAAGACGATCGCCGCACCGGTGACCGCGATCATCGCCGCCGACCTGCACTTCTACGAGCACCTGCCGCGGCTGTTCCCGCACGCACCGCAGATGAAAGCGGTCTTCGAGGGGCCGGAGAAAGCCGAGCTCGCCGGCCAGACGGCGCGCCTCAACGCGACGCTGCAAGGCGCGTACTTCATGCTGGTCGCACGCGGGCTGGGGCTGGACGTCGGCCCGATGGCGGGCTTCGACCGCGCGAAGGTCGACGCCGAGTTCTTCCCCGATGGTACGGTGGTCTCGCTCTGGCTGTGCAACCTCGGCTACGGCGACGACACCAAGGTCCTCGGCCGCAACCCGCGGCTAACGTTCGGCGAGATCGCAACGTTCGCCTGAGGGGATCAGCCGACGGTGGGATTCGAACCCACGGTGTGCTTTCGCAGCCGGTTTACAAAACCGGTCCCTTCGACCGCTAGGGAACGTCGGCGCCGAGCGTAGCTTTCC
>JBEKLD010000139.1:0-8109 GCA_050010375.1 Vulcanimicrobiaceae bacterium
CTCAGCACCATGCGGACCTTGGTGGAGAGCAGCACCTGGTCACGACGGCCCTTGAGGACTTCCCCGGTTATCTCCTCGGAGACCCCGCCCGAGTACACGTCGGCGGTGTCGATCAGGTTGATCCCGGCGTCCAGGCACATGTCGACCTGCCGCCGCGCGCCTTCGACATCCGTCGACCCGACGGCGGCGAAGCCACCATGTCCGCCGAACGTCATCGTGCCAAGTGTCAGAGCCGATACTCGCAGGCCACTGCGCCCGAGTTGACGATATTCCATGGCAAATAGCCTAACCGGCTAGCGCCTCATCGATGCCGGCGCGGGGGCTGCCAAGGCCGGTGATCTCGTCATACCCGTTCGCCGGTGCGCAGCCGACCGGGCAGAAGCCGTTGTCCGCGCCCGCGGTGATCCGTTCCAGCACGGTCGAGGGCAGCGAGTACAGCGCCTGCTGCGCCGCGTCGCCGGCCGCGGTGAGCGGAGCCTTCCCGGCGGCCGCGCGGAGCTGGTCGGTGGCGGCCAGGATCGCCGACCACGACGGCGCGCCGACGCTCGTGCCCCCGACCAGCCACCAGCCCGTTTCACCCTGGTAGGAGAGGCTGTCGTAGACCGCCACCCCGGTGTCCGGGTCGGCCTCGAACGACACGTCCGGCATCTGCCGCATTCCGCTGGACTGCACGGAACTCTGGTACGACGGCTCCCGCTCCACCCAGCTCTGGCCGCCGCCGCTATCGGACGCTGGTCCGCTTCTGCGAGCCGCTCTATCGCGAACGGCTGCGCGACGTCTTCCAACAGTACCAACCCGACGCGATCGTCTCGGTCCATCCGCTGCTCAACCACGCGGCGCTGCGCGCCCGGGCCGATGCGGGGATGCAGTCCGTTCCGATCGTCACCGTCGTGACCGACCTGGGCCGCGTCCACGAAGGCTGGCTCCTCCCCGAGGCCGACCTGACCGTCGTCCCCGCCCGCGAGGTCTACGCGCGGGCGATCGAACGCGGCGTCCCACCCGATCGCCTGATGCTGATCGGCCATCCGATCCATCCGCGCTTCGAGGACGTCTCGGCGACCAAGGCCGAGGTCCGCAAGAAGCTCGGCCTGCCGGTCGACGCGACGGTCGCGCTGCTGATGGCCGGCGGCGAAGGCGGCGGGAAGCTGCTGCCGACGACGCTGGGCTTGGCCCGCGCCGGGCTCGATTTCCACCTGGTCGTGGTCACCGGCCGCAACGCGGCGCTGCGGCAGAAGCTCAACGAGCTGGCGCCCTCGCTCCCGACGCCGATGACCGTGCTGGGCTTCCGCAACGACGTCCCCGAGCTGATGCGCGCCGCCGATCTGCTGGTCACCAAGGCCGGCCCGGGGACGATCGCCGAGGCCTCGGTCGCCGAGGTCCCGGTCGTCGTCTACGACTACGTCCCGGGCCAAGAGCGCGGGAACCTCGACTACGTGCGGACCAACGGGATCGGCGTCGTCGCCTTGACGACCTCGCAGGTCATCTCGTCGGTCGCCCGGATCGTCCACAACCAAGAGCGCTTGGCGAAGATGCGCGCCCAGCAGACGGCCGTCGCGCCGCGCGGCAGCTCGCGCAAGATCGCCGAGCTGATCGGGCGGATCGCGATCGACGGCCGGCGGCCGGTCCCGGCGCCGCTGCCGGCGCCGACGACGAAGGCCGCGGCCGCGCTCGTCTAGAGGTGAGCGTGAGCGCCACGCTCGCGATCGAGCCGTCGGCCGAGATCCTGGCCGAGGTGGTCGTGGTACGCCGCGACCTGCACCAACATCCCGAACTCGGCTTCGAAGAGGAACGCACCGCCGCGCTGGTCGCTCAGACGCTGCGGGCGCTCGGGCTGGAGGTCCACACCGGGATCGGCCGCACCGGCGTCGTCGGCGTCCTGCACGGCGCGCGGCCCGGCAAGACCATCATGCTGCGCGCCGACATGGACGCGCTGCCGATCGAGGAAGAAAACGCGGTACCCTACCGCAGCGCGACGAGCGGGACGATGCACGCCTGCGGCCACGACGGTCACGTCGCGATGCTGCTCGGTGCGGCCCGCCTGGTCGTCGCGCGGCGCGCCGACGTCGCCGGCACGATCTGCTTCCTGTTCCAACCGGCGGAGGAAGGGAAGGGCGGTGCGCGCGCGATGGTCGAGGACGGCGTGCTCGAGCGCTTCGGCATCGAGCGCGCCTACGGGTTGCACCTGGCCTCGGCGCATCCGGTCGGCCAGGTCGGCTTTCACGAAGGGCCGTTCTACGCCTCGAGCGATTCGATCGAGATCACGATCGAAGGTCGCGGCGGCCACGGCGCCGCGCCGCATCTGTCGGTCGATCCCGTCTACACCGCCGCGCAGTTCGTGGTCGCCTTGCAGCAGGTCGTCTCGCGCAACATCGATCCGGTGGAACCGGCCGTCGTCACGATCGGCGCGATCCACGGTGGAACGACGCATAACGTGATCCCCGGCCGCGTTCGGCTGCTGGGCACGGTGCGCGCCTTCGACGCCGGCGTGCGCGCCGCGATGGCCGAGCGCATCGAGCGCGTGCTGCGCGGCGTCTGCGAGAGCACCGGCGCGACCTACGCCTTTGAATACCTCTGGCGTTACCCGGTGACGTCGAACGACGTCGAGCAGACCCGCTACGTGCGCGCGCTGGCGGTGAACGTCGTCGGCGCCGAGCAGGTCGCCGACGTGCCGCGGCTGATGGGTGCGGAGGACTTCTCGTTCTTCGCCGAGCGCGTGCCGGCGTGTTTCTTCACCATCGGCAGTAACGGCGGCCCGCAGAGCGCGTTCCCGCATCACCACGCGCGGTTCGATGTCGACGAGTCGGCGTTCGGAGCGGGCGTGCGCATGATGGCCGCGCTCGCGCTCGACGCACCCACCCACGCACCCTAGGCGTTAGTTCGAAGAGGCGACGCGGCGCTCGCGCAGTTCGGCCGGCGGCCGCGGGTAGCGGCTCCCCAGGATCTCGCGCAGGGTGGTCTGGCAGGCGCAGCTGCGCGAGGGAGCCTCACGGCCGAGCAGGAGGGCCCGGCAGCCGTCGAGGTGGTGCAGGGAAGCCCGGTGCCCGCAGTCCTCGCAGAGCGGAGGCAACAGCGGGGGTACGTCGCGGTCGTTCATGACCCGACCGTAACCCGGGGAGCTTTCGGGTCGCTTACGAAGCGCTTACAGCGAGCTGACTGGGGGCCGGTAGCGTCGCGATCAGCCCGCCGCGCAGCGCGGCGGTCGCCGCTCCGACCGCCCCGGCGTCGTTGCCGAGCGTCGCGCGCACGATCCGGGTCGTCCCGCGCGGGACGGTCACCGTCCGCGCCTCGACCAGCGGCCGGACTCGCTCGAGCAGGAAGTCGCCGGCGCTCGAGACCCCGCCGCCCAGCGCGATCACCTCCGGATTCACGAAGGCGATGATGTTGGCCAGTCCCAGCGCCAGGTCGTCGCAGAAGGCGCCCCAGGCGGCCAGCGCGTGCAGGTCGCCGACCTGGGCGGCCCGGCGGATCGCCTTCGAGCCCAGCTTCTCGCGGGCGACGTCGAGCAGCGTGCTGCGCGGGAACGACGGCGCGACGCGGAACGCGTGGCGGATCAGCCCCGTCCCGGAAGCCTGCGCCTCGAAGCAACCGATCTTCCCGCAGCTGCAGACGAAGCCGCCGTCGGGCCGGATCTGGTGATGACCGACCTCGCCCGCGCCCATCTGCGCGCCCAGCGCCAAGACGCCGCCGAGGACGATCCCGCCGCCGATCCCCGTCCCCAGCGTGAGCAGCACGAAGTGCTCGGTCCCCTGGCCGACGCCGTGCACGTACTCACCCAGCGTCGCGCAGCGCGCGTCGTTGGCGACGAACACCGGCAACTTGGGGAAGGCCTCGCGCACGCGCTTGCCCAGCGGCACGTCTTCCCAGCCGAGGTTGGGCGACCAGCGGATCGTCCCGCTCGCCGGATCGACGTTGCCCGGCGAGCCGATCCCGATCCCGGCGATCTCGAGCTTGCTCGCGTCGAGCGCGCTTCGCACCACGCCGGCCAGGGTCGCGACGACCGCGTCGGGTGTCCGATCGGCGACGTCGTGCTCGAACTGGACCTGGATCCGGCCGGTCTCGTCGACGACGGCCGCCATGACGTGCGAGCCGCCCAGGTCGACACCGATCGCACCGCGGGCCATCAGCGCGAGACTCCGGTCGGAGGGGGGACCGAGGCGAGCTGCAGTCGGCGCATGCGCCGCTCTTTCTCCGGGCCGCCGGGTTCGTCCGCCATCGAGACCGAATCACCGGTCATGCAGGAGACGATCGATCTCATCGCCCACCGCGAGCTGCGCAATTTGCGTCGCTACACGCGCCAGACGGGCCAACCGACGAGCCTCGCGGGGCTGGACCTCGAACCGATGACTTCCGTGGAATCGATCGAGATCGACGAAGAGCACGTCACGATTCAGTACAACAAGAAGACCGAGCGGCACTACAACACCAACGCCATCACGCAACGCGAGTGGGTCTACAAGTACAACGACGACCCCGAGTTCGTCGCCGCAGTGCGGGCGGTGATCCAGCTCGCGCGCAAGCACCTCTACGACCTGCCGGAGAACGTGGCGTGCCCACCCGGCTGCGCCGAATGCTGCAGCGGATACGAGCCGTTCGTGAGCCGCGCCGACGTCGAGCGCATCGCCGCGCATCTCGGCATGACCTACGAGGAGACGCTCCACGAGTACGTCGTCGAACGCGCGTCGGCCGACGACTCGTACGTCGGCTGGCTGCGCAAGGTCACCGAGGACGGCGACGCCTCGCACGACGCCGCCGACAAGTGCGTCTTCCTGCAGGGCTCGCGCTCCGGGCGCTACTACTGCGGGATCTACGACGCCCGCCCGCACGACTGCCGCGAGTTCACCCCGATCGCCTGCGACGACGTCGACGTCGCGCTCTCCCGCCACGGCACCTACCACGTCGGCAAGCCGTTCCAACCCAAGCGCCGCAAGCGCAAGTAGCATGGCGATAACGGTGGCGGACCGAGCGCAGCGGAATCGCGCCCAGCAAACCAGGTTGTTGCGAGGTCGGACGGGGGGCCCCACGATGCATCGCATCGTGGGGGGCGCGTAGGCTGGGCCGAAGCGCCGTGAAACTGGATATCGCTGTGGTTGGGGGTGGGCACAACGGGCTCGCGGCGGCGGCGTACTGCGCGCGGGCGGGGTTGCGCACGGTCGTGCTCGAGCGGCGCGCGGTGCTCGGCGGCGCGACGCTGACCGAGGAGGTCTGGCCCGGCTACCGCGTCTCGGTCGCCTCGTACGTCTGCAGCCTGCTCGACCCGACGATCGTCGCCGACCTCGACCTGGCGGCACACGGCTACCAGGCGTATCGCAAGGATCCGGCCTCGTTCACGCCGCTATCCGACGGCCGCTCGTTGCTGCTCGGCAGCGACGAGGGCGCGAACGCGCGCGAGATCGCGCGCTTCGACGCCGGCGACGTGGCCGGCTTCGCCGCCTTCGAGCGCGAGGCGACGCGGCTGGGTGGGCTGCTGTTCGACTCGTTCGACGACGCCGAGCCTTCGTTTGAAAAGTTCCCGGACGACGTGCAGACGACGTTGCGCGGCTCGGTCGCCGCGCTGGTCGAACGCTACGTGCGCACGCCGGTGCTGGCGGCGACGCTGTGCACCGACGGGCTGATCGGGACCGACGCCGGACCGCGCGATCCCGGCACGGCCTACGTCTTGGCGCATCACTATGCCGGCCGCGCGCTCGGCGTCCAGGGCGCCTGGGGATTCGTGCGCGGCGGGATGGGCGCGGTCGCGCAGGCGCTGGCGGACGCGGCGCGCGCTCACGGCGCCGAACTGCGCACCGACGCCGCCGTCGAGCAGATCGTCGTGCGCGACGGGCGCGCCGCGGCAATCGAGCTGCGCGATGGCACCACCATCGAGGCGCGCGCGATCCTGGTCAACGCCGACCCCAAGACGCTGTTCCTGCGGTTGCTCGCGCCGGCCGACGTGCCCGACGCGTTGCTCGCCCGCGCGCGCGCCTGGCGCAGCAACGGCGTCGCCTTCAAGCTGAACCTGGCGCTGAACGAGCTGCCCGACTTCACCGCCCGGCCGAGCCGCACGCTACAACCGCATCACCGCGCGACGATCCACGTCACCCCGTCGGTCGACTACCTGCAGGCGGCCTACGACGACGCGCACGCGTTCGGCGCTTCGCCGGCGCCGATGCTCGAGTGCTTCATGCAGTCGCCGACCGATCCGTCGATGGTCCCCGCCGGGAAACACGTCCTCTCGGTGTTCGCGCAGTACTTCCCGTACGAGCGGCCCGACCGTCCGTGGCTGCCGGCCGACCGCGAGGCGATCGCCGACGGCATCGTCGCGACCCTGGCGCGCTACGCGCCGAACCTGCCCGCCGCGATCGAGGCGCGCCAAGCCCTCGGCGCGCCCGACCTCGAGGCGCTGCTCGGCCTGCGCGGCGGTCACATCTTCCACGGCGAGTTGCTCCCCGACCAAATCTACGAGCGCCGTTTCGCCGTTCGGTCAGGGATCGCCGGGCTCTACCTGTGCGGATCGGGCACCCATCCGGGCGGCTGCGTGAGCGGCTTCCCCGGGCGTCGTGCGGCGCAGGCGGTCCTGGCGGACGTGCGCGCCGCCAGCGTCGCATAGCGGCGCAGGTGCCGTCCATGACGGGCGAAGAAACCGCCCACCACCCCAAGAGAGGTATGAAGAAAGTATGAAATCATCCATCGTGGTCGCCAGCATCGGCGCTGCGTTGATCCTCGCGGCGACCGCGCAGTCGCCTTCGCCCTCCGCGCCACTGGTCATCAAGCTCCTCGAGGAGAACAAATCCGGCGAGACCGGGACGGCGACGCTTCGCGACACGGCCGGCGGCTTGGTCGTCGTCCTCGCCCTCACCGGCGGCGACAGCAAAGGTCCGCAGCCGGCGCACATCCACTTCGGCGTGTGCGACAAGCTCGACAAGGTCGACAAGCCGCTCAAGAACGTCGTCGACGGCGCGTCGACCACGACGATCCCCGACGTGACGATCGCCGAGCTGGCGAAAGTTCCGCACGCAATCAACGTCCATCACTCGACCACCGATGTGGCCACCTATGTCGCCTGCGGGAACCTCCCCCAAGCCAAGTAGCCACCAGGCGTTCAACGAAGGCGCCGTGCGCGAGACGGCGCCTTCGCGCTTTGGCGCGCCGGCGCTGGACGAGATGCCCGACGACATCCGCGCGATCTGCGAGGAGACGCGCGCGAAGATCGGCTTCATCCCCAACGTCTTCCTCGCCTACGCCAAACGGCCGGAGCACTTCCGAGCCTTCATGCACTACCACGACCTGCTGATGAAAGGCCCCAGCGGCCTCTCGCGCGCCGAGCGTGAGGCGATCGTCGTCGCCGTCTCAGCCGAGAACGACTGCCTCTACTGCGTGACCGCGCACGGGGCGGCGCTGCGCATCCTCGGCAAGGACGCGCTGGTCGCCGATCAGATCGCGACCAATTGGCGGACGGCCGATCTGAGCCCGCGGCTGCGCGAGATCCTGCGCTTCGCCTCGCGCGTCAACGAGCCGGGCTTCATCGCGAGCGACCGTGACCTGGCCGAGCTCAAAGCCGCCGGCTTGAGCGACGAGGATGCCTGGGACATCGCCGCGGTCGCCGCGTTCTTCGGCTTCTCGAACCGCATGGCCGGCTTGATGGACATGCGCCCGAACCCACAGTTCTACGAGCTGGGACGGTCTAGCGCACCGCGCTGACGGCGGCGATGCAGTCGGCGAACGTCGCCGCATCGACGTTGCCGCCGCTGAGCACGACGCCGACCCGCGCACCGCGCAGCGCGACCTTCTCGGTCAGCAGGGTGGCCAACGCCGACGCGCCGCTCGGCTCGAGCACGAGCTTGAGGCGCTCGAATGCGAACTGCATCGCCGCGCGGATCTCATCGTCGCTGACGGTCACGACGCCGGCACCGAGCCGGCGAACGATCGGCCAGGTCAGCTCGCCGGGTGCGCGCGACTGCTGGCCATCGGCGATCGTGTGCGGTAGCGGGATCTCGACGATCCGCCCGGCGCGCCACGAGCGCACCCAGTCGTCGCCCGCTTCCGGCTCGACACCGTAGATGCGCACGCCGGAGCTCAGCGCGGCCGCCGCCAGCGCGCAGCCGGCGAGGAGGCCACCGCCGCCCAGCGGCA
>JBEKLD010000140.1:0-8054 GCA_050010375.1 Vulcanimicrobiaceae bacterium
GCGCGCGCGTGGTCGGCGATGATCCGCCGCCGCACGAGCTGCTCGGCCGGGGCCAGCGAGGTCGCACCGACCGCCGGTTGCGCCGCGATCAGGTCGGTGAACAGGTCGGTCTCGTACATCGAGACCTGGCCGTTGGCGACCGCCAGCATCCGCTCGAAACCGGCGCCGGTGTCGATCGCCTTGCGCGGGAGATCGGCCAGCTTGCCGTCGGCGGTCCGATTGTACTGCTGGAAGACGACGTTCCAGATCTCGACGTAGCGCCCGCCCTTGTTCGGCCCGTCGTCGTCGGGGCCGGACGCGTTCGCGGCGCCGGTGTCGTAGAAGATCTCGCTGCACGGACCGCACGGGCCGGTCGGGCCCATCGTCCAGAAGTTGTCCTCGTCCCAGCGCGTGATGTGCGCCGGCGGCAGCCCGATCTCACGCTCCCAGATCCGCTGCGCCTCGTCGTCCGAGGTATGGACGGTGGCGTAGAGCTTGGCCGGATCGAGCCGCATGACGTCGGTCAGGAATTCCCACGCGAAGCGGATCGCCTCGGGCTTGTAGTAGTCGCCGAACGAGAAGTTGCCCAGCATCTCGAGGAAGGTCCCGTGCCGTCCGGTCCGGCCGACGTTCTCGATGTCCGACTTCGCGCCCGCCACCCGCAGGCAGCGCTGCACGGTCACCGCGCGCGGCGCCGGCGCCGGTTGCTCGCCGAGAAACACCGGGACGAACTGCTCCATCCCGGCGATGGTGAACAGCGTCGTGCTCATCTCGACGGGGATCAACGAGGCCGACCGCAGATGCGCGTGGCCGTTCCGCACGAAGTAGTCGACGAAAGCCTGCCGGAGTTCTTGGGACTTCAATTCAAGCCTTTATCGGCGGCGGTTGGTCATCGTGGGCATCATGGGCGCTCGTGGGGCTTTCGTGCTGCGTGCAAGCCGACCCCACCGGCGCGCCCGGCGAGACCAAGCAGGCGGTTGCTCTTGTCTGCGAGAAGGAGAACGGCGTGCTCAACCGGCGTAGCGCCGCGATGGCGTTCATCTTCGTCACCGTGCTGCTCGACATGATCGCGCTCGGGATCATCATCCCGGTGTTCCAGCCGTTGATCCTCAGCTTCGAGCACGGCGACTTCGCCAACGCCTCGCTCTTGAGCGGGCTCTTCGCGGTGATCTTCGCCGTGGTGCAGTTCTTCGCGTCGCCGATCCTCGGCACGCTCTCCGACCGCTTCGGGCGCCGGCCGCTGGTGCTGCTCTCGAATCTCGGCACGAGCCTCGACTACGTGATCCTGGCGCTCGCGCCGACCATCGGCTGGCTGTTCGTCGGTCGCGTCCTCGCGGGCGCGACGACCGCCAGCATCGTCGTTGCGAGCGCGTACATCGCCGACGTGACGCCGGAGGACAAGCGCGCCGGCGCCTACGGCATGATCAGCGCAGCGTTCGGCGTCGGCTTCGTCATCGGACCGGCGATCGGCGGTCTGTTGGGCGCGCACGGCCTCCGGTTGCCGTTCTGGGCCGCCGCCGCGCTCAGCCTGGTGAACTTCCTGTACGGCTTCTTGGTGCTGCCGGAGTCGCTGGCGCGCGACCACCGCAACGCGTTCTCGTGGAAGCGCGCGAACCCGCTGGGCGCGATAACGATGCTGCGCCGCCACGTCGAGCTGGCCGGGCTCTCGGTCGCGAACCTCTTCGGCTACATCGCGCACGAAGCGTTACCGCAGCTGTTCGTTCTCTACACGCTCTACGCGTATGCGTGGACGATGAGCACGGTCGGCATCGCGCTCGCGGCGGTCGGCGTGCTGACGATTCTGATCTCAGCCTTCCTCGTCCAGCGCGTCGTCGACCGGTTCGGCGAACGCCGCGCGGTCGCGATCGGCCTGTTCCTCGGCGCTGTCGGCTACGCGCTCTTCGGCGGCAACCAGACCCTGTTCTGGATCGGCCTGGCCGTCAGCATGCTGTGGACGATCGGCTCGTCGGCTTCGCAAGCATTAATGACGCGCCGGGTCGCCAAGCACGAACAGGGCGAGCTGCAGGGCGCGATCAACCTGTTGCGCAGCGTCGGGATGCTGCTCGGCCCAGTCGTCTTCAGCGGCGTCTTCGCCTACTCGATCAGTACGGGGCACGCCTGGAGAGCGCCGAGCGCGGGTTGGTTCGTCGGCAGCGCGCTGCTCTTGATCTCGCTCGTCATCGCCTGGCGCGTGACGACCGCGGACGACGACGTACGGGCCGTGGTCGACGTGGTGGCGGCGCTGGAGTCCGCGCTCCCCGCCGAGACGCCGATCGCGGAGTGAAGCGTGCGGACCGCAGCGCAGCGAGGACCGCGACGGCTTCGGCTATGCCGAAGCCACTACTTCTCTTGCAGGAAGTTCTTGAGCTTCTCGAGCGCCTTCTGTTGCAGGCGCGAGACGTGCATCTGGGAGACGTTGAGCCGCTTGGCGATCTCGGTCTGTGAGACGCTCTCGTAGAACCGCAGATACAAGATCACTCGCTCGCGGCCGGTGAGGACTTGGAACGCACGCTCGAGGTTGGCGCGGTCTTCCAGCAGCTCCAGGCCGGCGTCGTTCTGTCCGACGTAGTCGGCCAGCGTCTGCGACTTCTTGTCGCCCTCGCCGTTGAGCTCGGTGTCGAGCGAGAGCAGATTGTAGGCCTGCCCGAGCTCTTGGGCCTCGAGGATGTCTTCCTCCGAGGCGCCCAGGTGCGCGGCCAACTCGGCGACCGTCGGCGAGTGGTCGAGCTTGACGGTCAGCTTCTCGATCGCCCGGTTGACGCTCAGGTTGAGTTCCTGGAGGCGTCGCGGGACCTTGACGGCCCAGCCCTTGTCGCGGAAGTAGCGCTTGATCTCGCCGACGATCGTCGGCGTCGCGTAGGTGGTGAACTCGACGCCGCGTTCGAGGTCAAACCGGTCGATCGCCTTGAGCAAACCGACGGTCCCGACCTGGATCAGATCGTCGAGCGCCTCGCCGCGATTGGCGAACTTCACCGCCAGATAGCGGACCAAGTTGAGGTGCGCGACGACCAACGCGTTGCGCAGCCGGTCGAACTCATTGGTTCCGGCGTAGTCGGGGCCGCTGTCGAGTGCACGGTCGACGCGCAGCTCGGCGAACCGGGCGAACGCCTTGCGTGCTCGGTTGCGGTCCCAGCGCTCTTCGTCGATGTGGGAGGCCGGGGAAGACATCTCTAGGGTGTAACGCGCTTCGTCATGATGAGTTCCGTCCCGCGGGCATCGGACGTGTACTCGACCGTGTCCATCAGGGCGCGGATCAGGAAGACGCCCAGCTCCTCGGTCCGACCCTCCGCCAGGCTGCCCACCTTGGCGCCGAGCTGGTGACCGCGCGAGTGATCGCGCACGACGACGCTCAGCTCGTTCTCGAAGGCGTCGCAGATGATCTCGATCACGCCGGCGTCGACGCCGCCCGCGCTTTGGATCGAGTTGGTGCAGGCCTCCGCGATCGCGAGCTTGATGTCGTCGATCTCGTCGACCGAGAAGCGCAGACGGCTGGCCACGGCGGCGACGGCGAGTCGCGCAACGGCGACCCACTCCGCCCGGCCGGGGATCTTCAACTCGACGGTGCCGTGCGAGGTCCGTTCCGCCGACTGAGCGGCTGGCGTCACACCAGTGCCTTCATGGCACTCTGCTCGTCGTCGAAGATGCCGAAGATCTTCACTAAGCCAGTGATGTCGAAGATCTTCTTGATCTGCGGGTTCGTGCAGACCAGGTTGACCGAACCGCCGTGCTCGCGCACGCGCTTGAGGCCGCCGATCAACACGCCTAGCCCGGTCGAGTCGATGTAGCGCACCTTCTCCAGGTTGATGACCAGGTTGTAGTGCTCTTTGTCGATCAGCTCGGTGATCGCGTCCTTGACCTTGGGCGAGGTATAGACGTCGATCTCGCCAGTCAGGTCGACGACGTACGCGTCGCCCTCGGACTCGCGAACATTGACTTTGATATCCACCGTTTCTCCTATGTCTCGTTCTCGAGGGTGCTGCGTTGATGCTCGGCGGCGTCCTTGCCCTCGGCGACCGCGTCGTCGATCCGGGCGCGGGCCTCGGCGACGACCCGCCGGCCGCGGGCCAGCAAGTCGCTCGCGTCGTCGGCCGTGTCGCGGGCTCGTTCCCCGGCCTCGCGGGCCTTGGCGACGAGCAGGTCGCGGGTGTCCTCGCCCGTCTGTGGGGCGAGGACCATGGCGAGTGCTGCTCCGGCCAGCGCGCCGATCGCCAAACCGGTGACGAACCCTGGTCCGCGCTGGTCAGCCACGGAAGGCGCCTTCCCCATCGGTCGCGGCGCGGGACCCCCCGAGGACCAGCCGCCGGAGACCAGCCGTGAGACCGGCCAGGATCGCCCCGAGGTTGACCACCGCGGGGGCGACGGCGTCCGTGCCGAGCTTCGCGATGTTGCCGACGCCGCCCGCGACGTTCTCGAGCGTGCCGACCACGCCGGTGAGCTTCGCGACGGCCGCGTCGGCGCTGTCGGCGATCCCGCCGACGTGGCTGAGCGTCTCGACCAAGGGGCCTGAGAATGCTTCGATCTGACGATCGACTTCATCCAGCGTGCCGTTCAAACGGCGCACCAGCCGCGCTCCGGCGAGACAGACCACCAGGAAGCCGATCCCAGCCAACAGGACCCCGGTGCCGACCAGGACGTCGCGAACGAATGCACCGTCGATCCCCGAACTCAAAACCGATCCTCCGAGTGCTCGCTAGAGCCACCCTCGGTCGTTTCCCACATTTGGGCTCCCTTACACGATAAGAGGAGAACGAACGCCCGCTACCAAGGCCGGCAAGCGGGCGAGTATCTCTTCGACCTCACCGTTGGTCGTCGCCCGCCCGAGCGAGAAGCGAATCACGCCCGAGCGGTAGCGTGCGTCCAAGCCCAGCGCCTGGGCGACGTGGCTCGGCTCGAGCGAGCCGGCGGCGCAGGCGCTCCCGGCCGAGGCGGCGATCCCGGCCAGGTCGAGCCGGATCAGCAACGCCTCCGACGGGGCGTCGGCGAAGGCAACCGAGAGGATCCCGGGCAGCCGCGCTGCGCCGGCCCCGTTGATGAGCACGTCGGGGACCGTGGCCCGGATCCCGGCTTCGAGGCGGTCGCGCAGCGCGGCGACGCGCGGTGCGGCCTCGGCGCGCTCGGCCTCGGCGAACGCCAGCGCCGCGGCGAAACCGACGATCCCGGCGACGTTCTCCGTCCCGGCGCGCAGCCCGTGCTCCTGGCTCCCGCCGACGATCAGCGGCTCGAGCGGCGTCCCGGCGCGAACGTAGAGCGCGCCGACGCCCTTGGGCCCGGAGAACTTGTGCGCCGAGAGCGCGAGCAGGTCGACGCCCAGCGGCCGGACGTCGAGCGGGAGCCAACCCGGTGCCTGGATCGCGTCGGTATGGAAGGGCACGCCGCGGGCGCGTGCCAGCGCGGCGAGTTCGGCGATCGGCTCGATGACGCCGATCTCGTTGTTGACCAGCATGATCGTCGCCAGCGTCGTCTCGGGCGTCAGCGCCGCGGCGAAGGTCCGCGGGTCGACCATCCCGCGGCCGTCGACCGGCAGCCGCGTCACCGACCACCCCTCGCGCTCGAGCAGATCGACCGCGTGCAGCACGGCCTGGTGCTCGATCGCCGAGGTTACGACGTGCCGGCCTCGGTCGCGCAGCGCTCGCGCCGTCCCGACGATCGCCAAGCTGTCGGCTTCCGATCCGCTGGCGGTGAAGACGATCTCGCGCGGTGCCGCGCCGAGCAGGCCGGCGACGGTCGCGCGCGCCGCGTCGACCGCTTCGCGCGCCGCGCGACCCTCCGCGTGCAGCGAGCTGGGATTGTAGGCGGCGCCGAGCAGCGGGACCATCGCCGCGACGACCTCGGGCCGCATGGCGGTGGTCGCGGCGTTGTCGAGATAGATGCGCGCCATCCTACGCGTCCTCTTCGGCGAACGGATCGGGCTCGTCGGGCGCGGGGCCGCGGCGCGCGTCGAGCCAAGCCCGCAGCCGCGCCTCCGCACCCTGCTTGCCGGGCCGGAAGTACTGCCGCCCCGCCAACGCCTCGGGCAAGTTGGACTGCAACGGTTGCGCGGGCGGGAGATCGCCGTGCGCGTCCATCGCCGCATAGTCGTCGTGCGCGTAGCGGTAGCCTTCGCCGTAGCCGAGCTGGCGCATCAGGTTGGTCGGCGCGTTGCGCAAGTGGAGCGGAACCGGGTCGTTGCGCGAGCCCTGCACGTCGGCTTCGGCGGCGCCGAACGCGCGTCCGACGCTGTTCGACTTCGGCGCCGTCGCCAAGTACAGCGTCGCCTGCGCGAGCGGATACTTCGCCTCGGGCAGGCCGACGAAGTGGACGGCTTGCTGTGCGGCGATCGCCAACGGCAGCGCTTGCGGATCGGCCAGGCCGATATCTTCGCTGGCGAGGATGACCAGCCGGCGCGCGATGAACAGCGGATCCTCACCCGCGTCGATCATCCGCATCAGCCAGTAGACCGCCGCGTCGGGATCGCTGCCGCGGACCGTCTTGATGAAGGCGCTGATCGTATCGTAGTGGGCGTCACCGCCCTTGTCGTAGGTCGCCGCGCGCCGCTGCAGCGCGTCGGCGACCGTCTGCACGTCGACCGTGCGCGTCCCGTCGTCGGTGCGCGGCGCGGCGGCGGCGGCGAACTCGAGCGTGTTGAGCGCGACGCGCGCGTCGCCGTTGGCCAACCCCACCAGCGCGTCGAGCGCGTCGTCGGTCAGCTTGACGTGCGCGGCCCCCAAGCCGTGCTCGGAATCGTGCAGCGCGCGCTCGACCAGGGTCCGCACGTCGTCGTCGGTCAGCGCGCGCAGCACGAACACGCGCGAGCGCGAGAGCAAGGCGGCGTTGACTTCGAACGACGGGTTCTCGGTCGTCGCGCCGATCAGGGTGACCGTCCCATCCTCGACGTAGGGCAGCACCGCGTCTTGCTGCGCCTTGTTGAAGCGATGGATCTCGTCGATGAACAAGACGGTGCGCTTCCCGGCGGCGCGCAGCTTCTGCGCGTCGGCGACGACGCGGCGCAGATCCTGCACGCCGGCGCTGACGGCGGAGAGTCCCGCGAAGTGCGCGCCGGTCGCGTTCGCGATGATCCGTGCCAGCGTCGTCTTGCCCGTCCCGGGCGGTCCCCACAGGATCATCGAGGGGATCTCGTCGCTCTCGATCGCGCGGCGCAAGGCGCGGCCCGGCCCGACGACCTGATCCTGACCGACGAACTCCTCGAGCGTGCGCGGCCGCATCCGCGCCGCGAGCGGCTGGCGAACCGTCCTCCCGCCCTCGCCGGCGTCGAACAAGCCGAGCATCGCGGTCAGAAGGGGAAGTGCTTTTTCTTGGGTTTGGGCTTCGGCGACGCGGCAGCCTGCGGCGCGTGCGTCGGGACCGGCTGCTTGATGACGACCGGCGCACCGGTCACGTCGACGTCCTTCGTGTTGAGGTTGTAGTCGACGACTTTGGCCGCCAGCGACGAGTCACCGTCGTGCAGCACGACGCTGCCCTCGAGGTGCAGCACGCCCGTGCCGCGGTCGAGGATCCCTTTGTCGGCGACGCCGGTGCGCGTGCCCTGCGCGAAGTGGACGTGGCCGATCGCCGTGTAGACCTTCTGCTTCGAATCGATCTGCAGCTCGTCGCAGGTCAGCGTCGCCGGACCGTTGCCGTGGTACGCCTGCTCGGCGCCGGCCTCGGGCGCCGCGCCACTGTCGTGGACGACGACGTTTCCGGTCAGCGTGACCGTCCCTCGCTTGGAGTTCCCGCTCGCTTTGTCGCCGATCGCGTCGGTCCCCGGCCGAAAGAACTTCACCCGGTGCGGCATCGTGAACGCGCCGGTGTTGAAGTTCCAGTGCGTCTCGTCGGTCTCGATCTTGTAGTCGCTCGTGGTGAGCCCGGGCGCGCCCGTGACGCCACCGATCGCGTCGGCCTGCGGCGAGTGCGAGGGCGCCGGGGCCGGGGCCGGCGACGCGCCGAGCATGACCACCCACGCGACGAGCGCCAGCGCCGGCAGGCTGATCGCGCGGGAGCGGCCGCCCGGGAGCATCACGTCAGCCCTGGTGGTTGTGGTGAAAGCCGGCCCGCTTTCCGGTTCCGATCGCGACGCACGACATCGGGTCCTCGGCGAC
>JBEKLD010000141.1:0-8039 GCA_050010375.1 Vulcanimicrobiaceae bacterium
GCGCGCTCGACCGGCGTGTGATAGAGCAGCACCACCTCGCGAGCCGGGCCCCGCTGGAGGCGCCGCAACAACGCCTGCAGCACCGGCGCTCGGAAGGGATTGTAGAGGTAGACGACCAGGTCGCCGCGCGGGAAGGCGTAGCGGGCGGCATCGGCGCGCACGATCCGCACGTCGCGCGCGACGCGGCGTGGGTCGTCGGCGGCGACCAGGTTGTCGCGCGCGACCGCGACCAGCGCCGGCGAGAGCTCGACGCCGACGACGGCGCGGAACGGGCGGCGCGCGGCGAGCAGCACGACGCGACCCATCCCCGCCCCGACGTCGACAAAGGTCGCCGCCTGCGGGCGCAGCGGCGAGGCGTCGAGCAGCGCTTCGGCTTGGGCGACCGGCGTCGGCTCGTAGTGCGTCGCAAACTCGAGCGGTGGCCCGATCGCCTCCGGATCGAGGTCGCCCAGGAACACGAGCGCTTCGGTCGTGACGTGCAGCTCGGCGTCGAAGCGCTGACCCGCGCGGCGTCCGCTCGTCGTTCTTCCCTTTAGTAGCGCTTGGCGGCGGTCGCCTCGCGGGTCTTCTCGATCGTCTTGAGCGAACGGTCGTGCGATTTGTGCGCGACGCCGACGTAGAGGGTGTCGATGATCGTGAGCTGCGCGATGCGGCTCGAGCTCGCGTCGCTGCGGAAGGCGGTCTGCTTCGCCGCCGTCACCAGCCGGATGTCGGCTACCTTGGTGATCGGCGAGGTCGAGCGGTGGGTGATGCAGATCGTCGTCGCGCCGTTGGCCTTCGCCCGGCCCAGCGCATCGGTCACGTCGCGGCTGGCGCCCGTGTGCGAGATGCCCAGCGCGACGTCGCCGGGTCCCAACAGCGCCGAGGACATCGCCATCAGGTCGCCGTCGGAGAGCGCGACCGCGCGGATCCCGAGCTTGAGGAACTTGTGGTACGCGTCCTGGGCCAGCGGTCCGCTGCCGCCGACGCCGTAGATGTCGACCCGCGTCGCGACGGCCAGCGCGTCGACCGCCTTGGAGAGTTCGTCATCGTCGAGCACTTCGATCGTGTCTCGCAACGCCTGGGCGTTGGCCTGGAAGACCTTCGACTTGACGGTGGAGAGGTCGTCGTCCGGCTCGATCGCCGCGTAGATCTCGGTCGTCGGCTCGACCAAGTCGCGGGCCAGGACGATCTTGAATTCCTGGTAGCCCTTGTAGCCGATCTTCTGGCAGAGCCGCACGACCGTCGACTCGCTCGTATTGGTCCGTTCGGCCAGCTCCGTCACCGTCAGGTAGATCAGTTCGTCCGGGTGGCGCAGGATGAAATCCGCGACGCGCTGCTCGGCCGCACGCAGCCCGGAATAGGCGCCTTGCAGACGCACGAAAGAACCGGGAACCTTGACGGGATCGACGCGCACTTCTTTGATCGCCATCTACCCCGATTCGACGCTGGCTGCCTACCTGCCTGGGGTAGCATCCGAGCGGAAGTGCTTGGCGCGCTGCCGCTTCCGCTGGAGGTGGCGCTCCGCCGGCGGGGGCCGATCGGCCGGCGCCCACTCCTCGGTCGACTTCAGATAGGCGGTGATCTGCGCTTCGAACGAGGGATCGGTGAGCGACGGGGCCGGGGTCGTCGGCGCGACCTCGTCGACCCGGGTCTGCGCCAGGACGACCATCCGGCCGATCAGGTCGAAGGGCACCGTGGTCGTCTTGTGCTCCAGCGCACGCGTGTAGGCGGCGCGGTTCTTGTTCACGTCCCCGATCGGCGCGGCCACCAGCCGGCCGTCCTCGAGCCGCACGGTCGCACCCAGGTTGTGGACGTTGATCACGCTGCCGCGCACGCGCTCGCTCATCGCGCGTGCGGGCGCTTCAGATAGATGATCGCCTCGTTGTCGCCGACCAAGTGCAGGCGGTCGTGGATCTCCGGCAACGCGCCGACCGGGTCGCCGAGCCGGCGAATCTCGCGATCCTGTTGGATACGCTTGGTCTCGAGGCGGGCGACTTCGCGCCGCGCGTCGCGCAGCTCGTGCGCCAGCGCGACGGTCCGGCCGATCAGGCGAGCATACTGCACCGCGATCAGCGAGCCGACGACCACGACGACGCAAACGACGCCGATCCGGCTGGCGAGACGGAGCAGCGCCGCCGGCCTCTTCACGGGCCCCCGATGCGCCGGAACTTGGCGTAACGCCGATCGAGCAACGCCGGCGTCGGTACGGTCACCAGCGTGCCCAGCGCGCGGTCGACGGCGTCGAGGACGCGCGCGATCGTGCCGGCACCATCGCGATGCGCGCCGCCGACGGGTTCGGGGATCAGCTCGTCGACGATCCCGAAGCCGAGCAGATCCTCGGACGTGAGGTGCAAGCGCGCGGCGGCCTCCTCGGCCCGCGACGCGTCGCCCCACAAGATCGCCGCCGCGCCTTCGGGTGAGGCGACGGAGTAGACGGCGTGCTGGAGCATCAGCACCCGGTCGGCAAGTCCCAGCGCCAGTGCGCCGCCGGAACCGCCCTCGCCGATCACGGTCGCGACGATCGGCACCGGCGCCTGAGCCAGCGTGGCGAGCGATTGCGCGATCGCCTCGGCCTGCGCGCGCTCCTCGGAGCCGATGCCGGGGTCGGCGCCGCTGGTGTCGACGAAGGTCACCACCGGCAGGCGCAGGTGCACCGCCAGCTCGACCAGCCGGATCACCTTGCGATAACCCTCGGGCGCCGACATCCCAAAATTGCGGAACACCTTCTCCTTGGTGTCGCGGCCCTTGTCCTGAGCGATCGCGACGACGCGCCGGCCACGCAGCTTCGCGAAACCGCCGACGATCGCGTGATCGTCGCGGAAGTGCCGATCGCCGTGCAGCTCGTCGAAGCGGTCGAGCGCGCCCAAGTAGTCGGTGCCGATCGGGCGCTTCGGGTGGCGCGCCATGTTGACGCGCTGCCACGGCGTCATCGTGCCGAAGATCTCGCGCTGGATCTGGCCGTACTTCGCTTCGAGCGCGCCGATCTCGGCGGCCAGGTCGACGGGCTGATGGGCGGCCTGCGCCTTGAGTTCGGCGATCCGCTGCTCGAGCTCGAGCAGGCCCTTCTCGCGCTCGACGATGACGTTCACGTGCGCGTCTCCGTCGGCTGCGGCACGGCGCTGCGCCCGTTGACCGAGACGATCTTCGCGCCGACGCCGTAGTCGAGCAGCCGCACCAGCTGATCCTTCAGCTCGCGCCGCTCGACGACGAGGTCGACCGCGCCCTTCTCGAGCAGGAACTCGGCGGTCTGGAAGTTGTCGGGCAGCTTCTGGCGGATCGTCTGCTCGATCACGCGCCGGCCGGCGAAACCGATCGCCGCGTGCGCCTCGGCGACGATCACGTCGGCTTGGAACGCGAACGACGCCGAGACGCCGCCGGTCGTCGGATCGGTCAGGACGCTGATATAGTAGCCGCCGTCATCGTGGAAGCGCCGCACGGCGAGCGACGTCTTGGCCATCTGCATCAGCGCGAGCATCCCCTCTTCCATCCGCGCGCCGCCGCTGGCGGTGACGATGATGCAGGGGATATTGCGTTCGCGCGCCTGCTCGAAGAGCAGCGTGATCCGCTCGCCGACGACCGTCCCCATCGTCCCGCCGCGGAAGTTGAAGTCCATCACGCCCAACGCGACCGCGAAGCCGCCGATCGTGGTAAACCCGCAGACGACACCCTCGGTGAGCTTCGATTTGTCACGGTCGCGCTGCAGCTTCTGGGGATAGGGGACCTTGTCGGTCCAGCCGAGCGGGTCCGAGGGCAGCAGATCGCCCCCGATCTCGCTGAAGTCGCTGTCGACCAGCATCGAGATGCGGTCGAAGGCGTGCATCCGAAAGTGGTGGCCGCAGCGCGTGCAAACCCAGACGTTGGCGGCGAGATCGGGCCGGTAGAGCATCTCGCCGCAGCCGGGACACTTGGTCCACTGCGCCGCCTCTTCAGGCGCGACGGGCTGTGCGCGGCGCAGCCGCAGCCACTCCGGGACGGCCATCTAGCGGCGCTCCCGCGGGCCGAATAGGCGCGCGCGGTAGATGCGACCCAATTGGCGCAGGTAGTTGAGGATCTCGCCCTGGTTGAGCTTCGACTCACCGGCGATGCGGTCGGTGAACACGTACGGCACCTCGAGGGCACGGCCGTAGTGCGCCTTGGCGATGACCTCCAACCCGATCTTGAAGCCGATCGGGTCGAGATCGACGCCTTCGAGCGCTTCGCGCTTGACCAGGAAGTAGCCCGAGGTGATGTCCTTGATCGGGGTCAACGGCTGCGCCAGCGCGATCGCGACCTTCGAGGTGACGATGCGGCGCTTGGGCCAATTGCTGATCCCGCCACCGGGGACGTAGCGCGAGCCGATCGCCAGGCCGTACCCTTCCTCGGCGAGCGCGCTCACCATGCGCGGCAGGATCGCGGCGTCGTGCGAGAAGTCGCCGTCCATCGCGCCGAGGGCGACCGAGTCGGGGCGAGCGAAGCGCCAGCCGTCGATCACTCCCGAGGAGAGCCCGAGCTTGCCGGGACGGTGCAAGCAACGCACCGGTAAGCCCTCGCGCTCGAGCCGATCGACGATCGCGCCGGTTCCGTCGGGCGAGTTGTCGTCGACGACGACGATCTCGCCGTCGAGCCCGTTGCTGCGGAAGAGTTCGGCCAGCGTCGTGATCAGCCGTTCGATGCCGCCGGCTTCGTTGTAGGTCGGGACGACGATCGAGAACTTCATCGGCGGAGCCTGGACCGCGGTCGTCGTCATGAGGGTCACGCGATTTTCCGCAGCGTCGGGAAGCGCGTCGCGTCGAACGGGGGGAAATCGGCATACTTCTCGGGCTCGGTGCGGATCAGCGAGACGCCCGCGTCGTCGACGCTCTCGATCTCGGTCGCCGGGATGCCGACGTCCTCGCCGCTGGCGTCCCAATGGACGACGACCATCTCCGCCGAGCGGGCGTCGCCTTCCGCATAGACGCCGCGCACGTCGCCGACGCGTGTCTCGCCGGCGAAGACGGGCGTACCCGATGCGAGGGATTCCAGGGTGTATGCCATGGTCGAACGGGAAAGGTACGCCTCGCGGCCCGCTCGTTCCCGTGACGGGACGCTCGCGTTCACGCTCGGCGCTCGCCTTCTTCGAGCGCGGCGAGGGCACGCAGGAGTGCGGCCTTGGCATCGGTGTGACCGCGGAAATGCCGATCGAGCGATTCGTTCAGCACCGAGTTCATACTCTTGCGCTCGTCTTCCGACCGTCGCTTCAGCTCGTCGTACACTCCGTCGTCCAGCCGCGCCGGAAAGGGACGCATGGTTCGAGGGATGATATCACAATAATATCACGACGACAACCCTGCCGGCCAGGCGCTGCCGTCCGCTGGGCCGCGAAGGTGCGGCGGCCGCACGGAGAACGAGCGCGGGATGACGACCGAGATCCGGCGCGTCGCCCTCGAGACGGGCGCGACCACGACAGTCGAACGGTGGGGGGACGCCGGCCCGGCGATCCTGTGCGTCCACGGGCTCTCCTCCTCGCGGCTCGACTTCGCCCGGCTGGGCGAGGCGCTGTCGGCGACGCACCGCGTCTTCGCCTACGATCAGCGCGGCCACGGCGACAGCGCCGAGGCGACCGGCTCCCTCGCGCTCGCCGCGTTGGCGGCCGATCTGCGGGCCGTCGCCGACAGCATCGGGACGGTCGCGGCCGTCGTCGGCCACTCGTGGGGTGGCGCCGTCGCGCTCGTCGGCGGACCGAAGGTCTCCCGGGCGCTGGTGCTGGTCGACCCGATGCTGCGCGTCGCGCCGGGGACGTTCGTGCGCGAGTACGTCGAGGAACTCTCCGCAACCCTCGCGATACCACCGGGCGCCGGGCGCGACGGCGCGGTGTGGTCGCGCTACGCGCAGGCCGATCCGACCGACCGCGCGGGGAAGGTACACGCGATGCGCGCGCTCTCGATCGAGACCCTGCGCCGGCTCGGGACCGACAACAACGTCGACGCAGGGGGCTGGGATCTGCGCCCGCGCCTAGCCGCGCTCAAGATCCCGACGACGATCCTGATCGCCGGCGAGGGATCGGTCGTCGCGCCGCAGGACCTCGCGGAACGCTCACCGGCGGTGACGGTCGAGATCATCGAAGATCACGACCACACGCTGCATCGCAGCGCCTTCGCGCGCTTCGTCGCCGCGGTGCGCGCGGCGAGCTGAACGCCGAGGCGGCGCGTCCGGGGACGCGCCGCCTGGTGGGCCGGTTCAGCGACCGTGGTTGCCGCGGTCGTTGCGGTCGTTGTTGAAGCGCGTGTCGCCGTGGCTGCGAACGTCGCCGCGACCGTATTGCGGTGCGTAGACCGCGCGCCCGTCGCGCCAGCCGCCGCGGTCGCCGTAGTACACGGGGCCGTAATACACGGGGCAGTTGTTCGGGTAGTACGCGCATGGCGGGCCGGCTTGCACGTTCCCGCCGTCGGTCAGCAGGAGGATGCCGCCGACGACGGCGGCGGCGGTGAGAACCGTCGAGGTCGTGTCGGCCGAGGCCGGGCGCGGCAGCATCGCGCCGACGCCGACGGTCGCCACGGCGCCCGCAGTCACGACGATTTTCGAGAGATTGCTCCGAACGGAGCGGATGATTCCAGTGAACATGATCGTTGGTTTCCTCGTGTCACCGTCGACGAGATCGTCTTCGGTTCGAGGATCACGCTAGCACCCAGGGTTGGGAACGCGCCCAGCCGCAAGCGCGGGCGGCATATTCTCATGCACCTCCAACGGGCGCTCTAGAGCGTGACGACCAGCTTTCCAGTGACCCCGCGGGTCCACAGCCGTTCCGCGGCCTCGCCGATCTTCGCGAACGGCAACACGTCGTCGATCCGCACCTCGAGCTTCCCGGCGTCGAGCAGCGCGGCCAGCCGCGCCAGGCCCGTACCCGGCGGTTGGCATTCGATCTCGTGAAACAGGATGAAGCCGTACACTTGGCGACCGCCGCCGGCGTAGAACGAGGCCACCTCGATCATCGACGTCCGTTCGGCCGACGTGCCGTAGGTCACCAGCAAACCGTCGACGGCCAACTGCCGCAGGGCACTCGCGAAGACGTCGCCGCCGACCGACTCGAGGATCAAATCGAACGGACCGGTGTCGTGCGCGGCGTCGGCGGTCTCGCCGACGACGACGCAATCGGCGTACGGCACGACGGCGGCGCGCTTCTCCGGCCGGTGCACGAGCGCGGTGGTCGCCGCGCCGGCCAGCCGCGCCAGTTGGACGGCGAAGATGCCGACGCCGCCCGACGCGCCGGTGACCAGCACCCGCCGTCCCAGCACCGAGCCGCGCCGCTCGAGCGTATAGAGCGCCGTCAGCCCCGCGACCGGCAGCGTCGCGGCGCGCTCGAACGACAGCGAGGCCGGCAGCGCCGCGATGCTGCGCGTCGGTGCGGCGATGCGTTCGGCCCAAGCGCCGCTGCCGAGCATCCCGACGACACGCATCCCCACCTTCGGTCCGCTCCCGTCGGCGGCGGCGCGCACGATCGAGCCGGCGAAGTCCCAGCCGGGGCGCCAGCCGTCGTTCGCCGCCCGCGAGCGCCGGATCTCGCCCAGGTTCAGGCTGATGGCGGCCACCTGCACGAGGGCTTCGCTCGGCAAAGGCTGCGGCTCGGGGACCACGGCGAGCGCGAGACCACCCGGCGCGGAACGGTCGACGACAACGGCGTTCACGTCGCTACGAACCGCAACGCCGGCCCCGAAGGATGCTGGGCGACCGGAGACCGAACGTGCGCGGCCATGCGCCGACTCGGCCTCGCCGCCCTGGCCCTCGCCCTCGCCCTGCCCGCTGTCGTGCGCGCCGAAGAACCGCCGCACTACACCTTCGCCCCGCCGCCACCCGGCACGATCGTGCAGAGCCTGCTCGTCTATCTCGCCGGCGAAGCGATGCATTCGCAGTGGCGCGCCGTGCTGAGCAAGGTCGCCGCCCACTGGTATCTCTCGATCTACGCGATCGACGAAACCACCTATCGCTTGCGCTATCAGTCGCCGAAGAGCGCGATCCCCCTCGGCGGCCCGGTCGACGTCGCGTCACTCACCAGCGGCGAGCTCATGGGCCCCGCCGTGCAGCAGCTGGTGGTGACCAGTCAT
>JBEKLD010000142.1:0-8003 GCA_050010375.1 Vulcanimicrobiaceae bacterium
CGAGGATCGCGAGGGTCCCCTCACCGGTCATGGCGTCCTCACATTAGACTGCTGCCGGCGTCGAGATCGCTCCCATGCGCGCCCGCAGCTCGGTGTCGAGCGCGTCGAGGAACTGCGTGGTCGTCAGCCAGGGTTGGTCGGGGCCGATCAGCAGCGCCAAGTCTTTGGTCATCTTCCCCGCTTCGACCGTCTCGACGCAGACGCGCTCGAGGGTCTCGGCGAAGCGCACGACTTCCGGCGTCTGGTCGATCTTGCCGCGATGCGCCAGACCGCGCGTCCAAGCGAAGATCGAAGCGATCGGATTGGTCGAGGTCTCGCGCCCCTTCTGGTACTCGCGATAGTGCCGGGTGACCGTGCCGTGCGCCGCCTCCGCCTCGACGGTCTCCCCATCAGGCGTCATCAGCACCGACGTCATCAAGCCGAGCGAACCGAAGCCCTGCGCGACGACGTCCGACTGCACGTCGCCGTCGTAGTTCTTGCAGGCCCAGACGAACGCGCCGCTCCACTTGAGCGCCGCGGCGACCATGTCGTCGATCAGGCGGTGCTCGTAGGTCAAGCCGCGCTGGTCGAACTCGGCTTTGAATTCGGCCTCGAAGATCTGCTGGAAGAGATCCTTGAAGCGCCCGTCGTAGGCCTTGAGGATCGTGTTCTTGGTCGAGAGATAGACCGGCCAGTTCCGCAACAGACCGTAGTTGAAGCTGGCGCGCGCGAAGCCGCGGATCGACTCGTCGAGGTTGTACATCGCCAGCGCGACGCCGCCGCCGGGGAAGGTGAACACGTCGCGCTGGATCGGCGGGCTGCCGTCGGCGGGCGTGAAGGTCAAGGTCAGATTCCCCGGACCGGGGACGACGAAGTCGGTCGCCCGGTATTGGTCGCCGAACGCGTGGCGGCCGATGACGATCGGCTGCGTCCAGCTCGGCACCAGCCGCGGCACGTTGCGGCAGATGATCGGCTCGCGAAAGACGGTTCCGTCGAGCTCGTTGCGGATCGTCCCGTTGGGCGAGCGCCACATCTGCTTGAGGCCGAATTCGGCGACCCGCGCCTCGTCGGGGGTGATCGTCGCGCACTTCACGCCGACGTGGTAGCGCTTGATCGCCCGCGCCGCGTCGAGGGTGACTTGGTCGTCGGTGGCGTCGCGGTGCTCGATGCCCAGGTCGTAGTACTTGAGGTCGACGTCGAGATACGGGAGGATGAGCTTGTCCTTGATGAAGCGCCAGATGATGCGCGTCATCTCGTCGCCGTCGAGTTCGACGACGGGATTTTTGACCGGGATTTTCTTCACGTGGCCGGGGATTCGCAGCCTGGCTTCGCCGAACCCGCCAGGATGCGCGTCGTCAGCTTACTGCCCAGCTCGACGGAGATTCTTTTCGCGATCGGGGCCGGCGACCAGGTCGTCGGCGTCACCCACGAGTGCGACTTCCCTGAGGAGGCGCGCACGCGGCCGGCGCTGACTTCCTCGCTCCTCCCAGCCGAGCTCGACGTGGCCGGGATCGACCGCCACGTGCGGGCCAGCGTCCACGCCGGCTCGTCGCTGTATGGGCTCGACGAAGCCCGGCTGGCCGCCCTGGAGCCCGACCTGATCGTGACCCAGGAACTGTGCGCGGTCTGCGCCGTCTCGTACGAGATCGTCGACCGTGCCGCCAAGCGTTTGCGCGGCGATCCGCGGATCGTCTCGCTCGAGCCGTCCTCGTTGGAGGACGTCTTCGCGACGATCACCTTCCTCGGCGACCTGGTCGGCTGCAGCAGCGGCGCGGCGGCGCTGCTCGCGCAGCTGCGCGCGCGCGTCGCCGCGTTGCAAGCGCAGGTGGCGGGACGGCGGCGGCCCCGCACGCTCGTGCTCGAGTGGACCGACCCGCCGATGAGCGGCGGTCATTGGACACCAGGCCTAGTCGAAATCGCCGGCGGCGAGCCGATCCTGGCCGACCCCGGCGCGAATAGCCGCGTCCTCGACTGGGAGGCGATCGCCGCCGCCCAGCCCGAGGTCGCGATCGTCGCACCCTGCGGCTTCGATCTGCCGCGCACCGACGCGGCCGTCGCCGCCCTCGCGCCGGCGGCACGACACGCTCTCGGACCGCGCGTGCACACGATCGACGGCAACGCCTACGTCAACCGACCCGGCCCGCGCCTGGTCGACACCGCCGAACTCTTCGCCGACGCGATCGCCGGCTGAAGCCGCACGGCGAACAGCGGTCGCGTCAGATCGCCAGCGCGCTCAAGCCTGCGACCTCGGCCAGCACGATCGCGAAACCGTAGGCGTCGCCGGTCAGCCCGCCGCCGAGCCGCGCGCGCGCGAACGCCGCCGCGATTGCGGCGACCGCGAGCGAGGCGACCACCACGGCGGTCCCGCGCGCCGCGCCGAGCGCCGCCGCCAGCGCCACCACCACAAGCGCGCCGAGCACGAGCGGTGCGAGCGACGGTGGCTCGGCGAAGGCGCGCGTCGGCTCGGCGGGCCGGCCGTAGCGGACGAACAGCGCGTGTGCGACCGCGCCGAGCCGCGCGCTCGCCGCGGCGCAGGCGAGCCCCAGCGGTAGCACGATCGCCGGCAGCGACCACAGCGCCGCCAGCCAAAACGCGCCGACGACGGCACCGCCGGCGAGCGCGAACGTCCCGTGGTGCGGATCGCGCAAAATCTCGAGGCGTCGCGCCGGATCGACGCTCGCGAAGAAGGCGTCGCAGCCGTCGAGGAAGCCATCGACGTGCAGCGCGCCGGTCAGCACGATCGTCAATCCAAATGCCGTCGCGACCGCCAGCGGGTGCGGAGCGATCCGCGCGACGCCCAGCGCAGCGCCGCCGGCGAGCGCGCCGACGACGGCGCCGACGACGGGCAGCCAGGCCAGCGCGCGCGCATCCGGCGCCTCGCCCGCGCCGACCGGCAGGATCGTGAAGTACGCGAAGGCGCTGCGCAGCGCGTTCAGCGCGCCGACTCCTTCTCCGCCACGCCGGCCTCGGCGAAGGTGCGCATCTCGCGCACCATTCGCGCCGCCGCCTCGATCAACGGCAGCGCCAGCGCGGCACCGCTCCCCTCACCCAAGCGCAAACGCAGGTCGAAGAGCGGCTCGAGGCCCAGCGCCGCCAGCGCGATCGCGTGGCCGGGCTCTTGCGAGCGGTGCGCCGCGATGCAGTACTCGATCGCCTGCGGCGCGATGCGCTGCGCGAGCAGCGCCGCGGCCCCGACGATGAAGCCGTCGAGCACGACCGGGATGCGGACCCGCGCGGCGCTCAGGATGACGCCGGCCAGTCCGACGATCTCGAAGCCGCCCAGTTCGCTCGCGATCGAGAAGACGTCGTCGCGGTCGACCCGCGCGAGTGCGCGCTCGACGACGGCGCGCTTGACGACCAGCCGCGCGTCGTCGATCCCCGTCCCGCGCCCGACGACCAGCGCGACCGGCGCGCCGGTGCAGGCGGCGACGATCGCGGCCGCGGCGGTCGTGTTGGCGATCCCCATCTCGCCCAGCGCGAGCACGTCGAACGCGACCCGATCGCGCAGCGCGGCGAACGCGCCTTCGCCGGCGGCGAGTACCGCGGCGACGGCGTCGCGCGCGATCGCCGGGCCCTGCGCCAGGTTCGCGGTGCCGGAGCCGCAGCGCGCGTCGATCAGGCGCGGGTGCGCGCCGAGCGGCACGCGGACGCCGAAGTCCGCGACGTAGACCTCGGCTCGAACGGCGCGCCCGAAGGCGTTGATCGCCGCGATCTCGGCCAGGAACCCGCCGACCATCTGCGGCGTCACCTCGGGCGGATAGGCGCTCACGCCTTCGACCGCGACGCCGTGATCGCCGGCGCCGACCAGGATCGCGCGCCGCTCGTAGGCGTGCGTCGGGACGCCGCCGGCGATCGCGCACAGGCGCACGGCGAGATCTTCGATCGCGCCCAGGCTGCCCAGCGGCTTGGTCAGCGCGTCGATCCGCTCGCGGGCCGCCGCCGCGACCGCCGGATCGAGCGGCGCGATCGCCGCCGACCACTCCGCGGGCGTCACGAGGCGACCGCCGTCTGGTTGAGGCTCTCGAGCCGCCAGCGGCCGCCGAGCCGCTCGAAGCGCGTCAGCGAGGCGGGCAGGAAGCGGACCTTGAGGGCCAGCCCATCGTCCTCGCCGAGCAGCGTTCGCAGCAGCGCGTGGAGCGGACCGGCATGGGTCGCGATCAGCGCGACCCCCTCGTCGGCCAGCGCGGCCTGCACCGTCGCGACGGCCGCGGCGATGCGCACGCAGAGCTGTTCGAACGACTCGCCGCCGCGGGCCGTGTAGGTGCGGGGCGAGGTCACGTTGCCGGGGTCGAGCTCCGGGTTCGCCGCCACGATCTGCTCCCACGTCAGCCCTTCCCAGTCGCCGAAGCGCATCTCGCGCCAGGCGGGATCGAGCCGCAGCGGGATCGGGCGCGCGCCGAGCACGATGCGGGCCGTCTCGGCCGCGCGGCTCAGATCGCTCGCGACCGCCAGGTCGATCCGCGCGTCGCCCAACAGCGCCGCCAGGCCGCGCGCTTGCGCGCGGCCTTCGTCATCGAGCGGGACGTCGGTGTGACCCTGGAACTTCCGTTCGGCGTTCCACGCCGTCCGGCCGTGGCGGACGCAGATCAGTTGCACACGGGACTAGTCCCGCGGCAACATCGGCCTTCCTTCGTGCGCGACCAGCAGGTCGTGCATGTCGTTGGCGTGCTCTTCCTCGTTGGCGAGGATCCCCTCGAGCATCGTGCGCGTGGTCGAATCCCTCTCGCCGAAGAAGGTGATCAGCTCGCGGTAGTGCTCGATCGCGATCCGCTCCGCGATCAGGTTCTCCTTCAACATCCCGACCAGGTCGAGGTCGCTCGCACCGTATTCGGACGCAGCCCGCGAGGCGAGACCCTTGGGATCGAAGTTCGGCACGCCGCCGAGCTGGTTGATCCGCTCGGCGATCTTCTCCATGTGCCCGCGTTCCTCGGCCGCGTGCTGGGCGAACTCGGCCTTCGGTCCTTCGCTCGCGATCCCGGTCGCCGAGACCGCGTGCATCGTGTAGCGCAGGATGCAGACGATCTCCGTCGCCAGCGCATTCTGGAGCAGCTCGATCGACTGCTTCGGGTCCAGCTCGTAGTTGTCGGTGACCGCACCCTTCTCGAGGTGCTCGCGGGCGCGCTCGCGCAGCTCCTTGACGTCGCTCAGGAACGTCTCACCGTTCGTTCTGGTCATCACGAAGGCAAGCGTACCCGCCTCCCGCCGGGGTCAAGCAGGCAAGGCCGCCCGGTCCGGAACCACGATGTGCCCCTGCTTCATGTCGCCGAAGACGCGCACGTAAGGCCGGGCGGAACCGTCATGCCACACCCAGGATGCGATGTACGCGCAACATATCCCATCGAGCGCGTCGTCGAGCCGCTTGTAGTCCTTCTTCTTGATCGACGGGTCGACGATCGGTGGGATGCACGCCGAGAGAAACAGCAGCGGATCGGCACGTTCGAGCGTCGCGAGCAGACGCCGGTACTCGGCCCAGGCGGCGAACACGTCCGTCCACTCGCGGCGATGCTTCTTCTTGTATCCCAGCACGCTGCCGAGTCCGAACAGCCGGATCATCGCGGGATGCGGAAAGACTTCGAAGGCCACCGTTTCCAAGCGAGATCGAGGCCCAAGAAGCGCACCGCTTGCTCGTTTGGCTGATCTGGCATTATGATGGGTGCTCCGGCGAAGCACGCCAGAAGGGATCGTCCAGTGGGTTACGACGACCACTCCTTCTCGTACTTGTCTTCGGTCTTGGGTCGGCCGGCTCGGACCTTCGCCTACACGCACAGCAGCCGGCCGACGGTCGTCGAATACCGCTGGGCCTGCGGCTGCACCGCCCGCGAAGAGCGGGACAGCTGCGCCTTGCGGCCCTGCCCCGCACACCGGGCGCTGAACCGCCGGCGCGACCCGAGCAGCAGGTCCATCCTGCAGTAAACGCACCGCAACTGCCGTAGGAAGGCGGCGCGCGCACCGGAATTCCTCGCTCATGGACGGCCACGACGGGCGCGTCGCGATCCGCAAGATGTACAAGCTCTACATCAACGGCGCGTTCGCGCGCAGCGAGTCGGGACGCAGCGACGCGATCGACGGCGAGAACGTCGCGCACGCCTCGCGCAAGGACGTGCGCGATGCGGTCGTCGCGGCGCGCGCTGGGACGGCGGCCTGGGGCGCACAGGCGCCGGCGCTACGGGGCCTGGTGCTCTACCGGCTGGCCGAGATGATGGAGGCCCGCGCGGGCGAGCTGGCCGAGCAGCTCGTGCGCGGCGGCAGCGTCGACGCCGCCGAAGCCGCGCGTGAGGTCAGCGCCGCGATCGACCGCACCGTCTGGTACGCCGGCTGGTGCGACAAGTACCTCGCGCTCGCCTCGACGCGCAATCCGGTCGCCGGCCCCCACTTCAACTTCTCGACGAGCGAACCGACCGGCATCGTCGCCGTGCTCGCCCCCGACGAGCCCGCGCTGCTCGGCCTGGTCACCGCAGTCGTGCCGCCGTTGGTCAGCGGGAACGCGGTCGTCGTCGTGGCCGGCGCGCGCGATCCGCGCACGGCGGTCGTCTTCGCCGAGTGCGTGGCGACCAGCGATCTTCCGGCCGGCGCCTGCAACGTGCTGACCGGGACGCGAGCGGAACTCGGGCCGGTCCTGGCCGGCCACATGGACGTCAACGCGCTGCTCGCTTTCGGCCTCGATCCGGCGACGGAGAAAAAGCTCGGCGCGCTCGGTGCCGAGAACGTCAAGCGCACCCACTTCGAGGCGAGCCCGGAACGAGCAGACTGGTTCGCGGAGCGCTACGACGCGCTGGCGCGCGTGCTCGCTTTCACCGAGGTGAAGACGATCTGGCATCCCGCGCGCATCTGAGGCGCCCTCAGACCAGAACCAGCTCGCGGTCCCCGGTACGGACCGGCGCTATGCGCCCGATGCGCAGCATCACGGTCGCGTCGCGGACGCTGAGCGGCCGCGCAAAGTAATACCCCTGCGCGATGCGGCAACCCCAGCTCTTCAGCAGCTCGAGCTGCTTGGCGGTCTCCACGCCCTCGACGACGACCTCCATCCCGAGTTCGCGGGCGAGGCCGAGCGTCGCCTTGACGATCGCCTCGCCACCCTTGGCCAGGCCGATGTCCGCAACGAAGCTCTGGGGGATCTTGATGCGGTCGACGGGATAGCGCCGCAGATAGTCGAGCGAGGAGTAGCCGGTACCGAAATCGTCGATCGTGATCCGATGGCCGGTTCCGCGAAGCTGGGCCAGAACGTCGCTTCGCTCGTGTGACGCCTGCATGAGCGCGGTCTCGGTCAGCTCCAATTCGAGCCGGCGCGCCGGCAATCCCGAGTCCGCCAGCGCCGCCGCGATGTCCCGCTGCAGTTTGAGCGGCATCTTGAATTGGACGGCCGAGACGTTGACGGCAACGCTCGGCGGCGCGATGCCGGCGTCGAGCCACCGTTTGGTCTGGACGCAGGCTTCGCGCATCACCCAACGCCCCAATGCCACGATCAAGCCGCTCTTCTCCGCGGCCGGGATGAACGCCGCGGGCTCTACGATGCCGCGCGTCGGATGCCGCCATCGCACCAGCGCCTCCAACCCGACGATGCGGCCGGTGTCGATGTCGACGGTGGGCTGGTACACGAGGAAGAACTGGTTCGCGTCGATCGCAACACGCAGCTCCGCATCCAACGTAATGCGCGCGCGGACCTCGGCGTCCATGGCATCGGTGAAGAAGCGATAGATCCCCCGCCCTTCGGCCTTGGCCCGATAGAGTGCGACGTCCGCGTGCGAAAGCATCGACTCGGCGTCGGGCGCATCCGCTCCGTAGACCGCGATGCCGATGGTCGCACTGGTGCGGATCTCGTTCCCCTGGATGACGAATGGCTCACCGATGGCCTGCAGGATCTTCTGGGCGACGGCCGCGGCGACGGCCGATTCCTCGAGAGGATCATCAGGATCGTCCGCAACGACTGGGGAATCGGCTTGCTGCTGCGTGTCGACCAGAATGATGGCAAACTCGTCGCCGCCGAAGCGGGAGACCGCGTCGACCGCGCGTACGGTCCCCTGGAG
>JBEKLD010000143.1:0-7836 GCA_050010375.1 Vulcanimicrobiaceae bacterium
CTGCTCGCGATCGCGGCCGACGGGATGGACGTGCAGCGGACGCTGCTCGACGTGGCGGCCCGCAACGTCGCCGCGGCGCAAGCCTCGACGCCGGAGCATCCTTATCCGCGCCTGGTCGCACGGTTCGCCACGCCGGCACCCGACGACGCGTTCGCCGCCTTCGACGCCGGCGGTGATCCGGAGGCCGATGAGGATGCGGCGGCGCCGGCGACGCGGTTGCTCGGCACGGTGCCGGGTGGCGAGAGCGCCGATGCGCTGACCGAGATGATCGCGGTGCTCGACGCGCAGCGCGCCTACGAGACGAACGCCTCGGTCTTCGACGTCGGGAAACGGCTCGCCGAGCGGACGATCGACGTCGGTCGCTTCTGATGCGCGTCGATCTGCTCGTCCCCGACACCGCCGTGTCGGTCGGTCCGCCGGCGCCGGGCGCGGGCGAGAATCCGTTCGCGCAGCTGGTCGACGCGGCCGGCTCGATCCTGGCCGGCGCGCAGCGGGCCGAAGACGCGTTCGTCGCGCACCGCGGCGGCTTGCAGGAGATGGTCGTCGAGCGCGCGCGGGCCGACGTCGCGTTGCAGATCGCCGCGGCGGCCGCGCAACGTACGGCGCAGGCGCTCTCGACGGTGCTCGGGATGCAGCTGTAGTGGAGCCGGCCGGGCCGAATCCGCGGGCGGACCTCGTCCGCGTCGCGCTCGAACGTGGGCGGGCGCTCTCGCCGCGCGCGCGGCTGGGCGTGCTCGGGGCGTTGTTGGCGCTGATCACGTTGGGCGCGTTCGGCGCGCTGCTCGCGCGCGACACGCGGGTCGTGCTGTTCGCGACGCCGCTGCGTCCCGAACAAGTCGCCGAGGTCGAGCAGCGGCTGGCGGCCTGGAGCGTGCCGTACGCGGCGCTGTCCGACAACCTGCGCGTCGAGCGCGGGCGCCGTAGCGATCTGCTGCTGCGGCTGGCGCTGGCCGGGATCCCACACGCGCACTTGGCCGGCAGCGACGAGGCGCTCGGGCACATCGGCGCGTTGACTCCGCCGGCGGTCCTCGAAGCGCAGACCCGCGACGCGCTCGCCGCCGATCTCGCGCTGGCGCTGCGCGGCGTCGACGGGATCGCCGACGCCCGGGTCGTGATCGCGCCGGCGAGCGGCGGCATCTACGCCGACGAGCCACGGCGCGACGCGAGCGCCAGCGTGCGCATCACGTTGACACCCGGTGCGCACATCGGCGCGCGCACGGTGGCGGGGATCGAAGCGTTCGTCGCCGGCGGGGTGCCGGGCCTCGACGCCGAGCGGGTCGTCGTGCTCGACGACCGCGGGTTCGCGCTGGCCGGCGACGCCGGCGACGACGCGACCGACGCGCAGACCGCGCTGCAGAGTGCCCTCGACGGCGCGTTCGGCGCCGGTGCCACGATCGTGCGCGTCCACCGCGAGCCGTCCGGCGAGCGGCGCGAGGTCGACGACGTCCGGCGCGCCGCGCTCGGCGGGACGATCGCGCGCACCAGCAGCGACGAGCGCTACGCCTCGGCGCAGAAGCGCTACTCGCGCAGCGGTGGCACCGAAGACAACGGCAGCGAGACGCGCGAAGAACGGCGCGTCAGCGCAGCCGACGCGACGGCGCGGCTGACCGTCGCGATCTTCGTCGACGCCGGGCGTGGGCTCGATCTCGGCGCGATCCGCGCGCTGGCCGCGGCCAGCGTCGGGCTGCGCCCCGCGCGCGGCGACGAGCTGCGGGTCGAAGCGGTCGCGTTCGGCGCGAGCGCGGCGGGTCCGCGACGCGGTCCGGCGCCGGAGTGGCTGCTCGCGCTGGCCAGCGTCGCGCCGCAGGCGCTGACCGCGCTGACGGTCGTGCTGGTCGTCGCCGGGACGGCGCGGCCGCTCGTCGCGGTCGCGCTGCGGGGGCTCGAAACGGCGTCGGCGCGCAGCGCGGTGCGCGAAGCCGCCGGCATCCCACCGGCCCGCGTGCGCGGCGCGTTGGCCGGCGAGCCGCCGCACGTCGCGGCGGCGATCATCTCCGCGCTGCCGACCGCGACCGCCGCCGCGGTGCTCGAACTCTATCCGCCCGAGGAACGCGCGGCGATCGTGCGCCGGCTGGCACGCGCGCACGCCGACCTCGTCCCGCCCGTCGACGAGCTGCTCCGTGCCCGCGGCTGAATTTGTCGCGCTGGCGGACGTGCTGCGCACGCCGGCCGGAGCGCAGCTCGCGCACACGGAAACGCCGGTGCGCCGGTTGCGCCGAGTGGGGACGCTGCGCCCCACCGGCGACGCGCCACCGTCGGCCTCCGAGGTGCGCGAAGCAGTGCGCGAGGCGCGACTGTTTCGCGCGCGGCTCACCGACGCGCTCGATGCTGCGGTAGCGCGGTTGCTGCGCGATCTCGCGACCGACGTGTTGGCGCGCGAGCTGCGACTGGGTCCCTCTGATCTCGCCGCGTTGGTGGCGCGCGTGCTTTCAGGTGCGCCGGCAGTGCGACTGCGGGTAGCGGAGGCCGATGCGGACGTCGCGGCCGCGCTGCCGGTCGTCGTCGATGCGGCGCTCGCTGCGGGCGATGCGATCGTCGAGTTGGCCGGCGGCGCACTCGATCTGCGTTTGGGCGTGCGCTTGGCGAACGTCCTCGAGGCGCTGACGTGATCGGACGGCCGAGCGGCGCGGTCGTCGCCACCCGCGGCGGTTTGGTCGAGGCCGAACTCCCGGCTGCGCGCGTCGGCGGTGGCGTGCGGATTCGCGCCGCCGGCCGCGAGGTCGCCGGCGAAGTCGTCGCGCTGAGCGGCCGGCGGGCGGTCCTCGCACCGTGGTCGTCGTTGGCGGGCGTCGCCGTCGGCGATCCGGTCGCCGCCGACGACGCGGTGCTGCGCACCGTTCTCGGCACGCCGCTGTTGGGACGCGCGCTCGACGGATCGGGCGCGCCGCTCGACGGCGGGCCGCGGCCGCGCGGGCCGCTCCGCCCCGCGCCCGGTCCGCCACTGGCCGTCGGTGATCGGCAGAGTTGCGGCGACGTCTGCTGGACGGGGATCCGCGCGATCGACGGGCCGCTGCCGCTCGGCCGCGGGGCGCGGATCGGGGTCGTCGGCGCGGCCGGGACGGGGAAGTCGACGCTGCTCGACGCGATCGTCCGCGGCGCCGACGCCGACGCGGTCGTCGTCGCGCTGATCGGCGAGCGCGGCCGCGAGGCCGAACGCCGGGTCAACGCCGCCGATGCCCGCACGACCGTCGTCTGCGCGACCGCCGACCGTAGCCCGGCCGAGCGCGTGCGGGCCGCCGACCTCGCCTTCGCGCAAGCCGAGGCGTTGCGCGCCCGCGGTCTCGACGTGCTGCTCGTCCTCGACTCGCTGGCCCGCGTCTGCGCGGCGGCGCGCGAACTGGCGCTCGCGGCCGGCGAGCCGGCCGGCCGCGGCGGCTACCCGCCTTCGGTCTTCGGCCGGCTCGCCGGGCTGTTGGAACGTGCCGGCAGCGTCGGCGCGGGGAGCGTGACCCTGGTCGCGACGGTGCTGAGCGAGGGTCCCGACGAGCACGATCCGGTCGCCGAGGCGGCCCGCGCCGCGCTCGACGGGCACCTGGTGCTGAGCGAGCGGCTGGCACGGGCGGGCCGCTTCCCAGCGCTGGACTTGCCGCGCAGCGTCAGCCGGACCGCCGCCGAGGTCGCCGCCCCGGACCACCTGCGGGCGGGGCGCCGCCTGCGGGAGGCGGTCGCGGCGCTCGAGGAGTCGCGTGAGGCGCGGGCGCTGGGGCTCGACGTCGCCGCGGGCGACCCGTTCCTCGCCTGCTGTCTGCGCTGCGAAGGCGAGATCGAGCGGTTCCTGGGCCAGGACGGCGAGCCGTCGCCGCCGGCCTCGACCCTCAGGCAGCTCAGGCGGCTCGCCGATACCCTCGATGATGGACGTCTTCGCTGACCTCTCCGCGGTCCAGACTCGGATCGCGGAGATCTCGGGCACCCCGACCCCCGCCGCGGCGCCGACGCCGGCCCTGGCTGGGATGCCGGCCGCCGGGCCCCGCTTCGCGAACGCCCTCGCCAGCGCGCTCGGCACGACGCCGCCGGACGACTCCGATCCGTCGCTCGAGGCCGGCACGGCGCCCGTCGCACCCGAGCAGATCGACGCGCTCGTCCAGCAGAACGCGTCGACCTGGCAGGTCGATCCGGCGCTGATCAAGGCCGTGATCGCCAACGAATCGGGCTTCAACGCGAACGCCACCTCGAAGGTCGGCGCGCAGGGGCTGATGCAGCTGATGCCCGAGACCGCGGCGTCGCTCGGCGTCCGCAACCCGTACGACCCCGTCCAGAGCGTGGCCGGTGGAACGCGCTACCTGCGTGGCTTGCTCGACCGCTTCGGCGGCGACGCGCGCCTGGCGGTCGCCGCGTACAATGCAGGTCCCGAGGCGGTGGAGAAGTACGGTGGGGTTCCACCTTATGCCGAGACGCAGAACTACGTCCAGAACGTCTTGGCCTCGGCTGACCGCTACCGCACCCCGTAGCGTCGCCCTGGTCGCGCTGTTCCTTGCGCTCGCGCTCCCCGCGAACGCCGCGCCGCCGCGCGAGACCGAGGTACCGGTCGCGACGATCCTGGCCGCCTACGACCGAGCGACTCGGTCGGACGACGTCAAGACCTTCGTCGCCGACGGGACGCTGGCCGGCGAAGGGCTGACCGGCACCTTCCACGTCGTGCGCGACCAAACCAACGAGCGCGAGGAAGACGTACTCGGGCCGCGGCACGAGACGACGTTGCGCCTGGGTGACCGGCTGTTCGTGCGCAACGCGAACGGCAACGTGCGCGAGCTGCGCGGCTACCTGCACCGCCGCGCGCTGACCGAGGAGCTGCTCGACTCCGGCGATTTCGTCAAGCATCCCGAACTGACGCGGTTCGTCGGCTGGGGTGCACTGGACGGCAAGCGCGTGTGGCGGCTCGAAGTCGACGCGACCGGGGGCGAGCCCGAGACGCTGTGGATCGACCCGGCCAACGGGCTGCCGCTGCGGCTGGAGTATCTCGACGGCGATGGTCCCGCCTACGTCGACTACGCCGACTGGCGCACGATCGACGGCAGCGCGGTCCCGTTTCGTGCGGTGATGACCGACGGCGACCACCGCTTCGACACCGTGCAGCAGACGACGTCGGTCACGCTCGACCGTCCGGTCGATGCGGCGGTGTTCGCCCCGCTCGTACCGCGGCTGCTCGAGACCGATCGCGTTCACACCGTCCCGTTGATCGAGCGCGACGGCCACGTCGGCCTGACCGTGCGCATCGCGAACCGCGATTGGTTCTTCCTGCTCGACACCGGCGCGCAGTCGATCCTGGTCGACAGTGCCGTCCTCGCCGCGGCCGGCGTGAGCGGTGAGGGCGCGATGGAGGTGCGTGGCGCCCAGCGCAGCGGTGGCCTGCGGACGGCGACGTTGCCGTCGCTGGCGATCGACGGCGCGACGATGACCGACGTCGTCGTCTCCTCGCTCGACATCGGCACGCTGATCGGCGGTGCGAAGATCGGCGGCATCCTCGGTTACCCGTTCTTCGCCTCGGCGACGGTCGAGATGGACTTCGCGCACCACCTGCTGCGGTTCGGCGCGCCCGGCTCGTTCGCACCGACCGGGACCCGGGTCGACCTCGACATCGACCGCGAGCTCGCCGAGGCGACCTTCCAGCTCAACGGGCAGCTCGACGCGCCGTTCATCGTCGACACCGGCAACAGCGAAGACATGCTGCTCTACCGGCCGTTTCTCGAGGCGCATCCCGGCGTCGTCGCAGCGACCGGCACGGGCTCGTGGAACTATGGGATCGGCGGCTCGAACGCGACCTATCGCACCTCGCTCGACGAGCTGCGGGTAGCGAGCTATCAGCTCTACCATCGCCCGGTCGACGTCGTACTGGCGCAGAACGGCGCGTTCGCCGACCGCGTCGACGCCGGCAACGTCGGCCTGGGCGTGCTGCGCAACTTCGTGGCGACCTTCGATCTGGCCAACGCGTCGATGTACCTGGCGCCGGGCGCCGCCTTCAACGACGGCGCGCCGCACCCGGCCACGACCTCCTCGCGCTGACCGCTATGGAACGAGTGACGGGAATCGGCGGGCTCTTCTTCCGAGCACGCGATCCGGAAGCGTTGAGCAAATGGTATGAGAAGCACCTCGGAATCACCAGCGAACCCGCCTGGGAGCAAGAGGCAGGCACGACCGCTTTCAGCCCATTCCCCGACGGAACCGACTATTTTGGCGACCCGCACAAGACCTGGATGGTGAACTTCCGAGTTCGCGATCTCGACAAAATGGTAGCTCAACTCCAAGCCGCCGGAATCGCGGTCACGATCGATCCCGAATCGTATCCCTACGGCCGCTTTGCCCGCTTACACGACCCCGAAGGGAATCCAATCGAGTTGTGGCAGCCCGCGTAGCCCAAACAACAGTGTAGGCGTTGCGATTCTTCAGCCGCCGTCACAAGGCGGCAACAGCCGCGACATGCGGCGCGCGTACGGTGGTGCGCGGAGGAATCGACGCATGTCGCAGACCGCACCGCTGGCCGTCGTCAGTACGCAGCTGGCCCTGACCGATCGCCGCGCGCTCTCGCAAGCCTGGTATAGCGCGTTGCGGCTCGCGGTACCGCAGCGCGACGGTGCGCTCGCGCGCCGTCGTGGCCCGGCCGTCGCGCCGCGCCGCGCGCTCGGCCGGCTGGCCGCGCCGCTCGCGCACGCGCTCGCGCTCCGCACCGGCGCACCGCCCGTCGTCCGGACGCGGCCGCTGCCGGCGGTGCGGACGGGGAACGCACCCGAACGGCGCGCACCGCCGAGCGAACTGGCGCGCCGCATCCGGCGCGCGCTCACGCGGCGCGTGCTGCGCGGTCTGCCGGCGAGCTTCGCGGTGCGGGCCGGGAACGGCCGCGTCCACCTGCTCGTGCGCCGCGACGGAACGTGCACGCGGGTCGTCGCGGTCTGCGTGGCGCCGCTGCGGGCGCGGGTCGAACGCGCCTTGGCGCAGGCCCGCTTCGCGCTCGCCGCCCGCGGCGTGCACTGCGAGCCGAACCGATGATCGACCCCGCTCCCGCCGACGCCTTGGCGCGCATCGCCGCGCGCGCGCAAGATCTGCGCGACGCCTACCGTCCCGGCGTGCAGCCGCTCCACGGCGACGTGCGCGCGCCCGAACGCACGCTCCCCAGCGCCGATCCGCTCAGCGTCGCGTTGCCCGCCGACGCGTGGCTGGTCACGCAGGACGCCGGCGGAACGCGCGGCTACACTCGCGACGGCGCGCTGCACGTCGACGACGGCGTGTTGCGCAGCGCGGACGGTGCGCCGGTCCTCGGCTATCCCGGCGGCAGCGCGCGCGCCGCGTTGCCGGTTCCGCTGCGGCTCCCCGACGCCGATCGCGCGCTGGGACGAACGACCGATCTGCAGGTCGCAGCGGACGGCACGCTGGCCTACACGCGGCTCGCGGTCGACCCGCGCACTGGCGCGCGCGAACGCGAGCGCGTCGTCCTGGGGCGCTTAGCGCTGGCGCGCTTCCCGGCCGGTACGCAGCCCGTGCGGGGCGACGGCGCCCAGGTCGCCGCGCCGCCCGGCGTTGCGCCGCACCTGGGCACGCCGAGCGATGGCAGCTTTGCTGCACTGACGCCGTACCGGCGCGACGCCGGCGGCGTCGATCTGCTGACCGGCGTCGCGCGGCTGAACGAAGCCTACCGCGCGTTCGAGGCGCTGGGCGCGGTCGTGCGCTCGCGGGTCGGGATGCAGAAAACGACGATGGATCTGGTCAAGTGATCGCCGAGGTGGGGTTCGGCGCCGCCGTCGACGGCGTGCGGCGACTGCGCTTTTTCCGCCGTGCGTCGATCCCGCTCGAAGCGGCCTGTCTGGTCGCCAACGGGATCCGCGAGACGTTGCGCGAGCTGCTCGG
>JBEKLD010000144.1:0-7829 GCA_050010375.1 Vulcanimicrobiaceae bacterium
GAGCTGCTGCGAGGCGCCCGCGTTCGCGTAGACGCCCGAGAAGCTGTCGACGTGGCCGATCTTCACCGTCACCGAGCCGCCGGCGGCGATGATGTCGCGGGCCGGAGCGAGCGGGGCCGCGCCGGCGGCGCGGGTCTCCAGGAGAGGGAACCCGAGGGTCGCTGCGCCGGCCAGCCCGAGGGCACCGGTGCGGCGGAGAAACTCCTTGCGGTCGACGGCGGACTCCAAGCGATGATCGTCCATGGTGCTCCTTGCCTGATATGAGTGCGTTTGGGACGAGGTTTCTTCGCCGCGTCGGCGTGCCCTACGCAGCGTCCGGAACGGACCCCGGGCCCGGACGCCGAACAGCCCGGACGTGGCCGAGGAGCGCGCCGAACCGAAGGTCGTCCTGCTGGTGCGGTTGTTGAGCGCGATCGACGAAGGGCGCTTCAGCTTCGAGCAACTCAAGGACCAGATCGCCGACGAGAAGCCGCCGAGCACGCGCACGCTGCGCCGTTATCTGAGCGTCCTGGCCGACGCCGGTTTCCCGTGGTACTTCGATCGAGCCGCCGGGACGTACCGCTTCGCCGAGGGCTACAGCCTGCGCCGCTTCAACCTCTCGCATCGCGAGCTGCTGGGATTGGTCACCCTCAAGCGACTCGGCTCGTCGCTCGGCGGAACGTTCGCCAGCGCGATCGAGGAGACGACCCAGAAGCTGCTGCGCTCGAGCGATCGCCGCACCGAGGTTTCGGTCGAGACCACCTCGCTCGCGATCCGCTTCGGCGAGGTCACCCTCGAACCCGACGTCGAGCGCGTCTTCGAGCAACTGCAAGCCGCGCAGCGCGAGCGCCGCCGCGTCCACTTCGGCTACACCGACAAGACCGGCGCGCAGACGCAGCGCCGCGTCGACCCGTACGGCTTCATCGTCTCATCGGGCCGCATCTATCTGGTCGGCTACGATCACACGCGCAGCGACATGCGCGTCTTCGCCGTCGACAACGTGACGGCAGTCGACGTCACGCCGCGGACTTTCGAGCGGCCGGCCGACTTCAACCTGGACGCTTACGGCGCGAACTCGCTCAGCGGCGTCGTGCACGCGACGACGACGGCCGAAGTGACCGTGCGCTTCTCGCCGGTCGTCGCGAAAGCGGCCGCCGCGGCGACGGTCGCGCGGCAGCGGACGGTAACGCGCCGGGCCGACGGCGGCGCCGACATCACCTATCGCGTCGTCGATCCGCTCGAGATCGTCCGTTGGTCGCTGCACTGGGGGACGGAGGCCGAGGTCATCGCGCCGGACGAGGCGCGTCGCGCGGCCGCCGAGATCGCGACGCAGCTGGCCGAGCGCTATCGCGCGAACTAAGCGTCCAGCAGCGCCGCGAACACGGCGTAGAGGTTCGGCTTGCGTTCGAACCCGATGCCGGGCGCGTCCGGCGGCTGCGCCGCGCCATCGGCGATCACCACCTCGTCACCGTATCCGCCGAAGGGTTGGAAGCAGAGCGGGTTGACCTCGGCGCCGCCCAGACCCAGCGCCGCGACGACGTGCAGGCAGAAGAGGTGACCGCCGTGCGGCCAGAACGCCGTCCGCGGCCAACCGCGCGCGGCGAGCAGCTCGACGATCTGCAGATAGCCGGGCACGCCGTAACAGTGGACGGGATCGAAGACGAGGATGTCGCGGTCGCGCCGCACGCCGCCGTGCTGGTCGAGCAGCTTCGCTTCGACGGGCGAGAACAGCGCTTCGCCGGCTGCGATCGGTCCCGCGTAGCGCGACGCGACGGCCGCCTGCGTCTCGAAGTCCAGCGGATCGCAGATGTCCTCGAACCACCACAGGCCGTAGGGTGCCAACACCGCCGCGGCGTCGAGGCTGGTGCTCTGCGTGTACGAGTTCATCGCGTCGACGGCGAGCCGCTCGGCCCCACCCAGCAGCTGGGCCGCGGCTTCGATGCGCCTCACGTCCTGGTCGAGTGGACCACCGCCGATCTTGATCTTGACGTTGCGATAGCCGGCGTCGCGCAGGCGGCGGATCTCCTCGGAGAGACGAGTGATGTCGTCCGTCGGATAGTAGTATCCGCCACCGGCGTAGACGCGCACGGTTGGGCGCCCGACCTCCGGCCGGCCGGTGCGCTCGGCCAAGAAGCGAAACAGCGGGACGCCGGCGATCTTCGCGGCGGCGTCCCAGAGCGCCATGTCGAGCGTCCCGACGGCGACGCAACGCTCGCCGTGGCCGCCCGCCTTTTCGCCGGCCATCATCACCTTCCACGCGGCGAATGGGTCGACGTTCGTCCCCGCCGCATCGACCAGGTGCGCCTCGCCGGCGGCGAGCAGACGCGGCGCGAACCGCTCGCGGATCAGGCCGCCCTGCGCGAAACGCCCGATCGAGGCGAAGCCGTAGCCCACCACCGGCTTCCCGTCGCGGATCACGTCGGTAATCAGCGCGACGACGCTGGTGGTGAGGCCGCCCGACGCAAGCGCCGGGTCCTCATAGCGGGAGATCGCAACGGAGCGTTCTCGTACGTCGACAATGCGCATCGCCGGGGCCCTTGAACCACGCGGGGGTGCGGCGCGTTTCGGTACGAAGGAACACCCAGCCTTTCAGCGCCGTTACGAGAACCGAGTATGATGATGCGTGTTGGAGCCGCCCTCTCGACCTTTGTCGCTGCGGCGACGCTCTTTGCGTGGGCCCTGCCGGCAGCGGCCGACATCCCGACCGGGCAGACCGTCGACGGCATCCATTGCGATGCGATGGAAGGCTCGGTGCTGCACATCCACCAGCACCTGGCGATCTTCGATCATGGCAAGCCCGTCGCCATACCACCCGACGTCGGTCGTCCGCTGATCGCGGGTTGCTTCTATTGGCTCCACACGCACACGCCAGACGGCATCATCCACATCGAGTCCCCGAACTTCCAGACGTTCACGCTCGGAAATTTCTTCGCCGTCTGGGGTCAGCCGCTCACCCCGACGAACGTCGCGGGTGCGCGGCCGCGCAAAGGCGAGCACGTCGCCGTCTGGGTCGACGGCAACCGCTATACCGGCTCCCCGCGCGCGATCGCGCTGACCCAGCACCTCGACGTCACGATCGAAGTCGGGCCACCGTACAAGAGGCCTGCGCCGTTCACCGCCTGGAACGGAAACTAAGGCTTCGCCGCCTCCGCCGGTGACCACGCCGGCGCCGTCCCGCCATCGCGGTAGATCTGATGGCTTGCGTGCTCGGTCAGATACACCGCGACCCGCTCCTCCGCGATATCCAAGGCCTGCGCGCAGGCCGTCGTGAACGCGCGGCCGATCGCTGCCTGGTGCGCCGCTTCGCGACCGGCCCGCACGTCGGCGGTCACGATCACCATCTCGCGTGGAGCCGCATCCGTCCCGTCGTAGCGGGCGGGTTCGCCCTCGGCGTAGTGCACGAAGCCGACGTTCACGATGCGCGAGTCGGTCTGCATGTGCTCGGCGTATGCCCGGGCGAGCGTCCCGCCGAGCGCGCGTCGCGTCTGGGGTGAGACGGCGCGCGAGGTATGAATCTGCACGAAGGGCATAGTACCGCCAGAATGCGACGAAGCCGCGCGGGAAACCCGCACGGCCTCGGTCAGCACGAGAGTCGATCTGCGCGCGTCCTCGCCTCCGTTTCCGTCGGCCATTACGGCGTCGTACTTCGTATCGCGGTTCTTCGTGCGCCACGTGACTTTCGCCACGCATCCGACCGTTGTCCCCGCAGCGAGCCTCTCGCTCCTCGCACGTCATCGAGATCGACGACGTGCGCTTATCATAAACAGACACACGCTCGCCGCGCAATACCCAAATCCGCGGAAAAGTGTGTTGTCCACAAGAAACTTTACTTCTCCACGGGAATCCACCGCAATACCCGTTTTCCACAGCCACGATCCCGCCACCACCACCATCCAAGCTCCACGGACAAGCGCCTTCAAGTGCACCCAACCGCTTGCCGACGTTCGCGCCGGGGCGGGTGGCGGACGCGGTGCGCGGGGTGCTCGCGAAGCGGCGCGAGCCCGGAGGGCGGAAGCCGCGGAGCGCGCAGCCTGGTGCGCGCACGACGCGCGCACCAGGCGTGCCCCGCGCGCCGCGTCCGCCACCCGCCCCACCACGATCCCCATACAACGCAACGAGCCCACGCAGAAGGCTGCGTAGGCTCGAGGGACGAGAATCGATCTGCGTTCGGTCTCGCGTGTGCGTGAGCACAGCCAGGCCGGCGTCGAACTTCGGGTCGGTGTCGCTTTCACGTCACATGACTTGCGTCGCGCATCGTTCTTTCGTCACCGGCGAGCTTCTCGTCGCTCGCCCGTCGTCGTTGCCGACGGCGTGGATGGATCATACGAGCCCTCGCCACATGATGCAAGAGGGAAACCGTCGCGCCGGCCGTTTGTCCACAAGAAACTTGCGTTGTCCACGATGATTCGCCGCATTCCACCGTTCTCGCGAGTGGTTCTCAGCCGCCGAGGTAGGCTGCGACCACGTCCCGATGCGTTGCCAGCTCGGCTCCGGTGCCGCTGAGGACGACGCGGCCGCGCTCTAGGACGTAGGCGCGGTCGGCCAGCGCCAAGGCGCGGCGGGCGTTCTGCTCGACCAGGAGGATCGAAGTGCCGCGTGCGCGCTCGGCGGCGATGATGGCGAAGATCTCGTCGACGAGCTTGGGGGCGAGGCCCATCGAGGGTTCGTCGAGCAGGAGCGCGCGCGGTGCGATCGCCAGTGCGCGCGCGATCGCCAGCAATTGCTGTTCGCCGCCGGATAGGGAGCCGGCGGGGAGGGCGCGTCGCTGCTGTAGGATCGGGAAGCGGTCGAGGAGGCCGGGGATCCGCGCGAACCCGGGCGCGCCGGCTGCGGCGGCGGCGACTTGGAGGTTCTCCTCGACGGTCATTTGGGGCAGCATGCGGCGACCTTCGGGGACGAGCACCAGGCCGCGGCGGACGAGTTCGTGGGAGGGGAGTCGGGTGACGTCGTTGCCGTCGAAGATGACGCGACCGGCGCGTTTGGGGACGAGGCCGGCGAGCGCCATCAGGAGCGTCGTCTTGCCGGCGCCGTTGGCGCCGACGATCGCGCAGAGCGTCCCCTCTTCGAGCTCGACGTTCACGTCGTGGAGAACCTCGACGTTGCCGTAGCCGGCCCGCAGGCCGGTGACGGAGAGCAGTGCGCTCATGCGAGGCTCTCCGCGCCGGTGCCGAGGTAGGCTTCGACGACGATTGGATCGCGGGCGATCTCGGCTGGGGTTCCGCGGGCGATGACCTCGCCGAAGTTCAGGACGACGACGGCGTCGCAGGCGGCTCGGACTAAGCGCATGTCGTGCTCGATCAGCAGGACGCCGATGCCGCTCGCCGCGATCGCGCGGATCGTTTCGACCAGCCGGCCGGTCTCGGCGGGGTTCATCCCGGCGGCGGGCTCGTCGAGCATGACGACGCGTGGTTCGGCGGCGAGTGCGCGGGCGATCTCGAGTCGGCGTTGGTCGCCGTAGGGGAGGGCGCTGGCGGGCGCGTCGAGATCGAGTTCGCCGGCACCGGCGCGGGCGAGGAGTGCGTGCATCGCCGTTGTGTCGAGGCGCTGGGGGCGGGCGTAGGCGCCGGCGGCGAGGTTTGCGCGCACGTCGAGGGCACCGAAGAGGCGGATGTTTTGGTAGGTGCGCGCGATTCCGGCACGCGCGACGCGGTGCGGGGCAAGGCCGTCGATGCGGCGGCCGTCGAGGACGATGGTTCCGCTCGCGAGCGAAGTCAAGCCGGTTGTCGCGTTGACGAGCGTCGTCTTGCCGGCGCCGTTGGGGCCGATCAGGCCGAGCACGCTGCCCGGGATGACCGTCAGGGAGACGGCGTCCAAGGCCTGCACGCCGCCGTAGCGGACCGCGATCTCGTCGAGGACGAGCATCAGCTGCGCACCCGCGCGGCGCGCTGGCGGCGCGCGCGCCAGAGCGAGGCCAAGCCGCCCGGCGCGAACAGGATCACGGCCAGCAGGATGATGCCGTTGGTGACTTCGCGGTAGTCGCGCAAGAAGCGGATCACCTCGGGCAGGATCGAGAGCAGCGCCGCGCCGAGCACCGCGCCCAGCGGGCTGGTGACGCCGCCGATCACGCACCACACGAGGATCTCTTCCATGCGCGCGAAGCCGAAGTCGTTGGGCGTGATGAAGAAGGAGGAGTGCGCGTAGAGCGCGCCGCCCAGGCCGGCGATCGCGCCGCCGAGCGCGAGCGAGATCGTGCGAATCGCGCCGACGTCGATGCCGACGCCACGCGCGGCGTACTCGTCCTCGCGCACCAGCGAGACGGCGAGCGCGAACTTCGTGCGCGAGAGCAGCAGGAGTCCGAGTGCGACCAGCGCCAGCGATCCGTAGATGACCGCGGTCGTCGCGTCGCTCGGGATGCTGCTGAGCCCTTCGGCCCCGCCGGTCACGTTCAGGTTGTTGGCGAAGACCCGGACGATCTCACCGAAACCGATCGTCGCGATCGCGAGGAAGATGCCGCGCAGCCGCCGGATCGGATAGGCCAGCAGCGCGGCGACCAGCGTCGAGACGAGCACGGCGGCGATAATCGCCGCCACCAGCGGCCAGTGAGCGTTTAGGGCCAGGATCGCCGAGACGTAGGCGGCGATCCCCATGAAGGCCGCCTGCGCGAGGGCGAGCTGACCGGCTTGGAGCGAGACCGAGAGCGAGAGCGCCAGGATCGCGTTGACGCCGATCTGATCGATCAGCTGCGAGTGCTGGGCGTAGAACTCAGCGAGAACGCTCACGCGAGCTCGCGCTCACGCCTGGCGTAACGAGCGGCGGCCGAACAAGCCGACCGGGCGCGCGACGAGGATCAGGAACATGACGCCGAAGGTGATCGCGTCGCGCCACTCCGAGAGGCCGCAGGCGATCGCCAGCGTCTCGACCGCGCCGATGATGAAGCCGCCGGCGACCGCGCCCGAGATGCTGCCCATCCCGCCCAAGACGATGACGGCCAGCCCTTTGAGCTCGATCGGGCTGCCCATGTCGAGCGTGACGCTGTTGTACTCGAGCCCCACCAGCACACCGGCGGCCCCGCCGAGGGCCGAGGCGATGTAGAAGGTCGCTGCGATCGTCCGTTCGAGGTGCACGCCGAGCAGCGCCGCCGCGACGCGATCGGCCGCCACGGCTCGGATACTGCGGCCGAGTGCGGTCGCGCGCAACATCCAGCTCAGCACGACCATCAGCACGATCGCCGAGACGAAGATCGTCAGCTCGACGGTGGTGAACGTCACCGGGCCGAGTCGGATCGCGGGCGCGGCCTCGAGCCCGGCGTTCGCGAAGTGCTGCTCGTCGACGCCGTAGATGCCGCGCAGCACCGCGCCGATGATGATCGCCACGCCGATCGAGGAGATCAGCGGGACGAGCGTCCCGGCGTTGCGCCGGCGCAGCGGCGCGAACGCGACGCGGTCCAACAGGATGCCGATGATCCCCGCCATCGCCGCCGCCAGCAGAAATGCCAGCGGCAGCGGGATGCCGTGCGCCGCCAGCGAGAGCGCGGCGAACGCCGCCGCGGTAAAGATCGCCGCGTGCGCCAGATTGAGGATGTCGAGCACGCCGAACACCAGCGTGTACCCGACCGCGAACAGCGCGTAAACGGCGCCTAAGAAGAGCCCGTTGACGAGCTGTTGCGCGAGCAAGCTAGTCTACGGCCGGCCTAAAAATAGGCGAAGCCGTCTTTGTCGATTTTCAGGACGACCGGAGCGGCGCGGACGTCGCGGTTCGCATCGAAGGCGATCGGTCCGAGCACGGTCTGGACGACGCGCACGTTGCGCAAGCCGCCGAGTATCGCATCCTTGGTGATGGCGCCTTCACGGACCAGCGACGCGACGACCTGCGCCGCGGCATACGCTTGGGCCGCGAACTGGTCGGGATTG
>JBEKLD010000145.1:0-7812 GCA_050010375.1 Vulcanimicrobiaceae bacterium
AGCGGACCAGCGAGTCGAGGTGTTCGCGCGCCCAGTCGTCGGCCTGTGCGACCGTCCCGTCGTGCATGTCGTTCTCGACGTTGGGGACGACGAATGCGACCGTCGGCAGCGTCTCGAAAGCCGTCGGGAAGGCTGAGAACGGCTCGCTCGCGCTGCGTGGTAAGTTCGTGAACTGCGCCCACGGGACGTGCTTGCGTGCGTACGGACCGGCCCAGCAGCCCTTCCAATCCTCCGCCGGCAACGACTCGGCGTAGCCGACGAACGAGAAGCCCGCCGCGTCGAGTTCGCTGCCCAGGTTCGGCGCGCGGGCCGGAACGGCGTGGGCCGGGCAGCCGTCGCCGTTGGTGTTCTCGAGGCCGGCGAAGAGCGCGAAGTAGTTCGGCAAACTCGGATGCGTCACGCCGTGCGCGTCGACGAACAGCGCGCCGTGCGCCGCCAGCGCCGAGAGGTACGGCGCGTGCGGGTTGCCGACGATCTGCGCCAACGTGTGATTCTCCTCGATGACCACGACGACGTGCGCGGGACGCGGCAGCGTCGCGGCGCACGCGGCGAGCGGTGCGGCGAGGGCGCACGTGCAGGCGAGCATGGCGAGCGTCACGGTGCGGAGGAACGAGAGGCGCATCGCGGGCAGCTTCGGCTGCCCTTGCCGCGCGGGCCTGCCGGCGTGATAGCATCGTATCAGGAGGCAGGCATGCGCAGCCCGGTCGCGATCCCCGAGACGAAGCCGGCAACCGAGCTCGTCGACGGCGAACTGGTCCAGAAGGTCGGCGGTACGCAACGTCATCAGGAACTCGAGTACCGCTGGACGACGGCGCTGCGAGTCTGGGCTGGCGATCGCGGGACCGCCCTCGGGGAATGGCGCTACGAGTTTCGGGTGCCCGGGCAGCGCTTCGCTTCCCTGGTCCCGGATGTCGCGTATCTTTCGCGGCGCGCGTTCGATGCGCTGGGCGGCGCGGGGGTGCAAACGCCACCACACGCGCCGGACGTCGCCGTCGAGATCCTCTCCGCCGGCGAGAGCGAACGGCGCCTCGCCTGGAAGATCGGCGCGTACCTTGCCGCCGGGACGCAGGTCGTGTTCGTCGTCGACCCGCCGCGCCGCACGGTGATCGCGCACGCCCCTGACGGCACGACCCGCTTCGGCCCCGGCGAGATCGTCACGCACCCCGCGCTGCCCGATTTCACCTATCCGATCGACGACATTTTCGCGGACCTCTACCTCGGCGAATAGCGCCGCCCGCTACCGCATCTCTAAACGCCGGCATCCCGTCCGCGACGGCGCGGCGCGCGCTGTAAACTTTGCTGCACGTTCGACCGACAAGCGTAAAGGGGTACCATGTCACTAGGAAAAGCCATGACCATGGCCGGTATTTTGATGCTGGCCGGCCTCAACGCGTCCGCAGTAGCACTCGCGCAGACGCCTAGCCCGGCCACCTCGGTGCCGACACAGCTGCCGGCCCCGGGACTCGTGCTGGTGCCGTATGAGGAAGACGCGAAGACGACCGATCCGCACGCGGTCGCGATCACGCAGACGTTCGCCAAGGACTTAGCCACCGCAGGCGTGGCGGTCACGGTCATTCCGCCGCTGGATCATCTCGACGCGGTCGCCGGCGCGGCCAAAATCTGCGCGGACAATCACGCGACGGCGTTGTTGATCCCCGAGGGCCGCTACGAGCAGACGCTCAAAAGAGTCCCGATCGGCCTCTTGACGACGATCTACCACTATCCGGTACACGTCGAGTTCCGGCTCGACGAGGTCGGCTGCGACGGGACGATTCGTTGGTCGACGACGACGACCGGCGATCAGAACCCCGGCGGCATGGGTTTCTCGCCCGCGAATCTCGGGTCGTACGTCGACACCGCGTTCCGCGCGGCGGAGCTGACCGCCGCCCAGGCGTTCGCGGCGGCCGTGATCCCGCCGGGGCCGACGGGCGTGGCCGCCGTGACGGCGCCCGCCACGCCACTGGTGGGACCGACGTCGTATCTGCTGCTGCCGCTGGGGCAGCCGACGATCGCCGATCCCCACATCGCCGACGTGACGCATTCGCTGCTGGTGCAACTCCAGGCGCGCAAGCTCGACGTCAAGCTCGGGACAACGATGGATCATCTGGCCGCCATCACCGGCGCGGCGAAGCTCTGCGCGGCGAACGGTACGCAGGCGATCATCGTGCCGAACGTTCGGGTCGAGCAATCGTCCTTTTCGGGCCGCTCGCATGCGTCGATGCACGTCGCGCTGTTGAGCTGCGGCGGCGCCGTCCTCGCCCACGGGGCCGGGGAGGCTGACATGGGCGGCGGCGGAAACAACTTCGGCGCCGGCGTCACCGCCGTATCGGAGCGCGCGATGCCGCTCGCGCTCGACCAGCTCTTCCCGGCGACCGCGACAGCCGCCCCCGCCGTCTCGCCGACCCCGGGTACGTCGAACTGACGGTCTACTGCTGCTGCTGCTCCTGTTGTTGCTGCTGTTCGGCTTGCTGCTGTTGCTGTTCGGCTTCGAGTTGCTCGTAGATATCTTGCTGCGCGTACGCGAGCGCTTCGACCGCGACGTCGACCGACATCGTGCTGGCAGACGCGCCGCGGTAGACACCGCGCACCGGGCTCACGTCGCGATAGTCACGCCCCATCGCCAGGCGCACGAAGGCGTCGCCGATCCAGGTGTCGTTGGTCGGATCGGCGCCGACCCAGCCGGCTGGACCCAGATACGCCTCGGCCCATGCGTGTGAGGCTTCGGCGCCGAGCATCTCGCCGCCGCCGGAGTGGACGTAGCCGCTGACGTAGCGCGCCGGGATCCCGGCCCGCCGGCACAGCGCGACCAGGACGTGCGCGAAGTCTTGGCAGACGCCGCTGCGTAGCCGAATCGACTCGGCGACCGTGGCGTGGACCGTCGTCAGCCCCGACTCGTAAGTGAACGACTCGTGGACCTGGTGCGAGGCGTGCCCGAACCACGCGGCGAGGTCGTCGTCCGGACCCGGTTCGCCGATCAACGACGCCAGCGCATCCAGCTCAACGCCGAAGCGGACGTAGCGACTCTCGTGCAGGAACTCCCACATCGTGTCGAGCGCCGGATCCTCGTCGATCAGCCGCCGCGACGTGGCGGGCGGCGGCTGCGGGTCGCCGCGCACGGTGACGACTTGCGAGCGGGCGACGACGTCGAGCACGCCGTGCTCGGGGAGGACGCCGAAATGCTGCACGTCGTTGCCGTAGCGATCGGTGTAGGAGAAGACCCGCGAGCGCGGGACGACGATCAGCTCGTAGCGCGTGCAGTACTGCGAGAGATCGCTGCGCGGCTGCAAGTGCACGATCGTGTGGCTCTCGTGGACCGGGACCGGATAGCGGTAGCGCGTGCGGTGGACGATCGTGTAGTTCATCAGCCGACCGGGACCGCTGGAAAGTAAGTCGTCGAGATCGTCCCGCCCAGCGCGTCGAGCTCGGTGGCCAGCCGGGCCGAGAAGGCGCGCGGGCCCTCGCGCACGAGGTCGAACGCGCCGGCGAAGTCGAGCGAGGCGGCGATGCGCCCCGAGAGCCGCTCCGCGTCGTCGGCGAAGGTCCCGCCCGGCGCACCCGAGAGGCTGTGCAGCGCCGCGTCGACTTCGCGGATGCAGAAGCGCAGCGAACGCGGGAAGACCGGCGAGAGCGCCAAGAAGGCCAGCGCTTCGACCGGGTCGGACGACTGCCGACGCGCGCGCGCGAACGGCGCGCTCGCGCAACATGCCTCGAGGGTCAGCTGCCAGACGTGCGGCCCGACGTCGCCGTCGGCGGCGCGCAGGATGCGTGAGGTCATCCGCGCGCGCTCGAGGAAGCGGCCGATGCGCAGGAACTCCCAAGCGTCGTCGTGGGCTAGCGTTGCGTCGCAGATCCCGCCGAACGCCTGCGCCGTGTCGCGCACGCTGCGCAGGAAAGTCGAGGTCCCATCGGGGCCGACCGCGCGTGCCGACTGCGCTTCGACGAACAGGTAGAGGCCGTTGATGCACTCCCAGACCTCGGTCGTCAGCTCGGCGCGCACGCCGACGGCGTTCTGCCGGGCGATCCGCACCGAGGCGGCGATCGAGAAGCGCGAGCCCGAGTCGAAGACGACGTCGTCGATCGCGCGCGTGCGGTCGAGCTCGCCCTCCTCGGGGACCGCGACCCCGGCGACGGTGTAGAGCGCGTGCCAGCGCGGCTGCGCGTCCTCGAAGCGGTCGACCGAGCGCGTCGCCGTAACGTCGATCAAGCGCGCGAGGTCCTCGGCGCGTTCGACGTTGCGCGCCATCCAGTAGAGCGACTCCGCGACCCGGCTGAGCATCAGTCGCCCAACACCCACGTGTCTTTCGAGCCGCCACCCTGCGAAGAGTTGACGACCAGCGAACCGGCCGTCAGCGCGACGCGGGTGAGCGCCGCGGGCGGGACGTCGACCGTGTCGCCGTGGCAGAGCGCGAACGGCCGCAGGTCGATGTGGCGCGGCGCGAGCCCTTCGTCGACGACGGTCGGGTGGGCCGAGAGCGTGATGACCGGCTGCGCGATGAACTCACGCGGATTCGCTCGGATCGCGTCGGCGAATTCCGCGCGCTGGGCGGCGGTGCTCGCCGGACCCATCAGCATCCCGTAGCCGCCCGAGGCCGCGGTGCGCTTGACGACCAGCCGTTCCAGATCGCCCAGCACGTGCGCGCGCTGCGCGGCGTTGGAGCAGTCGTAGGTCGGGACGTTCTGCAGCACCGGGTCCTCGCCCAGGTAGTAGCGGATGAAGGCCGGCACGTAGGGGTAGATCGCCTTGTCGTCGGCGACGCCGGTGCCGATCGCGTTGGCGAGCGTGACGTTGCCGGCGCGGTAGGCGTTAAAGATTCCGGCGACGCCGAGCGTCGAGTCGCTGCGAAAGTAGAGTGGATCGAGGTACTCGTCGTCGACCCGGCGGTAGAGGACGTCGACTCGCGCGGGGCCGCGCGTCGTCTTCATGTAGACGACGTTGTCGCGCACGAAGAGATCGCTGCCCTCGACCAGCTCGACGCCCATCCGGCGCGCCAGCAGCGTGTGCTCGAAGTAGGCGCTATTGAAGACGCCCGGCGTGAGGATCGCGATCGTCGGCTCGAGCGCGTTGGGCGGCGCGGTGGCGAGCAGGGCCGAGCGCAGCCGGCGCGGGTAGTCGTCGACCGGCAGCGGGTCGTAGCCGGCGAACAACCGCGGGAAGGCCCGCTTGAGCACGTCGCGGTTCTCGAGCACGTACGAGATCCCCGAGGGCGTGCGGCAGTTGTCTTCGAGGACGAGGTAGTTGCCCTCGGCGTCGCGCACGAGATCGATCCCCGAGACGTGGACGTACGTGTCGCGCGGCGGTCGCACGCCGATCGCCTCGGGCTCGAAGTGCTGCGAGGAGTAGACCAGATCGCGCGGGACGATCCCCTCGCGCAGCGCGCGCTGCTCGCCGTAGACGTCGCGCAGGAAGGCGTTGAGCGCCCGGACCCGCTGGGCGACGCCGCGCGAGATCGTCTCCCACTCGTCGGCCGCGATGATCCGCGGGATCAAGTCGAAAGGCAGGATCCGCTCGGTCCCTCGCGCGTCGGCGTAGACGGTGAAGGTCACCCCGCGCTGGAGGAGGACCGAGTTGACCGTCGTCACGCGGTGGCGGAAGTCGGCCGCCGAGATGCCCGCCAGGGTCGTGGCGAGGGTCGCGTAGTGCGCCCGGGGCCGACCGTCGGCTGATGCAAACTCGTCGAACGCCGGCGCCGGAGCGTACCGGTCGAGGATCGAGCGCATAGGAAGCTCGTTCCCAGCGGCGGCCCGGGGTCCGTTCGCCAGATGGCCTAAGCGGGCGTCCCGACCACGGCCAGGGGAGCCCAGCGGCCGCTCGCTGAAATTGCCGGTCCCCGTGCTGGAGCCGCTCGACACCCGATCCGAAGAGCGCCAGGATGAATGACGTCGCGTTCGTCCTCCTTTCCGTGGCGAAGCTCGCGCAACCGACCGCAATCATCAGCGCGTATCACCGCATCGTGCCGAACGCGCAGCCGCTGACCATCGAGGGCAAGGATGGTCGGGTATTGACGATCCACGTACGGGGCGGAGACGATGTCATCGTAGCGTTGGCGCCGATACCCATCCCCAACGGTGAGGCCGAGGACAACGTCGACAGGAGCGTCTCCGCATTCTTCCGTGAGCACTGGACGCTCCCGCCGTATCACGCGCACCTCGTCGTCACTCAAAAAGGGAAGGTCAAACGCTCGCGCTACGACCAGCTGACCGCGTTCACCCGCGTCGTCGCGGCGATCGCGGAAGCGAATGATGCCGTCGGCGTTTACTGGGGCGGCGGGCACGCGACACACGATCCGAAGTTCTTCGTCGAGATGGCGGACCCGAGCCAAGAATCAACCGGGCTGCCGATGCTGTGGAACGGTATTGAGATCACGCACGAGGGTGACCGAGTTAGCCTTCTCACGCTCGGCATGCAACAGCTGAATCTGCCGAACATTCACCTGACGGCGCCCAGAGCGCAGGGGAACGATGCAGTCGCCGACCTCTTCGACTGCGCCTCGTATCTGATACAGCGAGGCTCGGCGTTGCCGGCGGGCGATACGGTCGGACGGACCGCGGGGGAGCGGATCCCGGTGCGCTACGAGCCCTCGCCGGCTGGGGACGGCCGCCAGGTCTGGCGGATCGACCTCTGAACTGGCCGGGCGACCGGGCGGCGGCGCCTTGTCGCCGGAGGGAAGCGCGTGATAGAATCCGGGGGTTATCCCGGCGCCTTCCCGGTGCCGGGACTCCCGCTGCCCGGCCTCGCGCCGGGCCGCCGGCCCTGCCGGCGTCCAGAGAGGGCATCATGGCCACCGCCACCATCAACGACTACGAGATCACCTATATCCTCCGCCCCGGCCTCGAGGAGACCGAGGTCGACGAGCGCGCGAACGCGATCGCCGAGGGCGTGAAGACACGCGGCGGCGAGGTCGTCGGTGAGCTCGAGAAGCCGGGCAAGCGCCGGCTGGCGTACGAGATCGACGACGTCCGCGAGGGCTACTACATCACCATGCACTTCAAAGCGGACGCCGATCAGGCCAAGGAGCTGGACCGCCTGCTCCGCCTCAACGACGCCGTCCTGCGCCAGATTCTCATCCGGAAGGACGACTAAGTCCCGGAGTGCCACACCCCTGGCACGACGCGGAGCAACGATAACGCCGAGCGGGGCGCTGGCCCCGCCACACCCCGCCAGCTGCGCGAAGCAGAGCAGAGAGCAGCAGAAGGATACGAAAAGATGGCTGGCAGCTTCAATCGCATTACCCTTGTGGGCAACCTCGTCCGCGACCCCGAAATCCGTTACGTCGGCTCCGGCGCGGCGGTCACCAAGTTCACCCTGGCGGTGAACCGTCGGTCCAAACAGCAAGAAGAGACCGACTTCGTCGACTGCGTCGCGTGGGACAAGCTCGCCGAGACCTGCAACACGTACCTCAAGAAGGGGATGTCGTGTCTGGTCGACGGCCGTCTCTCCATTCGCTCCTACGAGACGAAGGAAGGCGAGAAGCGCAAAGCCGCCGAGGTCGTCGTCAACACGATGCAGATGCTCGACCGCCCCAACCGCGCCGGCGGCGACGGCGGCACCTACGAGCGTCCCCCACGCCCCGCCGCAGCCGATGGCGCCCCGGCCAGTGGCGGCAGCAGCGGCACGAACTACGAGGACAGCCTCGACGAGGAAGAGATTCCGTTCTGAAAGGCAATAAACTCGTTAAGTTAAGATAGAGGGGGCCGATCCACTAAACCCCTTATGATTCCTGATCAAACTTGATCTCGAGGAGGTCGCGCGAGCGGCCTCCTTAATTTTTAACACGAATGTTCTTAACAAAACGCATTACCTGCGTGTTTGTC
>JBEKLD010000146.1:0-7767 GCA_050010375.1 Vulcanimicrobiaceae bacterium
TGCACGCTCGACGCCGTCCCGCGCGCCGACCTCTACGTGAACGCGACCACGGTCGGGATGGTCGGCCAGGAACAACGCTCCCTGCTCCCGCTCGACGCGCCGGCCGGCGCCGCCGCGTTCGACCTCGTCTACACCCCCGAGAACACGCCGTTCCTGATCGACGCCCGGGCGCGCGGCCTGCTGGCGATCCCCGGTACCGCGATGTTCCTCGCGCAGGCCGGCGCGACGTTCGAATGTTGGTTCGGCTTCGCGCCGAAGGGACTCCCGGCATGAGCCGTTTTCTGTCAACCTCGATCCCGATTGACGAGGCGAAGCCGAGGTGGGCTCGGGCTCCGCAGGAGCGCGAGCCCGCATGAGTTTGCGCTACCTGACCGCCGGCGAGTCGCACGGCCCGATGCTCATCGGCATCCTCGACGGGATGCCCAGCGGCCTGCGGCTCGATGCCGCAACGCTGCTGGCCCAGGCGCGCCGCCGCAAGCTCGGCTACGGTCGCGGCAACCGCCAAGCGATCGAGACCGATGAGGTTCGCATCGTCGGTGGCGTGCGGCGTGGCAAGACGCTCGGTGGCCCGATCGCGCTGGTGCTCGAGAACCGCGATCACGCGCGCTGGGCCGAGATCATGCGGATCGACGAACCCGAAGACGACGCGCCGGCCGCGCGCGCGGTCTTCATCCCGCGGCCGGGGCACGCCGACCGCATCGGCGGGATCAAGTACGACTTGACGGACATGCGGGACGTGCTCGAGCGCGCCAGCGCGCGCGAGACCGCGATGCGCGTCGCGCTCGGCACGGTCGCGCGCACCTTTCTGGCCGAATTCGGCGTCGCGCTGCACAGCCGCGTCGTGCGAATCGGCCGGGCCGTCGACGAGACGCCCTGGCGCGACGTGACGCCCGAGGAGATCGACGCCTCGCCGGTGCGCGCGCTCGACGAGGCGGCGGCGGCCGCGATGGTGCAGGAGATCGAGACCGCCAAGGCCGCCGGCGACTCGCTGGGCGGCGTCTTCGAAGTCGTCGCGCGCAACGTCCCGATCGGCTTGGGTTCGTACGCGCAGTGGGACCGCCGGCTCGAGGGCGAGGTCGCGCAGGCGTTCATGTCGCTCAATGCGATCAAGGGCGTCGAGATCGGCCTGGGTTTCGGGGCGGGCGCGCGCCGCGGCTCGGAGGCGCACGACGCCTACGAGCCCGATCCGCAGACGCGCACGCGCTACCGCACCAACCGGGCCGGCGGGATCGAGGGCGGGATGACGACCGGCCAGCCGATCGTGGTGCGGGTCGGGATGAAGCCGATCGCGACCTTGATGAACCCGCTCGATTCGGTCGACCTGCGCACCGGCGAGGCGACCAAAGCCTACATCGAGCGCAGCGACGTCTGCGCCGTTCCGGCCGCGGCGGTGATCGGCGAGTCGCTGCTCGCGCTGGTGCTGGCCGACGCGCTGCTGGTGAAGTTCGGCGGCGATTCGCTCGGCGAAGTCCAGGAGCGCGTCCGCAGTTGGGCAGCGACGGCGCGTGCCCGCTAACCTCTGGCTCTGCGGGCCACCCGGCGCGGGCAAGACCAGCGTCGCGCCGTTGCTGGCCGCGCTGCGCGGTCTCGACGCCGTCGACGTCGACCGGCTGGTCGAAAACGAGGACGGCCGGCGGATCGTCGAGATCGTCGACCAAGACGGTGAGCCGGCGTTCCGCGAGCGCGAGCGCGCCGCGATCGCCCGCGTCGCCACGCGCGGCGGGACGGTCGTCGCGCTGGGCGGCGGCGCGCTGGAGGACGAAGCGAATCGGCAAGCGATCGCGAGCAGCGGGATCCTGGTCTTCCTCGACGCCTCGCTCGAAACGTGCCGGATCCGTACCGCGCGCGAAGCGGGGCAGCGGCCGTTGCTGCGCGAGCAGGGCGCGCTGGCGCGGCTGCACGCCGGCCGGCGCGAGCGCTATCTTGCCGCCGATCTGCAGGTCAGCGTCGACGGGATCTCGCCCGCCGCCGCTGCCGACGCGATCGACCGCGCGCTGCGCGAGGAGCGCGACGTGCGGGTCGCGACGGCCAAACCGTACGACGTCGCGATCGGCCGCGATCTGCTCGACCAGTTGCCGCGCCGCGCGCACCCCGAGCCCGGCGGCCGGGTGCTGGTCGTCGTCGACCGCCGGGTGCGCGACCTCGGCGCGCGGGTGGCGCGCGCCTACGACGAAGCGAGTATCCCGACGACGATCGTCGAGGTCGAGGCCGACGAGTCACTCAAGTCGCTGGCCGCCGTCGCCGGGCTGTGGGACACGTTCGCGGCCGAGCGGCTCGACCGGCGCGGGATCGTCGTCGGGATCGGCGGCGGGACGATCGGCGACGCGGTCGGCTTCGCCGCCGCCACCTTTCAGCGCGGCGTCCCGTTCGTCGCCGTGCCGACGACGTTGCTGTGCGCCGTCGACGCGGCGATCGGCGGCAAGACGGCGATCAATCTCGACGCCGGCAAGAACCTGGTCGGGACGGTGACGCAACCGGCGCTGGTCGCGATCGTCCCGCAGGTGTTGCGCAGCCTGCCGCGGCGCGACCTCGTCTCCGGCTACGGCGAGATGCTCAAGTACGGTCTCGCCCTCGACGCCACGCTCTACCGCGCGCTGCGCGCCGGCGAGGAGGCGCTGCTCGAGGATCCCGCCAGCGCCCTGCACACGATCGCGCGCTGCGTCGAGCTCAAGGCCGAGGTCGTCGCGGTCGACGAGCAAGACCGCACCGGCGTCCGCGCGATCCTCAACTTCGGTCACACCGTCGCGCACGCACTCGAGAAGGTCGCCGGCTATGGGGCGCTGCGCCACGGTGAGGCGGTGATCGTCGGGATGCGGGCGGCGCTGGCGCTCTCGGTCGCGCGCGGCCTGCTCGACGACGCGGCGCGGACCGAACCCGACGCGCACCTGGCCGCGCTTCCCGTCCCGCTCGACTGGCGCGCGCTCGACGCCGCCGCCGTCGTCAGCGCGACCGGTGGCGACAAGAAGCGGCACGCCGGCGGAACGCAGTTCGTCCTGCTCGACGCGATCGGCAGCGCGCGGCTCGACGACGGCGTGCGACCCGAAGACGTGCGCGCCGCGCTGGCCGAGATCGGGATCGGATGAACGTCCTGGTCGTCAACGGCCCCAACCTCAACCTCTTGGGCGAGCGCGAGCCCGAGATCTACGGCCGCGCCACGTTGCGTGACCTGGAGCGTGCGGTCCGCGAGCGCTGCCGCCAACTCGGCTGGAAGGTGCGCTTCTTCCAGTCCAACCACGAGGGCGCGATCATCGACGAGCTGCACGCGCAGCGCCGCTGGGCCGACGCCGTCCTCCTCAACGCGGCCGCCTTCACTCACTACTCATGGGCCCTGCACGACGCGATCCTTGCGATTGCGGTTCCGACCGCCGAGGTGCACCTCTCCGATCTCGACGCACGCGCCGAGCGCGAAGCGTTCCGCCGCGTCTCGGTGCTGGAGGGTATCTGCGCGTATCGCTTCGCCGGGCGCGGGATCGACTCGTACCTCGACGCGCTCGACGCCTTCGCGGCGGCCGCCCCACGGTGATCGCACGGCAGCTCGGTCGCGACGGCCCGCCGGTCGGCGCGATCGCGTTGGGCTGCATGGGGATGTCGGAGTTCTACGAACCGGTCGCCGAGCGCGACGCGATCGCGGCGATCCACCGCGCGCTCGAGCTGGGCATGACGCTGATCGACACATCGGACATGTACGGCCGCGGCGAGAACGAACGGCTGGTCGGCCGCGCGCTGCGCGGCCGCCGCGAGCAAGCCGTCCTCGCGACGAAGACGGGCCTGTTGCGGCGCGCCGACGACCCGCAGTGGCGCGGCGTCGACGGCCACCCGGCCTACGTGCGCGCGGCCTGCGATGCCTCGCTGGCGCGGCTGGGCGTCGACCACGTCGATCTGTATTATTTGCATCGGGTCGACCCGCAGGTGCCGCTCGAGGAGACGGTCGGTGCGCTGGCCGACCTCGTCGTCGCCGGCAAGGTACGCCGCATCGGCCTCTCCGAGACGACGGCGGAGCAGCTCGGGCGCGCGACCGCGGTCGCGCCGATCGCCGCGTTGCAGAGCGAGTACTCGCTGTTCACCCGCGACATCGAAGGCAACGGCGTGCGCGCCGCCGCGCGCGCCTTGGGGATCGCGCTCGTCGCCTACGCGCCGCTCGGCCGGGGGATGCTGACCGGCACGATCCGCTCGACCGCGACTCTCGCCCCCGACGACCTGCGCCGCCGCGTCCCCCGCTTCGACCCCGAGAACCTGGCCCGCAACCTCGCGCTGGTCGACGCGCTCGCGACGCTCGCCGGCGAGCGCGGCTGCACGCCGGCCCAACTCGCGCTGGCCTGGGTCCTCGCGCAAGGCGACGACGTCATCGCGCTACCGGGCTGCGAGCGCATCGCCCACGTCGACGAGAACGCGGCCGCCGCAACCGTCACGCTCGACCCCGCCACCCTGGCGACGATCGACGCGCTCGTCCCCCCGGGCGCCGCCGCCGGCGCGCGCCTGCGCGGTTAGCCTCGCGCCCAGTATCGTTCAGTGCATCTCACGCGTTTTCAAATCCGAGATGAGTAGTTCCATAAATGATGCGACGGACGGGTACTCGTTGAGATTGGCAGACTGAACGTCCACGAGCACTCGTAAGATTGGTGACGTACGCCATTGCTCTTGTGAAAAGCGCTCGCCCACGACGATCGGATAAACGTTGTACCGTCCTTCGTTCCTGAGCATCGCAGCGGTGCGCTGACTCTTCAGTGCACGACGACATGCGTAGGCGATCTCGATCCGCGACGCTTTGGAGCGCAAGGTGTGCTCGCTGACCAGGAACACGATCCACCCCCGATCCGCCGCGTCTTCGATCCTTTTCCGAATCATATCGCCCGCCCGCGGCCGATGAAGAAAGTCCAGGGGACCTCGCGGCGACGACGCGGCGACATCCTCTGACGTAGCGACACCATAATCGTGCGCCCTGAAGATAGCTGCGATCTCATGGGCGATGACGCTGTCTTCCCGGGTGAAGGAAATGAACACGCTCGCGCGCCTTGTCAGCTTCGTGGCTTGAAGGAGCTGCGTATCGAGGTCCGCATCGAGATCGACGGATTCAAAGACTTTTCCCGGAAGATTCTTAATGATTTCAATCTCGCGCTGGACCCATCCCGAAGCACGCGCGTTCTCGCTATCGCAGAGCAGGAACCACTCTCGCGAAGCGATCTCTCGTTTGATCAGATCGTCGACCTCGGCGTTATCGTCGAGGCACTTGAGGAAAAAGAGCAGTGGGTGATGACCGAGCGCTTCGAGCTTGTTCCGAAGCAGTCTGGTCCTCTCGACGTCTTTCGTCGAATGCGAGACGAAAATCCAGGCGCCGTCCTCGCGCGGCGTCATCTCGTCAGCCGCACCGCGTCACGCATGCTCTCAGCCTCGCGCGTCGAGGGTTCCGTCGGCGCTGGCCGGCGGAGCGTCGAGCAGTGCGTGCAGCAGCGGGAGGAAGCGCGCCGCCGGCGCGCGCCGCAGCTCGGGTTCGATCACGTCGTGCGAGAACGGCAGGCCGTCCAGCCGCAAGACGCGCACGTCAGCGGCGCCGGCGGCGCGCCAGCGCGCGACCAGCGCGTCGAGCGCGGCGTTGTTGACGGTCGTCTCGCCGGCGTTGCGGACGATCTCGATCCGTGGCGCAGCCGGCGGGGCGGCGCGCGCGTCGGCCTCGAGGGCCGCGCTCAGCGCGAGCCCTGCGGCGAGCGAGTGCGTCGCGTAGCGCGGGTAGCCGTGCGGCGGATCGCTGCGGCCGCGATCGAACGGGTTCCACCAGAGGAACCGGTTCGGCAGGCGTTCGAGCAGCGCGCGGAACGGACCGGTCCAGGGCGCCGGGACCGCCCGCACGCCGAGCAGCGGGGCGATCGCGATCGTGCGCGCGATTCGTGGCTCGTGCTGCGCGAGGTGCAGCGCGAGCGTGCCGCCGAGCGAGAAGCCGACGACGACGATCTCATCGCCGAGTCCCGCCGCCACATCGACGATCCGCGCGGCTTGCGCGCGCAACTCGGCGGCGTCGAGGCCGGCCAGCGCGTGCGTCATGCGGTCGGCGTGGCCGTGTCGCGGCAGCCGTGGAATCAGGACGGTCTCGCCGCGCGCGTGGCGGACGCGCGCGAACTCACGCCAGGTGCGCGGGCTGGCGGTCAGGCCGTGCAGCAGCACGACGAGGCGCGCCGTTCGGCGCCCGTGACCGAGGACGATCGAGCGCATCTCATCGCCCAGCGCGTCTTCCTCGCCGGCGTCGAGCGTCGCGACCAGCGGGATCCCCTCGGCGTTCACGCGTTCGCGAGCGCGATCAGCGCGAAGGTGCGCTCGTCGTTTCTCAGATCTTCGGAACCGAGCACGTCGCGCAGCGTCTTCGCCGTCTCGTGCGCGAAGGCGGTCGCCGCCGGCGTGCGGGAGCCGGCGATCGCGTCGGCGGCCAGGATCAGGTCGTCGACGCCGCGCTCGATCCCCGCGTGGATCGCTCGCTCCGCTTCTCCGGCCGGGATCGGCACCTCGGTCGCACCGCGCGCGAGCATCAAGACGTAGTCGAGCGCGGCCGCGGTCGCCAGTACGCGCTCCGCATGCGGCCGGAAGACCGGCGTCTCGCCGAAGTCGCGGGCCGCGCGCAGCAGCGCGCCCTGCAAGGCTACGACGACGGCGGCGCGGTCAACGCCCACAGCACGGCCACCTGTGTCTTGGCATCTTGCAATTCGCCCGCCCGGATCATGCGCCACACCTCCTCGATGGCGAACACGCCGACCTCGATCTGCTCGTCCTCGTCGGGCTCCGGCTCACCGATCTCATACCCGTCTGCGTCCACCAAGCAGAAGTGCAGCAGCTCGGAGCAGAAGCCCGGCGCCGAATAGCCGGAGAAGAGGTGCGTGACGCGCTGCGCGCGGTAGCCCGTCTCCTCCCGCAGCTCGCGCAGCGCTGCCGCCTCGGGCGTCTCGCCGGGGTCCATCCCGCCGGCGACCGCCTCCCACATCTCGTGTCCCACCGGATGCCGATACTGCTTGACGAGCAGCATGGTGTCAGGCGTCGGCCGGACGATCACCACGACGGCCCCGGCGTGCTCGACGACCTCGATGTCGTGCGGCCGCCCGCGCGCGCCGCGCAGCGTGTCGACCCGCAGGTTGATCACCCGGCCTTCATAGATCCGACGGGTGCTAAGAACGTCCACCTCTGCGGCGCTCACGCGCGCTAGACGACGACCGTGTTGGCGAACTCTTCGAGCAGCGTCGGACGGTGCGGCGCCCAGCCCAGCTCGCGCTCCGCCTTCGCCCCATCGACCTGCTGATCGATCAGGAACGCATCGGCGAACGGTCCGAGCGCCGCGCGCGCCGCTTCGACTGATTCCAGATCGAGCGTCCCCTCGCGGCCGGCCGCGCGCGCGGCGGCGTTGGCGATCTCGCCGTAGGGGACCGCGGCGCCGCGCACCCCGTTGTAGACGCCGTGCGCGTCGCGCCGGTCGACGACCAGGCCGTACAGCTCGCCGAGCGCATCGTGGCGCACGGTCGACCAGCGGTTCAGGCCGTCGCCGATGATCTTGAGCGTCCCCGCGCGCGCCTGCTCGACCATCTGCCCGGGGATCCCGCCGCCGTCGCCGTAGACGATGCCGGGGCGGAGGACGATCGCGCGCAGCCGGCCGTCCTGCGCGAGGACGAGCTCCTCGTGCGCCGGCCGCCAGGCGACGATCGGCAGCGGCGCGAGCGGCGCGGTCTCGTCGACCAGCGCGTCGCCGCGCGATCCGTAGACCCACGAACCGCTGGTGTAGACGAACGTGCGACC
>JBEKLD010000147.1:0-7530 GCA_050010375.1 Vulcanimicrobiaceae bacterium
TCGGCGCGCCGGTGATCTCGCGCGCCGTCCCCTCCCGTTCGAGGACGACGCTCCCGCCGTCGGGCCGAACCAGCCCGACGACCATGTAGAAGGTCGTCGTCTTGCCGGCGCCGTTGGGGCCGAGCAGGCCGACGACCTCGCCCTGACCGACCTCGGCGCTGACCTTCTTGACCACCGTGCGCTGGCCGTACCGCTTGACCAAGTCCCGCAGGACGATGCGATCCATCACCCCGAGGTCACCTTCACGTCGCGCAGGCGCACGTCGCCGTCCATATGGTCGCCGACCAGGGTCAGGCCGTTCGGGCCGGTCAGCACGACGTGCCCCTCTCCGTAGAGCCGCTCGCGGTCGGAGTCGTAGCGCAGCGTGTCGCAGGTCAGTACCGCGCCGTCCTGCGTGCGCGCGTGAACGCCTCCCATCATCACGATACTTTTGTCGTGCTGGTCGATCGTCGCCTTCGGCGCGTCGGCGATCGTGACGGCGCCCGACTTGTCGACGAACGTCACGTGGGGCTGTTGCAGCACCCCGACGCCGCCGGCCAAGTCGCCCTCGAACATCAGCGTGCGGATCGTGTAGATCGTCCGCCCCTGTTTGGTCTCGGTGATGATGTTCTGCTTGAGCGCGCTGCCCCGCCCGACGATGTGGACCGGTACCGGGGCCGGCGTCTCGGCCGGCGCGGCGCTGCCCACCGACGGCGAAGGCGACGGGGAGGCGTCCGGACCGGCGGTCTGCGAGCCGCAACCGGCGCCGGCCAACAAGGCGAGACTGGCGGCGAGCCACCACGGCTGGCTAAGGCGCATCGGTCCGTAGTACGGCGAGCGCGAGCGGCCCGACCTGGAGAACGAGCGCAAAGGATAGGCTGACCGTGTTGAGCAGGCCGTCGACCAGCAGCGCCACCAGCGCCGCGGCCAACCCGAAGCCGAGCAAGCGCGGGGTGCCGGCGGCGGCGCCGGCCGCGCGGATGATCCGCCGCAACACGACGACGTACCAGGCGGTCAGCGTGCCGACGGCCACCAACCCGGCGTCGGCGGCGAAGGACAGCGCCATCGAGTGGGGATCGAAGGCGACCGGCGTCTGCGGGCCGGGGGCGTCCGGCGGCCGGAGCGCGGCATAGGTGTGGCCGTAGGCGATCGGACCAACGCCGAGCAGCGGGAAGCGCTCGAAGGTCGTCAGGCCGGCCCGCCAGGCCGCCAGGCGCGCCTCGGTATCGCGGGGATTGTGGTGGAGGCTGCCGACCAGCGCGTTGAGGCCCAGGCCGATCACGGCGATCGCGAGCGCGACGGCGAGCAGCCGGCGCCGGCGGGCGAGCAGCGCGTAGACGGCGACGCCGCAGACCGCGCTGAACGCGCCCCAGCGCGAGAAGGTCGCAGCGAGTGCGATCAGCAGCAGCGCCGCGCAGGCCACTGCCAAGCGGTCGCGGCCGCGCGAGCCGACCGCCAGCGGCAGCGCGACTGCCAGGCCGAACAGCGTGTAGGCGGCGAGCTCGTTCGGATTCAGGAAGGTTCCGACCGCGCGGCCGTTGTCGTACGCGTAGACGGCGGCGGGGACGCGCGTCACGAGCAGCAGCAGGGCGAACGCGCTCGCCGCCAGCGCCGACCATAAGAAGGTGCGCGTCACCAGCCGGACCGTCGCCGCGTCGGCTTCGCGCGCCAGCACCAGGCCGCTCGCACCGATGCCGGTGACGATGACGCCGAGGCCGATTCCGGTCGGCGGGTCGAAGCCGGCCGCACCCGAGAGGATCACGCCGAGGCCAGGGACGAGGAAGACGGCGGTCAGCGCATCGCGGCGGGCGGCGCGCACCGCCGCCGGGACGACTGCCGCGAGCGCGGCCACGGTCAACAGCAGGATCGCGACGCTCCCGGCCGGCGGAACGAGCAGCGGGATCGGGGGCCGGGTCGGATCGAGCGCGACGACCTGGGCGGAGAGCGGGATCAGCGCGATGCCGCCGGCCAGGCCGAGCGCGGTCAGCCGGCGCGGCGCGTTCATCACGCGGCGACCAGCCGGGCGATCGCGCCGGCGATCGCTCGCGCCCCACCGGGTCCGCCCATCCGCTCGCGGCCGGCCGCCCCCATGCGGGCCCGGCGGACCGGATCGGCGAGCAACGCGATGATCGCGTCGGCGGCGCCCCGCTCGTCGCCGGGCACGATCAGCAGCGCGTCACCGAGCAGTCCGCGTTGTCGGCGGCGGTACCAGGCGTCGCGACGGGCACCGGCGAGTTCGAGGGCGACGACCGGGACGCCGCTGGCGGCGGCGGCCTCGTTCGCGGTCCCGCTCTGCCCGAGCGCCAGCGTCGCCTCGCGGACCAGTCCGCCCAGCGGCCCGGTCCACGCACGCAGCGTCCCGCCGGCGAGCGCCGGTGCGAAACCCGCCGGATCGAGGTTCGGGGCGATCGAGAGGACGGCGTCGAGCGCGGGCTCGTCCGCGCGCACGCGCGCGACGACGGCGGCCAACTGCTGCGCGTCGGCGTAGGCGCGCTCGCGCGAGCCCGGCAACAGGGCAAGGCGCACCGGCGCCGTCCAAGCGACCTGCTCGCCGCCGGCCAGCAAGTCGACGATCACGTTCCCCGGCGCCTCGGCGGCGACGCCGTGCGCGCGCAGCGCCGCGGCCGTCGCCGCGTCGCGCACGAAGATCCGCCGTGCGCCGGCGATGATGCGCCGTTCGCCCGGTCCGTACGGTGCGACGTAGACGCTCTTGGCGGTTCCCACGTAGACGAGCGGGCCACCGGCCAGCCGCGCCAGCGCGCACGCGTACGCGTCGCCGACCGCGACGACCGCGGCGTATTGCGCGCGGGCCGCACGCAAGAAGCCGACTTGGCGCGCGAACAAGCCGACGAACCCGGCGCCGAGATCGCGCGCGAACGCGGCGACGTTGCCCATCGCGACCAACCCGCCGGAGGGCAGCGCGCGCTGCGGGCCGACGTCGACGAACGCGCCGCCGCCGAGCCGCTCGCCGACCAGCGCGAGGTGCGCGGTGCCGAGCGGCGCCAGCGCGCGCAGCTCCTGCGCGATCCGCGCGGCGATCGCCGCTTCGCCGTGGCCGTTGGTGACGAACAGCACCTCAGCCACCGGCCGTCAGCGGCTCCAGCGCGAAGTCGGCGAGCTGCGCGCGGCCGCGCGCATCTTTCACCAACTCGCTGCGCGAGGCGAACCGGCCGTACGGTCCGGCGTGGACGATCGGTACGCCGGCGACGATCTCCGGCGCGGCGAGCGTGTCGTGACTGTGGCCGCCCAGGATCAGCTCGAGCCGCGGCACGCGTTCCGCCAAGCGACGATCGGCCGCTAAGCCAAGGTGCGAGAGCGCGATCAGCGTCGTCTCGGGCGGCGTCGTCGCCGCGATCCGCTCGGCGACCACCAGCGGATCGAGAAAACGCCAGCCGAACAGCCGCTCCCACGGCGACCCGGTCGGATACTGCACGACCAGCAGGCCGAAGAAGCGCACCGACCACGGCGTGCCGTCCTCGTCGCGCTGCAGCATCCGATCGGCGCTGAACGGCAAGGCTCGGCCCCAGGTGTCGACCAGGTTCGCGCACACGACCGGATGGTGCATGCGCGCCAGCCGCGCGCGGACCGCGCCGAACAGATAGTGGAACTCGCGGTTGCCCATCGCCTGCACGTCGACGCCGGCTCGGTCGAGCTCGTCGACGATCGGCTCGCGTGCATGATACACGGTCTGCGAACCGCGCAAGCTGTCGCCGCAGTCGGCGTAGAGGCCGGGCCGCGCGGAGCGTAACGCGGCCAGCGGTGCGGCGACGTGCCGGTGGTCGTGCAGGTCGCTGGTGTGGTAGATGCGCACCGCCTAGGCCTGGGCCGCGACCAGGTCGAGGACCCAGTCGGCGTTGCGGCGCAGCGCGTCGGGCGGGCCGAGCGCGGCACGCATCCGCGCGTAGCCATCGAGTTGGCGATCCGGCGCCCCGAGCAGCGCCAGCAGCGTGTCGGCCAGCGCGGCCGGCGTCGCCGCCTCTTGCAGCAGCTCGGGGACGAGCGGCTCGTCCAGCACCAGGTTCGGCAGCGTGATGTAGGCGCCGTGGTAGACGCGGCGCGCGATCTTCGCCTGCGCCGTCGAGAGGACGTAGAGCGCGAGCGCCGGCGTCTGCACCAGCGCCGCCTCGAGCACGGCCGTCCCCGAGGCGACCGCGGCGGCGTCGGCCGTGCGCAGCGCGGCGCGCGTGTCGCGCACGATCTCGATCGGGAGCGGCGAGCGCAGCGCGAGCAGATGCTCGAGATGGCGCTGCGCCTCGTCGTCGGCCGCGACCAGCAGCGCGCGCACGCGCGGGCGCAATTCGCGCACGCGCGCCAAGGCGTCGAGTAGGCGCGGCGCGTGGCGTTCGATCTCGCCGCTGCGGCTGCCCGGGAGCAGCGCGAGCAGACCGCCGTCGGCCGGCGGGTTGGGCAGCCGCGGGCGCGCCGCCACCGTCGTCACCAGCGGATGGCCGACGTAGCCGATCGGGAGCTTCAGCCCGCGGTAGAAGTCGAACTGGTGCCGGAACAGCGTCAGCGGAGCGCACCATGCGGCGACCTGGTGCGCGCGCTTGACGTTGTCGAGCCACGCGGCCGGCGGGGCGTAGTAGACGATCGGCCCGCGAAACCCCAGCCCCCGCAGCGTCTTGGCCAAGCGCACGTTGAACGCACCGAAGTCGACCAGGATCAATAGGTCCGGCGGCGAGCGGCGCAGGCGCAGCGCGGTCTGCCACATGATCCCGAGCAGGCGCGGGATCTTCTTGATTGCGTCGATCGGCCCGAGCGAGGCCCAGCCGTGCGTGCGCTGCACGAGCTGCACGCCGGCGCGCTCGAGCCGCACGTCACCGATCCCCTCGGCCTCGAGCGGGACGCGCTCGCGCATCGCGCCCAGCAGGTCGGCGGCGAGGAGCTCTCCCGAGGCCTCGCCCGTGCTCACGAAGACGCGCACGGTGCGCGACTCGTTACTTCGTGATCCCGCGGTCGGACGAGGCTTCGAGGAACGCCAGCAGCGTGCGGCCCTCGTCCGTCAACACCGTCTCGCGCAGCACCGTGAGCGCTTGCGAGACGTTGTTCTCCGAGCGGTAGATCGTCTTGTAGGCGTCCTTCAACTCGCCGAGCGCCTCGCGCGAGAAGCCCGCGCGGCGCAGGCCGACGGCGTTGAGGCCGTAGACCTCGGCCGGATTGCCTTCGGCCAAGAAGAACGGCGGGACGTCACGGACGAGCTTGGTGTAGCCGCCGACGAACGCGTAGCGGCCGATGCGCACGAACTGGTGCACGCCGGCCATGGCGCCGATCGTCGCGTGATCCTCGACGACGACGTGCCCGGCGAGCTGCGCGAGATTCGACATCGTGACGTGGTCGCCGATCTGGCAGTTGTGCGCGACGTGCGTGTAGCCGAGCAGCAGACAGTCGTTGCCGACCGAGGTGACGCCGCCGGCCTCGGCGGTCCCGCGGTGGATCGAGACGTACTCGCGGATCACGGTGCGGTCGCCGATCGTCGTGAACGCCTCCTCGCCGCGCACCGCCTTGCGGTCCTGCGACTCGGCGCCGACCGACGCGAACGGATGGATCTCGCAGTCCTCGCCGATCGTCGTGCGGCCGTTGACGACGACGTGCGCGATCAGGGTCGTGCGCGCGCCGATCGTGACGTTCGCGCCGACGACGCAGAACGGCCCGATCTCGACGTCGGGTCCGAGCTTCGCATCGGGGTGGACGACGGCTGCCGGGTGGATCATCGATGGAACACCGAGGCGTCGCTCCCGAACGACGCCTGGTCGGCGACGACGGAGAACATCAATTCGCCCGTACAGCAGACCTTACCGCCGACGGTCGCGACGACGTCGACGAGGCCCATGCTCAGCTTGACCCGCGCCACCCGCGCCTCCATGTCGACCCGGTCACCCGGGACGACCGGTCGGCGGAACTTGATCTTGTCGACGGCGACGAGGTACGGCGTCTTGCGCAACTGGTCGCCGGGCTTCATGATCGTCGCGCCGGCGAGCTGCGCGAGCGCCTCGATGAGGTAGACGCCCGGCAGCACCGGGTTGTTCGGGAAGTGCCCGACCAGCATCGGCTCGTTCACGGTGACGTTCTTGTAGCCCGCCGCGCGCACCATCGGCTCGTATTCCGTGATCCGGTCGAGCAAGAGCATCGGGTAGCGGTGCGGCAAGATCCCCATGATCTCGCGCACGTCATAGCTTGGCATGCGCGGCTAGACCAGGTCCGCTGCCGCGTGCGGGCTGGAGCGAAGCGAGGACAACACGGGGCTCGCCGAGAGCGAAGCCACCAGCTCGCGTACCGCCGTGCAGTGCAGTTTGTGACCGCTCTTGATCGCGATGACCTCGCACTGCGGATACGCGCCGAGTAGCGCGAAGTCGCCGACGAGATCGAGGATCTTGTGGCGGCACGGCTCGTCGGGCACCCGCAGCGGCGCGAGCGGCCCGTCGGGCCCGAAGACGACCGCGTTGTCGAGCGTCCCGCCTTGCGCGAGCCCGCGCCGCACCAGCGCCTCGACCTCGTGGACGAAGCCGAAGGTCCGGTTCGGCGCGACCTGGCTGGGGTAGGTCTCGGGACCGATCTCGGCTTCGACGTACTGCACGCCGACCGGCGCCGGGTAGTCGACCATCATGCGGACTCGGAAGCTCGACGCCGGCGTGACGATCAGCAGCTTGTCGCCGTCGCGGAAGACGTGGGTCTCGGTCGGGATCCAGCGCAGCCGCGCCTCGGGCAGCGGCGCCAGGCCGACGGCCTCGATCGCGTCGGCGAAGACCTTCGCGCTGCCGTCCTCGACCGGGATCTCGGGGCCGTCGACGGCGATCAGGGCGTTGTCGACCCCGCCGCCGAGCAGCGCGCTGAGCAGGTGCTCGACCGTCGAGACGCGGTGCTCGCCCAGACCCAGCACGGTCGCGCGGACCGTCTCGACCACGTAGTCGGCCCGCGCGGGAAACTCGACCGCGTCGCCGAGGCGAAAACGCAAGCCGTGGCCGGCGGGGGCGGGGAGGACGCGCACGCGCGCTGGGGCGCCGGTGTGGAGACCGACTCCCTCGAACGCGATCGCGTCGCGCAAGGTGGTCTGATACTGCAACGTCAGCTCTTCGGAGGGCCGCCGTCGAGCGCGTCGACCCGAGCGAACAGTTTCGGCAGCCGCCGGAAGTACGCCTGGAGTCGTAGCTCGTCGCGGTGGTCGTGGGCCGGCTGGCCGCTGACGGTCGCCCCGTCGGGGACCGAGTTCCAGACCATCGTGTTGCCGGCGACGGTGACCCGCGAGCCGACCGTGATGTGCCCCTGGAAGGCCGAGTGGCCGCCCACCTGGACGTAGTCGCCGATCGCGGCCGTGCCGGCCAGGCCGGTCAGGGCGGCGATCGCGGTGTGCTTCCCGATCCGGCAGTTGTGGCCGATCTGGCACAGGTTGTCGATCTTGGTCCCCTCGCCGATCGCGGTCACCCCGGTCTGGGCCCGGTCGACGCGCGCTACCTCAAGGCCGCATTGGCCTCGCGCGCGTCCGCCGTTCTGACCGACCTGCGGCTGCTCAGTCCCCAGACGCAGTACCCCAAGCCGATCCTGGCGGTCGAGGAC
>JBEKLD010000148.1:0-7319 GCA_050010375.1 Vulcanimicrobiaceae bacterium
GCTAGCAGTTGGACCGGTACCAAGGTACCGACCGAAAACACGGTACTCTAGTACCGTAGACGCGCGGGCTTAAGAGCGCCATAATCGTCCGCATGGGGTGGGCGATGGCGAGAGCGAGGTTAGTAGCCGCTGATTCTGGTGATGCCCCATCTGCCATTTGGGTCATCAGTTTCGTACACGCGTTTTGTGAAGGCCCAGGTCTGCCCGGCAGCGAGATTGTTGACGTTCGTAAGGCCGCTGGCTTCGAGCGCACCGCTCGCGTCGTAGAACCCGATCTCTACCTGAACGTACGACAGGTCGTGATCGCAACGGTTCGTGATCTTTCCGACGATGCTCCAGCTGTAATCGCCAGCGCTGCTGTGTACGGTTCGCTTGTCCATGACGAGGCAATCCGGAGTGCCGTACATGAAGTTCGCTTCTTCCGCCGCTGCGCGCGCCGCCGCTTCGTTGGCTCGTCTCGTTTGCTGCATCTCAGCGACCTGAGCACGTTGATCCTCGCGCGCCTGTTCCTGGTCGAGGACCTGCCTGATGGTGAAAGAGCCGATGCTCTGATGGCGGTTGCGAATGTGTTGGACGCCCAGCTCGTAGAGGCGAGTGCCCTCGCTAGTGAATCCACCGACGCGCGCGCCAGCCTGTTGCACGCTCCACGTCGCCTTAGTGTTCCAGCTCTGGCTATCTCGATCGCCCGAAGAGGTCGTCGAAGCCACGCGGAGCATGGCGATCGCGATCATGACGAGCAGGAACGCGAGGACGATTATCAACCCAACTTGTTGGCGCGGCAACCTTGGCCGACCCTCCGCTTCCATCTAAGACTGACCGCCGGTGACTCGCCGATCAGCGCCGACGTCGCCGGCGCGCCACTTGCTTCTCGATCTTCTCGAGCTGCTCACGAACGCGGCGCAACTGCTCGGCGAGGTCAGGCACGACGTCGAGGTCCACGGCCTCGGGCTTTCGCTTTTCACCGAAGACAAGCTCATAGGGCGACACCCCGAGCGCGCGCGCGATCAGAAGTCCCGTCTCGAACGACGGCGATTTCGCGACACCGGATTCGATCTGCGCGATCGCGCTCCGCGACACGCCGGCCGCGCGCGCAAGTGCCGCGGCGCTCATCTTGTTGCGCTCGCGCAGCGCGCGGATGCGTTCGCCGATCGTCACTACAGCCGAGCGTACCAAGGGTCGTGTGAAGCATGGTGAACGAGACGTGCGGAAGGAACTTAACATTGTCGACGATGCGACCGATGCTCCGCAAAGAGCGTCCCGGGCGCGTCGTCTGAATCGGGGAGGGTGCCGTGTTGCGAGCGATTCGCGCAGAATGTGGAGAGCCGGCCGCCGTAAGGTCGCGCACAGTGCCACCTGGGTGGTCACGACTGCGTCGACGATCTACGCGTCGGCTGGCCCAGCCGGCCGGGACGTCGGGAGCCGACGCCGTGACGGGCGCGAGTTCTGTGGACGACCAGCCGACGCTCTTTGATGACCCCGTCACGCGGATTGCTCTCCTGGCTGACGCTTTGTCGGCGCGGCTTTCGAGGCTCGACGACGCTCCAGGCGACCGATCTTCTGATGCGCCTCGGTCAGCGATTGCTCGATTCGATCGAGCACAGCGCGAGGGACCTGCACCATGTCAGGTGATCCAGCTACCGCGGCGGGATCCGGCCGCGTGATGTCCGGCATCGCCGAAACGCCGCCGTAGACACCAAGCAAGCGAGCGGCGTCTATACCGAGCCCTCTGGCTAGCGCGGCCAGAGTCGTGAAGGTCGGGTCGAGGACGCCGCGCTCGATGCGCGAGACGGTCGAAACGTCTAGTCCGGAGGCTCGCGCCAGGTCGCGCTGGCTCCGATCGCCCCGCAGCTCGGCGATCTTGCGCCCTAGGCTCACGAGCCCGGTCTCCGCCACGAGGCAACGTTTGTAGGCGCCGACGCCCGATCCATGCGGCGGATACGCCCTTGACAACCGTTGCGTACTCGCCTAGTATGCGTTGCATGAGCGCAACAGGCCCCGCCGCGGGCGCCCCTCGGAGAACCATCCGGGGCTGGCTCGGTGACCGAAACCGGAGCGAGATCGCTCGGCGGGCCGGCCTCGACAAGTCGACGATCTCGCGGCTCTATCGCGGGACGATGAAGCCGTCGGCGGAGACGCTCTTCGCGCTCGCCCGTGTGCTCGGCATCGAGCCGGGTCAAATCATCCTCGACGAAGCCGAGGGCAACGGCCATGCCGCGTGACGCTTCGGCGGGCATCCCCATGCCCACGACGGTACCATCGTGCCGGTCCCGCGAAGGCGCCGCCGCGCTGCGCGCGCGCATCGCGCGTGGTATCGTAGTTCGTCGCGAGCAGGCCGGCATGACCGCGTCCCGTCTCGCACGTCGAATCGAAGTCGACCCTTCGACCCTCCGCCGCATCGAGGCGGCTGAAGCGCTGCCCAACACCGAGACGCTGATCGCACTTGCGGCGACACTCGGAACGACGGTCGACGCGCTGTTCGCGGGTGAGCCGGTCGCACAGATCGCCCAAGATCGCCCCGCAAGCGCCGACGACGTCCAGCACGCCGCTCTCGTCTCCACCGAAGCCAACGTCTCGGCGCTGATCCTGCTCGACGACGCGGCGCGGCAGCTTTCGCTCCACGCGCAGGCGGTCTACGCGATCGGCCGCGACACGAAGGACGACGCCGAGAGCCTCCGCGCGGTCGCGCAGGTGCTCGCGATCGAGCCGGCCGCAAGGGTCAGTTCGATCGCCGACCGCCTGACGTGCGCGGGTCGAACCGCTCAGTTGCTCGCGATCGATCTGCGCCGCGACGGGCAGCGCCTGGCCGAGCACGCGCGCACGGAGATCCGTCCCGGCTACGAGGCCGGCGAGGCGTGGCTGCGCGGGGAGGCCGCCTGATGCCTGCGCGCGCTGCCGCCATCATCCTCGACGAAGCCGAACACGCGCGCGTCGCCGCCAAGGGCTACCTCACGGTCGCGCAGGCCGCTGATCGGCTGCACGTCTCCAAGGCGACATTCTACCGCTACGCCGACGACGGGATGCTCTACGTCGAGCGCATCCGGCGCCCCGGCCGCGCGAGCGGCATCGTGCGCGTCCCGGTCGTCGCGATCGAGGACTTCGAGGCCGCGCACCTCGCGCCGCTGCGCGACCAGGTCATCTCGCGGCTGGCGAGTGTGCTCAAGGTCAAGGCGGTCGCCTCGTGATCACCACGATCGTCGACCGCCGGTTGCACCTCGACGCCGGCGCCGCGACCGAGGACGACCTCGCGCAGGTGCGTTCCGCGATTTCCGTTGCCCGCGACGTCGGCGTCACCGAGGCGACGATGCCGCTCTCGACCCTGGCTCTGCTGATCGACCTTCGCGATCGCGCACGGCGCATCGCTTCACCCGCCGCGTAAAGCGACGAAGCCGCGGCAACCACCCGCGGCTCCATCTTTGAGGACTGAACCCTCGTGACGATTGTACCCAACTTCGACGACCTCCGCAAACCGCGCCCGATGACGGCGCTGGCCGGCGGTCGCCACGACGATCCCGTCGACGTTCAGCGCGTGCGCCGGATTGGCCGCGCGCACGAGCGCCTGCTCGCGCTGCGCGCCGTTCTGATCGGCGACGACGATCCGACGCCGCCGGGCGGCATTGCGATGCGGGTGGCATAATGGCGCTCCGGAACACGCCGCTCCACGTCGGCGCGGCCCTCGTCGACGCCGGACTTTCGATCTCCGCTGCGGAGCGCGTCGTCAGGGACGCCGAGTTTCAGGATGTCGTGCAGGTCGATTACCTACAAAACATCGCATCCGACCGGCGCCTGGGGGCCGATGCTGCGCGCGAAAGCGCGGAGCGGCTCGACCGCGAGGCGGCCGCGATCGACCACGTCGCCGCGAGGATCCAGGGTTCCGACATGCCCGCGATGATGTCCGGGGTCGACGAGCGCGTCTCCTCACGGTGGCTTTCCGATACGGAGAGCTACTTCGCGTCCCGCGGCTTGGGCGAGGACCCCGCGCGCTACGTCGCCATGCTCGTCGCTGCGAATCACGGGTCGCTCGCCGACCGTATCGCCGCTGCCGAGAGCGGTCGGGCCGCTCTGAACGCCTACCTCACCGATGCGCGCCGCTTCCAAGCCGCGCACCCAGAGCTGGCTGAGCCCGAGTCACACTTGCCGAAGCTACGCCCGAACCTGTGATGGTCATTCCGATGCACGCCGATAGCGAGAGCGACGCGGCAGAAGAGGTGCCGTCCTGATGGGCGCCGTCGGGAACGCTCGCAGCGACGCGCGCGAGATCGAGATCCAGGACCTGACCGACGCGCTCGAAGCGCACTTCGGCGGCGTCATCCGTCGCGACGCGGAGAAGATCGTCGCGTTCCTGGTCGAGCGGACGCACGTCGGGAAGAAGATCGCGGCTGAGCGTGAGGCATTGCGGCGCGTTCTCGACGCGCACGACTTGCGCGGAGCGGTCGCGGGCCCGAGCGACTTCGGAAGCGCAGCGTTCGGCTCGCCGTCGACGATGATCGTCAACGCCATCGGCGACGACGTCCTCTCCTCCCTGCGCGCCGAGCGCGATGCCCGGGGCGACCGTGCTGCCGACGAGATCATCGCCGCGCTAAACCGAGGCGCGGCCAGATGATCGGCCACGCACGTACGGTCGGCGCGCTGCGCGACGCGATCGCCAACCTGCCCGACGACACGCCGATCGACTTCAACTACTGGCCGAACCGGTCGGGGTCGAGTTCGCTCGCGATCTACGAGGGCGCTGGCGCGACGTTCTACGTGAGCGCCGGGCGGCCGCGCAAGGCTGGGTGCTGCTCGAGGAGCCGCACCTCTACGGGTCCCACGGCTCGGCGCGCCGGTTGCGCCGGCTTTCTCCTGGGGCGGCCCGCGTTTGGAGTTGCGCCGGCCGCCCCGTCGGGGCTACCGCAGCCCGAGGATCCGCGCTGATGGGCGAGATCTACGACGCCACGTACGCGGCCGTGAGCAACCGGATCGGCAACGTCGACCTGGGCGCCGCGGTCCGGGACGCCCTGCACAACGCTGGCGGAGCGATCGAGTGGCAGGCGCCGATCGTCGCGGGCGAGTTCAACGCCGTCGCGTACGAGTTGCGACGCCCGTCGACCATCTATCGCCCCGAACTGTTTCTCACCGCTGATGGCTGGTGCGCGCGCTATGGCGCGGGCCCCGACGGCGCCTTCGGCTGCGGCGCTTCGCCGGCGGAGGCGATGGCCGACTTCGACCGCTCCTGGCATGCGAAGCTGCCCGCCGGCGTCGAGACCGTCGCTGGAGTCGCATCGTGATGCCCGCGACCAGACTCGCCGGCGCGATCGTCGAGCCCACGCCGGATCCCGCCGCGATCGTGCGCGTTCGCAGCGGCGGGGGCGCGGTCCACTACGCGTCGCTGCGCCTCGTGCGCCAGCACGAACCCCAGCAGAAGCTCGTGGCCGTCTGCGCGACGCGCATCGGCGACCCACGGCTGACGCTCAACGACGTCACCTGCTCGTTCTGCTCGGGTAGCCTATGCGCCGCGCGTGACGTCACCAACGAGATCATGGCGGGGTGCTGCCTGTGATGCGTGACCTCATCAGCCTGGTCGCGGCCGCCCGCCGCGTCTCCGCGGAAGCCTTCCAGGATCCGCGCGTGCGCTCGCTGGCACGGCTCGGCGATCGCTTCAAGCCTCTCTACCTCGTCGCCCGTCGCGACGGGCGGTGGGACATCCGCCCCTTGCCCGACGTCGCGCGATGGGATCTCTACGCCCAGCTGCGGCCCGCAACCGCCGAGACCGAGGAGTCGCTAATGATGGCGCTGCTCGGCGGCGTCGAGGCCGAGCTGCGCGACGGTCTGGCGCGGATGCGCCGGGTTCTGTGCGAGGCGTGCTCGGCCGATGGCCGCGTCGTCGACCGCGACGTCATGGAGCCCGAGTGGACGTTCGCGATCGTGCGCGACGCGCCCGTGCTCCTCTGCAACGGATGGTCGTTCGACGGTATCACGGCGCTCTGCTCGGCTGACGCCGACCTCTCGGCGCCGGCGAGGCGATCGGCATGATCGCCCGCGAGAGCGACCTGCGTGCGTTCTTGGCCTACGCTGGCCACGAGCGCATCATCGACCGAGTCGAGGCGAAGAACGCCGACGGCGCGATGACCGACGTCATCAAGGCGCTGCGCGCCGCGAACTTGGAGCAACTCCTGAAGGCGACGCGACCGAGCGCCGTCGGTGAGACGTGATGGCCACGATAAGGAAATGCGCCAAGTGCGGCCGCGTCGGCAGCGCCGCGCAGGTCGGCGGGCGCCGCTGCGAGTGCCGGCGCGGTTTGCGACAGCGGCAAGAAGGCCGAGAGCGCCAAGAAGGCGGCGAAGTCGTGACGACTGCGCGCGATCGCTTCCCCATCCACGCCCTGCTCTCGGTTTACACCGGGACGCTCGCTGGCGACTTCGGCGAGTGCCATCGCTTGATCGAGCACCTCGTCGACTCGCCCGTCTGGACGCACCAGCTTCCGCAGGTGATGCGCGAGGGCCGCTGCCAGGCTGCGCTGCTCGAGCAATTCCCGCGCCTTGCCGACGTGCCGAAGTTCGAGCGCGGAGCGACTGACGAGGGCGACGCGCTTCGCGCAGCCGTGACGGCCTGGGTCGAGAGCGCCCGCGCGATTCTCGGCGCGGACTACGTCACGGTGCGCCCGCTCGCCGAGCCGCCAGCGCCATTACAGCCCCTCGCGGGCCTCGAGGTAGCAGCCGCACAAGGCCGCGTTCTGATGGTTGGCGTCGGGGACGAGCCCCGACCTGACTCGCATCGGGAGGCTGCGCGATGATGTGCGTCCCATGCCGTCTGTGCGGCTCCGCCTTCGCGATCCCCGCGAACGACGTGAACGCGCGCGGCGCGCTCTGCGCGGGGTGCCGCCGATGAGTGCACTGATGCACCGCACCGTCGTCGTCCGCGTCCCGGCCCTGCGCCGCTGCTGGCTCGACCTCGGCGCGCACGGGCGCGTCCCGTTCCTCGTGATGGCGACGGAGGTTGCTCGTGGCTGACTTCACGACGCAGGAAGCTCTCGCGGGCGGCCTCGCGGCCGTTCGTCTCGGCGGCGATGAGCCGCACGCGTTCATCCCCGGCCCGCTCAAGGGTTACCTCGGCAACAAAGTCGTGCCGCTGTGCAAAGTCTGCCGCGGACGCGCGCCGTACATGGCGCACGACGAGCGGCTGATCGCGTACGCGGTACAGGGTGCCTCGTCATGACGCTGACCCTCAAGGCCATGGTCGGCTTTACGGCCGCGAGTCTCGTGGTCGGCCCGCTGATCGGCCGCGCCATCTGCGGCCGTCGCTGGACGAGAGCAGACGCGCTTGCCTACGCGCAGCTCGCGATC
>JBEKLD010000149.1:0-7273 GCA_050010375.1 Vulcanimicrobiaceae bacterium
GCGCTGCAGGCCTCGACCTCGTCGGAGGATGCCACCGCGCGGCTGTTGGCGATCGCCGGGATCCGCGGCGACGGTGCCGGGACGGTGATCGTCGGGCGCGCCTTTCACGAAGCCGGCCCCGCGCCGGCCGGCCGGCGTCCGGAACGGCGCGAGGCCGCCCTCGCCCTGAGCGCGCTGCTGGCCGCGACCCTGGTCGCACTGGTCGTCCTGCACCTGTTGTTCAACCCGGCGTGACGGTCGCGCTCGTACGCCTGCGGGCGTGCGCGCCGATGGCGATCGCGCTGCTGCTCGCCGCGGCGACGCTCCGGCTGGCGCCGGGCGACGCGCTGCTGCCGCGCTGGCTGCCGCTCGCGCTGGCCGCGTTGGCGCTGGCCTGGCCGGCGCTACGTCCCGCCGGCGTCGCGCGCGACGACACGCTGCCGGCGCTCGCGGTCGTGCTCTCGGCGATCGGCTTGGTCACCGTCGCGCGGCTGGCGCCCGACGACGCGCAGAAGCAGATCGTGTGGCTGGCGCTCTCGCTGGTCCTGGCCGTCGCGTTGGGCCCGGCGTTCACGCGCTTTCGCGTCCTGGCCGGTTACAAATACATCTGGATCATCGCGGCGATCGGACTGTTCGTCGCGCTGGCGCTGTTCGGTCAGGAAGTCGGCGGCGCGCGGCTCTGGATTCGTCTCGGCCCGATCCAGTTCGAACCGGTCGAGGTGATCAAGCTGCTGGTCGTGCTGTTCATGGCCTCGTATCTGGCCGAAACCGCCGACGTGATCGCGCAGACGCGGCCGTGGTCGTTGCGCGCCAACGCGAAGTACCTCGGGCCGCTGTTCCTGGGTTGGGGTGTCTCGATGGCGATCCTGGTCTTCGAGCGCGACCTCGGGATGGCGACCTTGCTGTTGGCGACCTTCGTCGCGATGCTCTACGTCGCGACGCGCCGGATCGACCTGGTCGTCGGAGCCAGCGCGATCTTCGCCGCCGCGGCGTGGCTCGCCGCGACGCACTACCACTATGTCGAGACGCGCATCGCGGTCTGGCGCGATCCGTTTCACGACCCGCTCGGCGTCGGCTATCAGCCGCTGCAATCGCTGTTCTCGCTCGCCGCCGGCGGGCTGTTCGGGACCGGCTACGGGTTGGGGCGTCCCGACTTCATCCCGGACGCCGCGACCGACTACGTCTACGCCGCCTTCGGCGAGGAATGGGGCGCGTTCGGCTCGCTGGCGCTGCTGGCGCTGTTCCTGGCCGTCGTGCTGCGCGCGCTGCGCGTCGCGAGCCGCGCACCGGACCTGTACGCGAAGCTCTTGGCGACGGGGCTGGCGGCGGTCTTCGGGTTCCAGGTCGTCATCATCGTCGGCGGCGTGCTGCGCCTGTTCCCGCTGACCGGCATCGCGTTGCCGTTCATCTCGTACGGCGGCAGCTCGCTGGTGACCAACTTCGTGCTGATCGCGCTCGTCTGGGCCATCTCGAGCGAACGCCCCAGCCACGCGCGGTGAGCCGCGCCGCGACCGTCTTTTGGTCGGCGATCCTGGGCGGCTCGGTCGTCGCGATCGGGGCGGGATTCGTCGGCGGGCGCAGCGTCGGCGAGCGCGCGCTGACGCCGCCGCGGCCACGCGCCGCGGCGGCGGTGCCTGGCGCGGTCGCGCCGCGCGACCTGGTCCGCGTGCTGCGCGGCGCGGGCTCGTTCGATCCCGGCGGCGAGGATCCCGATCCGTACGGGGACGCGGACCTCGCCGTCGCCGCTCGGCCGCTCGGCTGGGCGCCGCGCGATCCCGACGCGACGCAGCCGCGCGTCGCGCTGGTGGTCGTCGACGCCGACCGCGACGCGACGGCGTTGCTGCCGTTCCTCGCCGAGCAGATCCCGCTCGCCGTGCTGGTCGCGCCCGACGACGCGAGCGATACGCTGCGGCTCGTTGGCGAGGCGGGCAAAACGACGCTGGTCGACTGCGCGGGCGCCGATCCGGCCAGCGTTGCCAGCCTGCGCCGGGCCGGCGCCGCGGGGATCGCGTGCTCGACCGACGACGTCGCGCGTGCGCGCCTGCTGGTCGCCGTCGACGGCGACGGGATCGTGCTCGACGATCTCGAGAGCGACGACGATGCGCTCTACCGCGCGGCACGCGCGGCGCGCCGGTCCGCACTGACGCGCGACGTCGTCGTCGACGCGCGCGACGAACCTGCGTACGTCGACTTTCTGTTCGACCAAGGACTGGCGATCGCGCGGCGAACCGGTGTCGCGACGGTCGCGCTGCACGCGCGCGCCTCGTCGCTGCGCGCGCTCGAACGCTTCGTCGAGCGGGCACGCCGAGCCGACGTCGAGTTGGTCGATCTCCGCGCGCTTGCGTCGTGATGCACGCCGAGCGTGCGCTGTCGTGGTGAGCCGTCGCACCGTCGGTCGCGAGCGCTCATCCAACCTTCGCGCGGCGCCGATACTCAAACCAGAAGCGCATGGAGCAGACGTACGTTACCGTCGAGACCGGCACGAGCCCGGCGCCGTGCCCCGAGCGGCGCCGCAGTTGCCGCCGCTCGACGACATATCTGGTCGACGTCGAGCGCCGCTCGAGCGACCGCCGCCGGCGCAAGCCCGGCGTCGCGGCGCTGCTGGGCGCGGTCCTCGCCGAGACGCTTCATGCCTCTTGGCTGGACGCCGAGGTCGCCGATCAGGTATAATCTCGGTCCCATGGCCCAGACGGCTCCGCGACTCAGTGGTACGGATGAGCAGTCCGTGCCCAACCGCCGGTCCGGCCCCCGACGCAGTGCGGACGGGACGACCGTGAACCCCGACCGGCGGCAAGGCGACCGCCGGCGGACGCCGGGTTTGCCCGCCCTCTGGCGGGTGGTCCTCGGCCGCCCCGAAACCCCGGCCTAGCCGCCTAGGCGGCCAACTCGTGCGCGAACAGGCGCTCGAGGATCGTCGCCATCGCCGGATCGAGCGCGCGTAGGCGGGCGCGCGTCGCGCGGGGCCAAGGCGAGCGCGTGTCGTTGGCCTCGACCCAGGCGCGCACGCCCTCGGCGAAATACTCGTCGAGCCCGGTCGCGGCGTAGGGCGTGACGAAGGCGCGGGCGGCCTGGAAGGCCCGGCGGACCCGCGGATCGACGCCGCTGAGGTAGACGCCACCGCCCAGGGCGCAGTCGAGCGCGTGGGCGAACTCGTGCGCGACCGTCATCGGCGAGGTCGAGCGGAGGTAGACCGTCCGTTCCTCGACCACGAACAGGCCGGCCGGCGGGACGGGCCAGTCGTCGACGCCGGCGGCCAGGCGGCGCAACGCCCGCGAGCGGTCGCGGTAGCTCTCGGCCGCGCGCAGATGGATGACGGACGTGCCGGCGCGGGCGGCGAGCCGCAGCGCGCCGGGGCCGAAGCGGTCCAGCACGGCGTCGATCGCCGCGGCCGCGCCGGGCAGCGCGTCGACGGGAGGGCGGGTGCACATCGGCCTCGAGCGTAGCCGGGCGCCATGTTCGCCAGATGGCGGCGGGGTGAACGCGGATCGGCGTCGCCTCGCCGATGGCGACGATTCGGGGCGAACGCTCGTTTGGCGAAACAGGAGTTCGAGTCCGAAATAGAGCGGTTGGTACGCGCGGCTTGGGGGTTGGCCGATCCGCCCGCCGAAAATTTCAGTCAGGGAACGATGGAGGCAACCACCGCGCTGCTGCGAATCGCCGCCCGGTTCTCCGGGGCGGCCGCCGCGCTCGTCGCCCGTCTCGGCGATGAGACGCCGGTTGCGGCGTGGGGCTGCGACCTGGCCGCCGCCCAGGCCCTGCTCCGGGTCGTGCGCGACGAACCGGCGAGCGCCAAGCGCTTCGTGCGCCGCCTCCCGCTCCAGCTCCGCGACGGCAGCGCCGGCGAGTTGCTGCTGGCGGTGCCGACGGCGAACGCGGACAGCTCCGCGATGGCGGCGCTGGCAAAGGAGATCGCGGCGGCCTGCGATCCGGCCGGCGTCCCCGAGGTGTCGTCGGCGTTCGAAGGGCTGACCGAGGCGATCGAGCAGCTCGGCGAGGCCGTCGCGCTGCTCCAGGTCTCGCGCGATCCGGCGGTCGCCCCGATCGTGCTCTCCCTCAACGCCGGCTTCACGCGCCTGTTCGGCTACTCGTCGGAGGAGCTGGTCGGGCGCACCTCCCAGGCGCTGTGGGGGCCAAACACCGACCTCGAGCGCACGGAATGGTTCCGCAAGCGCATGAGTGCGGGCGAGAGCGCCCGCATGGTCGTCGAGCTTGCCGCGCGCGATGGCACGCCGCTGTGGACCGAGATGTCGGCGGTTCCGATCGAACGGGCCGAGGAGCCGCTGGTGCAAGTGGTGACCTTTCGCGACGTCAGCACGCGCAAGCAGTTCGAGGCCGCGCTGGCGTCCGAGAAGCGCAAGCTGCAGACGACGCTGGCCGCGATCGCCGAAGCGGTCGTGACCGCCCTCCCCGACGGCCGGGTCGATTTCATGAACGGGGCCGCGCAGACACTGCTCGGCATCACGATGGCCGAGGCGTACGGCCGCGACGTGCACGAGGTGCTGCACATCGTCGACGCCGAGGGTGCGGCGATCGACATCACCACGCCGGTCGGCGCCGGCCCCGAGCCGCTGCGCGGCGAGGGCTTCCTCCACGCCCACCAAGGGATGCTCGACGTCGCGTACGTCGCGTCGCGCGTCACCGACGAGACCGAGGGGATCGTCATCGTCCTGCGCGACATCACGGCCGAGAAGGGACGCGCGCTGCGGCTCAGCTTCGAGGCCTCGCACGATCCGCTGACCGGCCTCGAGAACCGGCGGGCCTTCCTCGAGCAGCTCGCCGAGGCGATCCGCGGCGCGCGCGAGCACGGCCAGCATCACGCGGTCGGCTTCCTCGACTTGGACCGCTTCAAGCTCGTCAACGATCGCTTCGGCCACGCCTTGGGCGACAAGGTGCTGCGCGAGATCGGTGCCGTGATGGCGCGCGTCGTGCGCGGCGGCGACATGCTGGCGCGGATCGGCGGCGACGAGTTCGGGGTGTTCCTGAGCAACTGCCGGCTCGATGACGCGCGCCGAGTCGCCGAGAAGATCTTGGCCGCCGTCGACGCCTACCGGATCGAGCAAAACGGCGAACGGCTCAGCATCGGCGTCTCGGTCGGCCTCGCCCCGATCGAGGCCGACACCGCCGACCCCGAGTCCGTCCTCGCCGCCGCGGATCGCGCCTGTTACCAAGCCAAAGCCGCCGGCCGCAACTCGATCGCCGCCGACGTGGCCTGGAAGCCCGAGCCAGGTGTGCCGAAGATCACACCCCGCTAGGGCGGGGAAACACCGCTGGTCGGACGATCATACAGGCAAGCGAGGAAGACGTCGATGTCCATCGGTTTCGGATCGATCACCAGCCAGGCCAGCCAGGCCCTCACGCCGCTCCAGCAGATCCAGCAGGAGCTGTTCAAGCCGTACGAGCAGGCGTCGACCGGGAAGCGCGTCAACTCGCCGGCCGACGATCCGTCGGGCTACGCGATCGCGACCGAACTCCAAACCCAAGCCGCCTCGTTCGACGCCGGTTCGCAGAACGCGCAGGCCGCCGGCAACGCGCTGGCGATCGCCCAGGGCGCGCTCGGAACGACCCAGGACGCGTTGCAGTCGCTGCGCTCGCTGGCGGTCAGCGCGTCGAACGACCTGCTCTCGCCCAGCGACCGCAAAGACCTCCAGGACGTCGCCAATCAGGTGGTCGAGCAGGTCAACACCGACGCGCAGAACACGAACTACAACGGTGTCCCGCTCTTGAACGGGACCTACGGGAACCAGCCCGCGACGCCGGCCGCCGCGACGGTGACGGCGAACGCGGCCTTGGCCGGCGGCGGGAACTTGGTCGCCAGCGCGACCGCCGCGCCGACCGCGCAGGCCGGGACGATCGGCCTCTCGGTCGTGAACGGGAGCGGCGGTCCGGCGGTCGACGTGACCTTCACCGCGACGGCGACCGGCACGACGACCGACCTCGGGCAGCAGGCGCCGGGCGCGACCGTGAACGTCAACGGCACGACGGTGACGCTGGGCAACGCCGGCACGCTCGACGTCGGCACGACCGCGACCGTGCAGGTCCAAGCCGCGACGGCCGGTTCGACCGCGCCGAACCTGACCGTGCAGACCGGCGCCGCCGAGGGCGCGACGACCGGCGTCACCACCCCGAACGCGAGCGCGAACGCGCTCTTCTTGCAGAACGTCGACCTCGGCACGAGCGCCAGCGCGACCAACGCGATCGGTCAGATCGACGAGGCGATCCAGGCGACGGTCTCGGCCGGCGCGACGCTGGGCGCCCAGAGCGTCGCGATCCAGAATCAGATCGGCTCGAACAACACCGCCTCGAACGCGCTGACCGCGTCGGCGGCGGACATCACCGACGCGAGCGCCGGCCAAACGGCGAGCGAGCTCTACCAACTGATCACGCAGCAGCAGATCTCGCTGCTCACCTTGCAGGGCGCCAACGCGTCCTTCGGCTTCCTGAACCGCTTCTTCAACACCGCGGCGTAACGCTCGAACGGGAGGAGCGCTGGTCCGCGGGCCGGCAGTAAGGGCCCGGAGGTACGCCGTGGTCCAGGAAGTCGCGCGCACGGTCCGCGCCCCGCGCGGGAGCACGTTGCGTGCCCGCAGCTGGCAGACCGAAGCGCCGCTGCGCATGCTGATGAACAACCTTGACCCCGAGGTCGCCGAGCGGCCTGGGGACCTGGTCGTCTACGGCGGGATCGGCAAGGCGGCCCGCGACTGGCCGTCGTTCGACCAGATCGTCGTCGAACTGGAACGCCTGGGCGAAGACGAGACGCTGGCGATCCAGTCCGGCAAACCGGTCGGCGTCTTTCGCACGCACCCCGACGCGCCGCGGGTCGTGCTGGCGAACTCGAACCTCGTCCCCCACTGGGCGACCTGGGAGCACTTCCACGAGCTCGATCGCAAGGGGCTGATGATGTTCGGCCAGATGACGGCCGGCTCGTGGATCTACATCGGCAGCCAGGGCATCGTGCAGGGCACCTACGAGACCTTCGTGGAAATGGGCCGCCAGCACTACGGCGGCAACCTCAGCGGGCGCTGGATCCTGACCGCGGGCCTGGGGGGCATGGGCGGGGCGCAGCCGCTGGCCGCCACCATGGCCGGTGCCTCGATGCTCGCCATCGAGTGCCGCCCGGAGCGCATCGCCAAGCGCCTGCAGACGAAGTACCTGGACGTGGAGGCGCGCAGCCTCGATGAGGCGCTCGCGATCCTCGCGCGTGCGCGCACCGAGGGCAAGGCGGTCTCGGTCGGGCTCCTCGGCAATGCCGGCGACGTGCTGCCCGAGCTCCTGCGGCGCGGCGTGCGGCCCGATG
>JBEKLD010000150.1:0-7266 GCA_050010375.1 Vulcanimicrobiaceae bacterium
CCGGCGCCGACGTCTTCCCCGCCTTTCCGGGCCAGGAGTTGTTGTGGGACGGCGACCGCGTCGTCGGCGTGCGGATCGGCGACAAGGGCGTCGCCCACGACGGTTCGCACAAGGCGAACTACGAGCCCGGACCCGATCTGCTGGCGAAGGTCGTCGTGCTGGGCGAAGGCCCGCGCGGGACGTTGACCAAGGCCGCCGTCGCGCGCCTCGGGCTCGACGCCGAGCGCGACCCGCAAGTCTACGCGGTCGGGATCAAGGAGCTGTGGAAGGTCCCCGGCCGGCTCGCGCCCGGCTCGGTGATCCACACGCTGGGCGCGCCGCTCTGGAACACCTTCGGCGGCGGCTGGATCTACGGGATGCGCGACGACGTGATCGACATCGGCCTGGTAACCGGGCTCGACTACGCCGACCCGACGACCGATCCGCACGACAACTTCCAGCGCTACAAACTGCATCCGGCGATCCGGCGGCTGCTCGAGGGCGGCGAGATGATCCGCTACGGGGCGAAGGCGATCCCTGAGGGCGGTCTGCACGCGATGCCGCGCTTCTACGCCGACGGGTTGTGCATCGTCGGCGACTCGGCCGGCTTCCTCAACGGGCTGCGCCTCAAAGGGATCCATCTGGCGATGAAGTCGGGGATGCTCGCCGCCGAGGCGATCTTCGATGCGCTCCAAGCCGACGACACGAGCGCCGGGAAGCTCGGCGCGTACGCGCAGAAGTTCCGCGACTCGTGGGCCTTCACCGAGCTGCACGGCGCGCGCAACTTCCACCAGGGCTTCTCCAGCGGCATCTGGGGCGGGCTAATCAACGCGCAGCTCGGGATGATGACCGGCGGCCGCGGCTTCGGCCTGCACGACCGGCTGGCCGGCGAAGAGGGCTACGCCCGGCTGAAGAAGCTCGACCAGATCGAGCCGAAGCAGAAGACCCAGCGCGTCGTCCCCGACGGCAAGCTGACCTTCGACAAGCTGACCGACGTCTTCAAGAGCGGGACGATGCACGACGAGGATCAGCCTCCGCACCTGCACGTCGCCGACACGAACATCTGCGCCGAACGCTGCACGGTCGAATACGGCAACCCGTGCCAGTACTTCTGCCCGGCGAAGGTCTACGAGCCGCAGTTCAGCAAGCCCGACGGCGCGCCGGCCGAGGGACGTCTGCAGATCAACTTCTCCAACTGCGTGCACTGCAAGACGTGCGACATCATGGATCCCTACCAGATCATCACCTGGGTGCCGCCGCAGGGTGGCGAGGGTCCGGTCTACACCGGGATGTGAGCGGCTCCGCCTTCGCGCCGGCTTCTGATACGCGGAGTGGGCGCGTCGCGCTGCCCGACGGCGGGGCGCTCGTGTACGAGGAACGCGGCGCGGGTCCGGCGCTCGTCTTCCTGCACTCCTCGGCCGCCGACCGCGTGATGTGGCGCCCCACGATCGCCCGGGTGCGGAGCGCGGCATGAGCGACGTCGCGGTCGTCGGCGCCGGGCTGATCGGTTGCAGCGTCGCCTACGAGCTCGCCAAGCGGGGCCTGGCGGTGACGGTCTTCGACCGCGCCGAACCGGCCCGAGCGGCGTCGTGGGCCGGCGCGGGGATGCTCGCCCCGTTCAGCGAGGAGCTCGTCGATCCGGTGCTGCTCGCGCTCTGCCGCGCCTCGCTCGACGCGTATCCCGACTTCGTCGCCGAGTTGCACGAGCACAGCGGCGTCGACGCGCGGCTGCGCTTCGACGGGACGCTGCACCTCGCGCCCGACGAAGCTGCGCTGGCGGCGCTGGCGGCGCGCGCCGACGCGTTTCGCGCCAACGGTGGCGAGGTCGCGCTGCTCGACCGCGCGGCGACGCTGGCGCGCGAGCCGATGTTGGCGCGCACGCTCGCCGGTGCGGTGTACGTCGCCAACGAGGCGCAGGTCGACAACCGGCGGCTCGGGCGCGCGCTCGTCGCGGCCTGCGTGGCGTTCGGGGTGCGTTTCGAGCTGGTCGAGCACATCGCGTTGGAGGCCGACGCACGGCGTGCGCGCGGGCTGCGCACCAACCTGGGCTTCGCCGCATCGCCGGTCGTCGTCAACGCCGCCGGCGCGTGGGCCGGGACGCTGGAGGGCGTACCGGCGTCGGCGCGCGTCCCGGTGCGGCCGGTCGCCGGCGAGATGCTCGCGCTAGCCGTCCCGACCCGCACGCTGCGCTCGATGGTGTGGCTGGGGCATCGCTACCTCGTCCCGCGCGACGACGGCCGGCTGCTGGTCGGCGCGACGGTGGAGGAGCGCGGCTTCGACGCACGCGTCACGGCGGCCGGCGTGCGCGACCTGCTCGCGGCGGCACTCGCGGCGGCGCCGGCGCTCGCCACCTTCGCGCTGGTCGAGAGCTGGGCTGGGTTGCGGCCCGCCTCGCACGACGGGCGCCCGTATCTCGGCGCGACCGCGCTCGAGGGGTACCTCGTCGCCGCCGGTCACTTCCGCAACGGGATCCTGCTCGCGCCGACGACGGGGCGCGCGCTTGCCGCGCTGATCGTCGACGGCGAGCAGGGCGACCTCGCGCCGTTCGCGCCGACGCGCGTCGGGGAGGTCGCCGCCGCCGCCGCGAACATCGCCGGGTGACGATCACGGTGAACGGTGAGCCGCGCCAGGTCGCCGACGGGGCGACCGTCGACGCGCTGCTCGCCGCGCTGGACGTCCGCTGCGACGGCACGGCGGTCGCGCTGAACGACGAGGTCGTCCCGCGCGCAGGCCACGCCGCGGCGGCGCTGCACGAGGGTGACCGCGTCGAGATCATCGTCGCGGTCGCAGGGGGATAACGAAGGTCATGGACACCGATCTGCTGCGCATCGGCGCGTACTCGTTCCGCTCGCGGCTGTTCGTGGGGACGGGGAAGTATCCGACGCTCGAGATCATGCAGCAGGCGCACGAGGCAAGCGGCGCCGAGGTCGTCACGGTGGCGATTCGGCGGATGCACTTGGACGAGCGCAGCGGGAAGACGCTGGTCGACTACATCGATCGCGCGCGCCTGACCGTGCTGCCGAACACGGCCGGCTGCTCGACTGCCAAAGACGCCGTGCTGACCGCCAAGTTGGCGCGCGAGGCGCTCGGCACCGACCTGATCAAGGTCGAAGTGATCGGCGATCCCGAGACGCTCTATCCCGACACCGCCGAGACGCTGGTCGCCTGCGAAGCGCTGGTGCGTGCCGGCTTCACCGTGCTGCCCTACGTCGTCGACGATCCGATCGCGTGCCGCCGGCTCGAGGAGATCGGCTGCGCCGCGGTGATGCCGCTCGCCGCGCCGATCGGCAGCGGCCTGGGCGTCTGCAATCCGTACTCGATCCGGCTGATCAAGGAACGCGCGCGCATCCCGGTCATCGTCGACGCCGGCGTCGGTACGGCTTCCGACGCGGCGATCGCGATGGAGCTGGGCGTCGACGCGGTGCTGATGAACACCGGCATCGCGGCGGCGCGCGACCCGGTGCGGATGGCGCGCGCGATGAAGGCCGGCGTCGAAGCCGGCCGCGACGCGTTCCTGGCCGGCCGGATGGAACGGCGGCCGTACGCCAGCGCGTCGAGCCCACCGCGCGATCTCATCGTCACGCAGCCGGGGGAGCGGCCGTGACCGAGATCAGCGTCGTCGAACTCAAGCGCCGCCGCGACGCCGGCGAGCCGCACCTGTTGCTCGACGTGCGCGAGCCCGATGAAATCGCCACCGCGTCGGTCGACGGCGCGACGACGATCCCGATGGGCGACGTCCCCGCGCGGCTCGACGAGCTGCCGACGGACCGCCCGATCGTGGTGATGTGTCACGGCGGCCGGCGCAGCGCGCGAGTGACGGTGTTTCTCAACGACAACGGCTTCCCCGACGCCGTCAACTTAGCGGGTGGGATCGACGACTGGTCGGAGCGGATCGACCCCGCCGTCCCGCGCTACTAGGGCTTCGCTGCGCCGGGCTGCTGCGCCAGACACGTCTGCCAAGCGCTGACCGTCAGGTCGACGTCGGCGCACCAGTAGGCCGGCCAGTTCGCCTCCGTCATCGACGCGATCGGACTGCCCGAGACGAACCAGCGCTCGAAGTTCGCCCGCACGTCGGCGTCGTCGGCCAACTCGTGCTGCAGCGCCGTCAACCCCTTCGCGTCGAGCGCGACGAGATGGTAGGCGCTCGAGTAGGCGTACTCGGCGCTCCAAGCCGTCGTCGTCGACGCCTCGGGTAGGCCTAGCGCCGGGAGCCCGGAGAGCGCGTACGCCGTCGCGTCGACGACGGTCCCGCCGGCCGGATCGACCCACGCATCGAAGAAGGCCGGTGCGTTGCCGAAGATCGGGCTGATCGACGGGATGAGCAGCAGCGGGACCGGATGCGCGCCGCCGGCGCCGACGATGCGGAAGCCGTCGGTGTGGAAGTGGCCGGCGATGAAGGCGGTCACGTTCGCGGCCGGCGCGTCGACCAGCGCCGGGACCTGCGCGGCGGGACGCTCGGCGTAGGTCGGCGTCGGCGTCTTCCCTTGCAGCGAGGCGTAGACGTCGATGCCGGGCGGGATGTGGGTGACGATCCACGTCGGCCGCGGCGCGCCGGCGGGGCGGAGCGCCGCGGCGAGCCAGCTCAGCTCGGCTTGCGCCGGATCGGCGTGCGGGTCGCCGCAGCGGTCGTCGTAGTGCGCCGACCACACGACGCTGTTGGCGACGACCAGATGCAGCGCCGTCCCCGGCACACCGGTCACGTAGTGACCGGCCGCCGATACGTCGGCGCTGAACGCAGGAGCCGCACCGCCGCGCTGCGCCAGCGGCGCCCAGACCGCGGCGAAGTGGGCCAGGAACGGACTCCCCGGCGCGCTCTCGTAGTCGCCGCAGTACGAGTCGTTGTTGCCGATCGACGGGACGAACTGCGCGCTCGGGAACGCGGCGCCGAAGCGCAGCGCCAGATAGGCGATCGTCTTGTCGACGAACGCGCGGTAAGCGGCCTCGTCGTGGACCCGAGCCGTCTTCTCGAAGCGCGAGCGGAAGCCGTGGGCGAGGAAGTCGCCGTCGATCAGGACGACCGCCGGCGCCGGATCGGCGACCTGCATCGCGCTCAGCGTCGAGTCGAGCAGCGCGTCGTTGGCGTCGGTTCCGTATCCGCTGAGCGCGTGCTGCGTGCCGGTCGTGAAGACCGCCTCCCAGCCCGTCGCCGGCGTCGCGGCGAGCGCGTCGACCAGCGCCGGATCGGCGAACGGATCGAAGTGGACGTCGCTGAGCAGCAGCCAGCGTTGCGTCGGTGGGCCGGGCGGCGGCGTCGCCGCCGCACCGAGCAGCGCGAACGATGCGAGCAGCGCCGCGGCGGCGCGCACGAAAAGAGGCGAGAGCATCACTCGCCCGCGCTTTGCCGCTGCGAGCGGATCGCTCCTACGTGCGGGTGGCCTCGACGAACCAGTGGACGCGCCCGTCCGACCCGTCGGGGTGCGCCCAGCTGCCGACGGTCGCGTCGGCATCGACCTCGTCGAGCGCGACCAGCTCGAAGCCGCTCAGCAGCTCGACCACCCCGTCGCGGTCGAAGTAGGCGTGCGGGATCCCGGTCTCCTCGCCCTCGCCGGGCGCGAAGGTGCGCTCGTCGAGCGGGATGCCCAGGCCGTAGCGCGCGTCGCGAATCGAGCCCAAGGTCAGGTACGCTCGTCCGCCGGGGCGCAGCACCCGGCGCAGCTCGGCCAGCCCCAGCCGCAGCTTGGCGGTTGCACCGTGCAAGTAGGCATGGGTCGCGAGCGCGGCCCCGTAGTGCGCGCTGCCGCCGGGGAGCTGCGTGTACGGTGTGCGCTCGGGCACGCCGACCAGCGGGATCCCCGCCGCGACGAGGGCCCGGGTGTTCCGCCCCGAACCGGTGCCAACCTCGATGACGGGGGCGTCGAGCGGATGCTCTTGCAGCGCGGCGATGAGCCGTGCGGCAAGCGGATGCGGACTCTCGGTCGAAGGCGGTGTCATGCGGTCGGTCCCCCTGATCCTCGTCGTGGGCGGCGACGCGCTCGCGGTGCGCGTCTGCGAGGAACTGTGCGCTACGCAGGGACACCGCGCGGCGCTGATCTGGATGCACGACCACGCGCTGGCCGCGCGGTTGCAGCGCTTCGACTGCGAGTACGTCCCCCACGCGCCCAACGACTACGACTCGCTGGTCCTGGCCGGGGTCGGGGAGGCGACGGCGATCGTCACCATCTCCGACGACGACCGGCTGAACCTCCAGGTCGCGCTCAAGGCCCGCGACCTCAACCCCGCGATCCGGGTCGTCCTGCGCCAGTTCAACCGCACCTTGGGACGCAAGCTCGAGCAGAACCTGCCGAACTGCTCGGTCATCTCGCTGGCCTCGCACTCCGCCGCGTCCTTCGTCGGTGCGGCGCTCGACCCATCGTGCTTCTACGCGCTGCAATTCCCCGACGACGACGGCGTGCAGACCGGTTTCGCCGACCGTTCCGCCGCGGCGCTGGGCGTCACCGGGCTCACCGTTCGCGAGGCTCAGGCGCGCTTGCGCATGCGGGTCGTCGCGCGCGCCGGCCGGCCGGTGGTCGACTCGACCGCGCCGCTCGAGGCCGACGACCGGCTCGTCGTCTTCGCCCGGGTCGAGCAGCTCGATAGCAGCAGCGCGACGCGCCAGGTCGTGCGCATCGAACGCCGCCGCAATCACCTGCGCCGGCTACGCGTCGCGCTCGGCCACCGGCTCAACGCGGTGCGCCGGATCGATCCGGTCGTGCGCCGGCTGAGCATCGGCCTGGTCGCGTTCGTCGGGCTGGCCGTACTCTATTTCGGCTTCGCCCTCCAACTCGATCCGGTGACGGCGATGTACTTCGTCGCGACGACCTTCACCGCGACGGGCTACGGCGACATCACGCCGCTCGGCCACGGCGCGGTCGCGATGCTGAGCTCCAACGTCGTCATGATCGCCGGCTTGATCGCCAGCGGGATCTTCATCGCCTTCCTGAGCTCGGCGCTGACGCAGGCCCAGTTCACCGCGATGCAAGGGCTGCGGCAGATTCGCACCCACGGACACGTGCTCGTCTGCGGAGCGGGCAACGTCGGGCAGAGCGTCATCGAATACTTGCTGGAACTGGGCCAGAAAGTCGTCGTCGTCGACACGAACCCCGACGCGGCGATCGTCGAAGCTTCGCGGGCGCGCCGGCTCGAGCTGATGACCGCCGACGCGACGCGCGACGCGACCCTCGCGCTCTGCAACCTGGGCAGCGCGCGCGCCGTCATCGCGCTGACGGATTCCGACACCTCCAACCTGGAGGTCGCGCTCGGCGTCCACGGCCGTAACCCACAGATCCCGGTCGTCATGCGCGTCCAGGA
>JBEKLD010000151.1:0-7184 GCA_050010375.1 Vulcanimicrobiaceae bacterium
GGCGCGGTGGACGCGCCGGAACTTCGGGTTGAGGAACGGTCCTTCGAAGTGGACGCCCAGGCAGCGCGCGCCGATCGGCTCGCCCGCCTCGAAGAGCTGATTCGCTGCCTCGGCGACCTCGGGCGCGGCGTGCATCATCGACTCCCACGGTGCGGTCATCACCCCGGCGAGGTAGCCGGTCGCCCCCTGACGAGCGTACGCCCGCGAGGCGACCTCGACCGCGTTCCCCTGGTCCCGGTTGAAGAGCAGCTCATCGGCCCCGTTGGTGTGAACGTCGATCAGGCCGGGCGCGACGATCGCGCCGTCCGGCGGCCGAACGTCCGACGGACCGCTCTCCGGCAAGATGCGGGCGATTCGCCCGCGTTCGATGGCGATCCGACCGTGGGTCAGCGTGCCGTCGCCGATTGCGAGCCGAGCGGGACCGAGGATATAGGTGTCGGGCACGTGGGGCCCGATTCGGGGGCGGTCGGAACGGGACCCCTTGGCGGCACCCCGCGCGAGCGGCGTTTCGCTATGCGGGATCGCTATCGCCGGCCGAAAAAGCGCCCCAGGAACGAGGCGCGGCCGGGTGCGTCGGCCGGGGGTGCGGCCGACGCGAGGCGTTCGCGTTCGGCGCGCTCGCGCTCGGCGCGGGCCAGCCGCGCCATGTGTTCCTCGGCGTGCGCTTGGAGCGTCTCGCGCAACGCGAGCAACTCGTTCCAACCGGCCGGCGCGCGCCCGGCGGCGAGCGCCTCGCGATACTCCTGCGTCGAGACGGTAAAGATCCGCTGCGGCACGATCGCGCGCTCGCGCAGGTAGCGCTCGGCGAGCATGACGACGTTGCGGCGTTCGGCGGCGTCTTCGTGATCGGCCATCGTGTGAACGAACGTCATCGGCTTCCCACCCTCCGCGATCCGCGCGTACAACTCCAGCTCGCGGTCGGAGAGTTGGCGCGAGAACAGCGCGACGATCTCGCTCGCCGCCGACGAGGCCGCGCGCACGATCTCGCCGGCCAGCGGGTTGCCGGAGTCGAAGGCCGGCGTATGGACCAGGACGAGCTGCGGCGGGAGCGTCCACGGCGTCTCGACCAACAGCGGCGTGCGCGTCGCGGCCTCGAGCGCCGAGTCGAGCGGGATCGGGTTCCAGCCGGCGTCGTCGCCCAGCGCGTAGACGCGATGTCGCGGACCGTAGCGGACGTGAACGGGGAAGCGCATCTCGATCTCGCCGCCCTCGTCGGGCAGGACGCGCTCGCCGGCGAATGCGTTGATCAAGCTCGACTTGCCGCGTTTGAAGGCGCCCAGCACGGCGACTCGCCAGCGCTCGGGACGCAAGCCGTGCTCGTAGGTCAGCGGATCGAAGCGCGCCGACGTCGCCGTCGCGGCCCGCTCGCGGCCGGCGGCGGGGTCGAGCGGGATCGCGGGGTCGGCGCGCTCGGCGCGTTCGATCCGGCTCTCGCGGGCGAAGGACTCGGTGCGCGTCTCGACGCGTGTCGCGAGCGCGCGCGCCGCTACGGCGCCCTCGCGCGCGGCGCGCGCCGCAGCGGGCCGATCGTCGCCGGCCGCATGTGCGGCGAGCGCGCGGTCGAGCGGCCCGAGCGCCTCGTCGCGTACGCGCGGAGCGAGCCGTCCGAGTCGTGCACCGAGTCCGTCGCCGACCGCCGCGACGCGCGTCGCGATCCCGTCGACGTAGGTGGCGAGTTCGGCGTCGAAGGCCGGGTAGATCGTCGCGTCGAGATCGGCGCTGAGCTCGCGCTTCATGTACGCGCCGGGCGGTGCGGCGGCGAAGCGGCGCGCGATCGCGTCGACCAGCCCGACGGCCGGGCCGCCCAGCGCGCCCAGCACGATCGAGGAGCGCAGCCCGGTCTCGAGGTCGGTGCTCCAGGCGCCGCTGGCAGGGTCGGCGCCGAACGCGCGCGCCGCGTCCTCGGTGACCGGCAGCCGTTCGGCGGCGAGCGCGTCGAGCAGCGGCCCCAGCGCGCCGGCGGGATCGGCGGCGCGCGCGGCGTCGACGACGGCACCGTATGCGGCGCGCACCCCGTCGCGCAGCCGCTTGGCGACCAGCTCGGCGGCGTCGGCCGCGAAGCGCCCGATCGCGCTGGCCAGCACGTCGTCGACGAGGATGTGCAGCTTGGCGCGGTCGCGCAGCCGCGCCACATCGGCCGTGTCGAGCGCGCGCAGCAGCGTGCGCACGAGCGCGGCGCGCATCGCCTCACCCTGCGCGCGCAGCGCGTCGGCGACGGCCGTGCCGGTCGCTGCGAGTTGCGCCTGCGCGTCGGCGGCGGCGGCGTCGAGCGCGTCGAGCGCCGGTGCGATCGTAGCGCGCCGGGTGCGCAACGCCTCGCCGGGTGCCTCGAGCGCCTCGGCGTCGAAGGCCAGCGCGTCGGCGGCGCGCGTCGCGATGCGGCGCGCCTCGGCGGCGGCGCGGCGCAGGCGCGAGCGCCCGGTCGTGGCGACCAGCGAGGCGTCGAGCGCGTCGAAGAACTCGCGGAAACGGCTCTGGGCGAGCAGCGTCTCGTCGCCGGTCAAGAGCCCCTCGGCGTACTCGCGTGCCGAGAGCGGAAAGACCGGCGTCCCCGGCGCATGCAGGGTAGCTTGCGCGACGATCCGCTGCGCGGCGGCCTGCCAAGCCTCGCGTTCGCCCTCCTTCATGCGCCACAGGTCGATCTTGGTCTGCACGATGAAGACCGACTCGATGTAGCGGCGCACGATCCCCAAGAACGACGCGTCGCCTTCGGTGAACGGCTGCTGCGTGTCGATCAGGTACAGGACGGCGTCGGCGCCGGGGAGATACGAGAGCGTCGCGCGGCGGTGGGCGGGGTTGATCGAGGCCAGCCCCGGCGTGTCGGCGACGACGAAGCCGACTCGCAGGAACGGCGAGTCGACGCCGACGCGCACCAGGACCGGGGCGCTTGCGTCTTCGGCGTCGGTCGCGTCGTGCAGCTTCCCCTCTTCGCCGACCGCGACGAAGCGGTCGAGCCGGCCGAGCGGGACGCGCTCCTCGCGCCCGTCCGCGTAGACGGCCGTCGCGCGCTCGTCGCTCGCGTAGGAGAGCTCGGTGATCGTCGCGGTCGAGGGGTTGATGTCGGTCGCCAGCAGGCCGACGATGCGGCGCCCGCCGGCGCGCTCCTCGAACTCGACCCGGCCGAGCAGCGCGTTGAGCAGAAACGACTTGCCGCTGGAGAACTCGCCGACCACCGCCAGCACGAAGCGCCCTTCGCGCAGCCGGCGGGCGGTGCGCTCGAGCGCCGCCGCGTCCTCGTCGGCGTCGTGCCAGCGCGCCGCCGTTCCGACCACGGCGCGCAGCTCGTCGAGCGCCGCGGCGACGTCGTCGCGCGCCGCGCGATAGCGTTCGAGCGGATCGCTTACGACTGTAGTAACTGCAGCACCTCGTCGCGGTGGAGCTCCATCAGCTCCTTGGTGTCGCCCTCGACGTTGAGGCGCAGCAGCGGCTCGGTGTTCGACTTGCGCACGTTGAACCACCAGCCGGGGTACTCAACCGTCAGGCCGTCGAGGTGGTCGATCTTCGCGCCGCGGAAGTGGGCTTCGAGCGCGTCCATCTTCGCGTCGGCGTCGGCGACGGCCGAGTTGATCTCGCCGGAGCGAAAGCGCGTGTTGAACGGCGCGATCGCCTGGGTGATCGTCTCGCCTTCTTCGCTGAAGAGGTCGAGGCACTGCAGGAGCGCGATCATCCCCGAGTCGGCGAACCAGTTGTCGCGGAAGTAGAAATGGCCGCTGTGCTCGCCGCCGAAGGGGATGTTCTGCTCGCGCATCAGCGGCTTGATGAGCGAGTGGCCGACTTGCGAGCGCACCGGGATCCCACCGTGGGCGAGGACCGCCTCGGGGACGCTGCGCGAGCAGATGAGGTTGTAGAGGATCTTCGAGCCGGGGTACTTCTTGAGCGTCGCGACGCCGACCGCGGCCGTGACGATGCTGCCGTCGGGGAAGCCGCCGCGTTCGTCGACCAGGAACATGCGGTCGGCGTCGCCGTCGAAGGCGGCGCCGAGATCGCAGCCGCGTTCGAGGACGAGCTTGCGCAGGTCGAGCTTGTTCTCGTCCTCGATCGGGCTGGCCGGATGGTTCGGGAACGTCCCGTCGAGCTCGAAATAGAGCGGGATCACCTCGACTTGCGGCAGGTGCTGAAAGACGTAGGGCACGGTCAGCCCGGCCATCCCGTTGCCGGCGTCGATCGCGATCCGGTACGGCTTGATCTTGGCGGGGTCGCGGATGAAGGAGATGCAGTGCCGCCCGAAGTCGTCCAGGATCGCGCGCTCCGCGACGCGGCCGGGCCTAGCCGGCATAGTGAACGCGCCCGAGAGCGCGAGGTCGCGGATGGCGCCAAGGCCGGTGTCGAGCGAGATCGCCTGCGCCTGTTCGCGGCAGAACTTGAGCCCGTTGTAGGCGGCCGGGTTGTGCGAGGCCGTGATCATCACGCCGCCGTCGAAGCCGTAGTGACCGACCGCGAAGTACAGCGCATCGGTCGAGATCAGCCCGATGTGGGTGACGTCGGCGCCGGCCTCGACCGCGCCGCGGGTCAGGGCGGCCAGGAGCTCCTCGCCCGAAGGCCGCATATCGCGGCCGATGCAGATGTTGGTGCGGCCCAGCGCCTGGACGAACGCGCGGCCGATCCAGTACGCCACATCGGGCGTCAGTTGGGATCCGACGATCCCACGGACGTCGTAGCTTTTGAAGATCGACGTGTCGAACGCATTCGGCATGGCAGCTCGGCTTTCGGAGGGCAAAAGCGTGAAACCTCGGGTCGTCGTGACGCGCCGGATACCCGACGACGGGATCGCGGTGTTGCGCACGCATTTCGACGTCGACGAGAACCGGGACGACCGACCGTATACCCCGGCGGAGTTGGCCGCACGCGCGCGTGATGCCGACGCCCTGGTGGCGCTGCTGACCGATCGCATCGACGAGGCGCTCCTCGCGCAGTGTCCGCGCTTGAAAGTGGTCGCCAACGTCGCCGTCGGCTACGACAACGTCGACCTCGCCGCGGCGGCCCGCCATGGTGTCGCGGTCACCAACACGCCGGGCGTCCTGACCGACGCGACGGCCGACTTCGCCTTCGCGCTGCTGCTCGCCACCGCGCGGCGGGTCGTCGAGGCCGACCGCTACGTGCGCGACGGGCGTTTTCACGGTTGGCTGATGATGGGCTTCCTGGGCGGCGATCTCGTCGACGCGACGCTGGGGATCGCCGGCTTCGGGCGCATCGGCCAGGCGGTCGCCCGACGCGGGCGCGGCTTCGGGATGCAGATCATCTACTCGGACGAGCAGCCCGCGCCGCAGGCCGTCGAGGACGCGCTCGATGCGCACCGCGTCGACAAGGAGACGCTGCTCGAACGCAGCGACTACCTCTCTCTGCACCTGCCGCTGCTGCCAGCGACCCGCCACTTCATCGGCGAGACCGAGCTGCGCGCGATGAAGCGGACCGCGTACCTGGTCAACTCCGCGCGGGGTCCGGTCGTCGACGAGGCGGCGCTGGCGCGCGCCCTGCGCGACGGCGAGATCGCGGGCGCCGGGCTCGACGTCTTCGAGCGCGAGCCCGAGGTCTACCCCGAGCTGCTCGAGCTCGAGAACGTCGTGCTCGCGCCGCACATCGCCTCGGCGACGGTCGGGACGCGCACCAAGATGGCGCTGATCGCGGCCGAGAACGCGATCGCGGCCGTCAGCGGCGCGACGCCGCCGAACCTCGTGCGCGCATAACCGGCGTCCGCGGCGGGCACCCGCCGCGGCGTGCGCGGGTCGGAGGCCGGGTTCTCGCTGATCGAGGTCCTGATCGCGGCGGCGCTGTTCGTCGCGGTCGCGCTGGGTGCGTTCGAGCTGCTGCGCCAGCTGGTCGGCAACGCACAGCACCTCAACGCGCGCCACCTGGCCTATGCCGGGCTCGAACGCCTGAGCGGTCAACTGCGGGCCGAGGCGCGCAGCGCGACCGCGATCTGGTCGAGCGCACCGACGGCGGGGAGCGCCCACGACGGCTGCGTGCAGGTCGACTTCTACGCCGCCGACGCCGGCGGCCCGCGCTTCTGGAGCTACCGCAACTTCCCCAACCACGGCGCGAGCGACGCGCTCCCGCCCGGCGCGCTCGAGCGGCTCGCCGCCGCGGCGCCGATCGCACCCTGCGATCCGAGTGCGACCGGCGCGATCGTGCTGAGCGGGCTGCAAAGCGCACCGAGCGTAACGGAAATCGCGCCGAGTGCGCTGGTCGCGCACGTCGACGCCTATCTCGGCAGCGCCGACTCGGGCTTCGTCGCCGCGAGCGTTCCGGCGACCGCGCCGATCGCGGTCGGCGTGCAGGACGCCAGCGGCAACCCGGTGGCCGGCGGTAACACCGTGCTCGAACTGCGACTCGACACCGCCGATGCCTCGCGGGTCCTCGATCTGGTCGCCGGCGTCGTCCCCAGCGGGTTCACCGAGATCTTGCAGTACACGTGCAGTGCGCGCTGCAACGTCGGCCACGATACCGGCGCGCCGAAGACCCTAACGGCGTGCGCGCTGAGCTGGCAGCCCGGTTGGAGCGAGTACGTCGTGTGGAACGACCCGACCGCCAACCCCGACGGTTCGCTGACGTATCCCGGCGGCTGGTTCATCGCCGGCGCGTTCGTCTTCACCTACAGCGGGACGCGGGCGTCGGACGGTGGGACCGATACGCTGGTCAAGACCGACGCCGCCACGAATTGGGACTCGACGCGCAACTACGTGACCGATCCACCGAACCTGCCGACGCCGGCGGGGACGCTGGCCGGCAGCTTCGCTCCGTGGAACGTCATCGCCGAAGCGCCGGCGGCCTGGCTGAACGACTTCGGCCCGTACCTCGCCGCCGGCGAAGCGGCGACGATCGACGCGGAGCAGGCGACGTGCAGCGCCGTGCAGGCGCAAGGGAGCAGCGATGGCTTCTACACGAACGGCTGAGCGTGGCTTCACGCTGCTCGAAGTGCTGGTCTGCGTCGGCGTGCTGGCGCTGGCCGGAGCGGCGAGTGCCGGCGCGTTCGCGGCGGTCGCGCGTCAGGCGTCGCCGGGGACGACGCGCGACTTGGCGCTGATGGTCGGCGAGAACGCGCTGGCGCGGGCGCGCGCGGCGATCGCCTACGCGTCCTCGCCGAGCGCCGACGGCGCGACGTTGTTGAGCGACCGCAGCTGGGGGCTCGTCCCCGGCGCGACCGACGTCGTCGCCGGCGGCGAGCTGCGCGCGAGCGCGATGTGCGG
>JBEKLD010000152.1:0-7097 GCA_050010375.1 Vulcanimicrobiaceae bacterium
GAGCCGGATCGCCGTCGCGTGGGAATCGAGCGTGCGCGCGAACGCATCGAGCGTGAACGGCCCGAAGGTGAAGATCTCGAGCGCCGACTCCGGCTCTGTCACGGCTGTCCTTCTGCGGGGAGGCCTGTGTGCTTGTAGAACCCGACGAGCGTGCCCTCTGTTTCCCTGAGCACGCTCGAGCGGCGGGTGGTCGCATGTCGCCGCTGCCCGGAGCTGCGCGCCTACTGCGCGCAGGTCGGCACGACGAAGAAACGCGCCTATCGCGACCTCACCTACTGGGCGCGTCCCGTCCCCGGTTGGGGTGACCCGCGTGCGCGCGTCCTGTTGGTCGGCCTCGCACCCGGCGCGCACGGCTCCAACCGGACCGGTCGCCCGTTCACCGGGGACGCCAGCGGCGAGTGGCTGTACCGCGCGCTCTACCAGGCCGGCTTCGCCAATCAGCCGCGCGCGGTCGACCGCGACGACGGGCTCGAGCTGCACGACACCTTCATCACCGCAGCCGTGCGCTGCGCGCCGCCGGCCAACAAGCCGACGCCCGCACAGCGCACCCGCTGCCTGCCCTACCTGGTCGAGGAGCTCGCGCTGCTCGACGCAGTGCGGGTGATCGTCACGCTCGGCAAGCTAGCGGACGACACCGTGCACCACGTGATCCGGCGCTCGGGTGCGTACCGGGCGCGGCGCGCCGCGTTCGCGCACCTGGCCGAGACGCCGGTAGAGTTGCCGGACGGTCGCTCGGCAACGGTGCTCGCGTCCTATCACCCCAGCCGTCAGAACACGAACACCGGCACGCTCACCGAGCCGATGCTCGCTGCCGTCTTCACCCGCGTCCGAGCGCTCCTGGCCGAGTGAATCGAACGCGCGACGCGCGTCACGCATACCGCTGCACCGACGTGGGTATTTTATCGTCAGCGATGTTCATGCCACTCGACGACCGCGACCTGCAAGCCTTCTTGGTCTACGCCAACCGCGAGCGCAGCCTGGATGCCTCGTTGCGCGCGGCGAACCGCTACGGCCGCTCCGAGGAACACCGTCGCTCGATCGACGCGCTGCGCGAGCTGAACAAGAAGATGCTCTTCCGCGAGACGCGGCGAGACATCCACCTCTAGCCGCGCGCCGGCGCTAGGCCGGCGGCGGAACGAGGCGCAAACCCAAGTCCGTCAAGGCCTGGGCGGGGACGCTCGACGGCGCGTCCATCATGACGTCGCGCGCCGTCTGGTTCTTGGGGAACGCGATGACGTCGCGAATCGAGGTCTCGCCGCAGGCCAGCATCACGATCCGGTCGACGCCCAGCGCCATCCCGCCGTGCGGCGGCGCGCCGTAGCGCAGCGCCTCCATGAAGAAGCCGAAGCGCTCGTCGATCTGCTCTTGGCTGAGCCCGAGGCGCAGGAAGACGCGCTGCTGGAACTCGACCGTGTGGTTGCGGATCGAGCCGCTGCCCAGTTCGTAGCCGTTGAGCACCAGGTCGTAGTGTTGCGCGGTGATCGCCAGCGGATCGCTGTCGAAGAGCGCTTCCTGGCCCGGCAGCGGCGCAGTGAACGGGTGGTGCGAAAAGGTGATCTCGCCCGTCTCGGCGTCGCGCTCGAAGAGCGGAAAGCCGAGCACCCAGCAGAAGGCGTACGTGTCGGCCGGCCGCAGCCCGAGCCGGTCCCCGATTTCGAGGCGCAGCTTGCCGGCGACGTCGGAGGCGACGTGCGCGGCGTCGCCGACGAAGAGCAGCGCGTCGCCGTCCTGCGCTCCGGTGCGCTCGCGCAGCGCGGCGGCGAGCGGCGCATCGACGAAGCGCGCGATCGAACCCTTCACGCCCTCGGGTGCGAAGGTCACGTAGGCCAGCCCCTTGCCGCCGAAGGTCTTGGTCAGCTCGGTCAGCGCGTCGAAGTCGCGCCGCGAGAGCGCGGCGCCGCCCGGCCAGCGCACCGCCGCGACCCGGTTGGCCTCGCTCTGCGCCAGGCCGGCGAAGAGCGCGAACGTGCCGTCGCGGAACAGGTCGGCGACGTCGGTCAACTCCAGCGCGAAGCGCAGATCCGGCTTGTCGGAACCGAAGCGGCGCATCGCCTCGGCGTAGGTCAGCTGCGGCATCGGCGGTACCTCGACGCCCAGCACGCGCCGCCAGACCGTGCGCATCGCGTCCTCCATCACCGCCATCACGTCGGCCTGCTGCACGAACGTCATCTCGACGTCGACTTGGGTGAACTCCGGTTGGCGGTCGGCTCGGGGGTCCTCGTCGCGGAAGCAGCGCGCGATCTGCATGTAGCGCCCGAAGCCGCCGATCATCAAGATCTGCTTGAGGATCTGCGGCGACTGCGGCAGCGCGTAGAAGGTCCCGCGGTGGACGCGCGAGGGGACCAGGTAGTCGCGCGCGCCTTCGGGTGTCGACTTGATGAGGTTCGGCGTCTCGATGTCGAGGAAGTCGTGCTCGTCGAAGTAGTCGCGAAAGGCCTTGATGATCCGATGGCGCAGGGTCAGGTTGCGCTGCATGCGCGGCCGCCGCAGATCGAGGTAGCGGTAGCGCAGGCGCACCTCCTCGGCCGGCTCTTCGTCGGCGGCGATGACGAAGGGCGGCGTCTCCGAGCGGTTGAGGAGTTCGAGCCCGTCGGCCGGCACCTCGACCTCGCCGGTCGCCAGGCGCGCGTTCTCGGTACCGGGCGGACGGCGGCGGACGACGCCGCGCGCGCGGACGACGTCTTCGCCGCGCAGCGTCTCGGCCAGCGCGAACGTCTCGGCGTGCGAAGGATCGAAGATGACCTGGGTGATCCCGCTGCGGTCGCGCAGGTCGATGAAGATCAGCCCGCCGTGGTCGCGCCGGCGGTGCACCCAGCCGTTCAGCGCGACCGCGCGGCCGACGTCAGCCGCGGTCAGCGCTCCACAGGCGACGGTGACGGTCGAGCTATCCACGTAAGGCGGCCTTGACTCCGGTCAGGTAGTGATATTGGTACGAGAGCGTGCGCGCGACACCGGGCCGGTTCGCGCCGCGTTCGAACCAGTCGCGCAGCGGCGGGAGCGCGTCGACCAGCGCGTGCAGCCCGAGCGAGACCGGCGTCATCCCCAGGCGCAGCCGCACGTCCCAGTCCGGATGCTTGCGGAAGAAACGGACGGTCGAGCGGCCGGCCAGCTCGTACTTGCGCTGCTGCTCGTCCCACGGCACGTACTGGTAGTGATAGTTGACGGCGCGCGGCTCGTAGACGATCGCGACGCCGGCGTGCTGCAGGCGATAGCCCAGCTCGAGATCCTCGTGGCCGTAGCCGGTGAAGTCCTCGTCGAACCGGCCGACTCGGTCGAGCTCGCGCTTGGGGACCGAAGCGTTGCCGGTCAGGAAGTACAACCAGCTCAGCCGCTTGGGGTGCTCGCCGTGCAGCGGCCGGCGCAGCGCGGCGTCGTCGCGCTTGCGCAAGTAGTCCTCGTAGGTGTCGACCTGCACTTCCATCCCGACGACCGCGCGCGAACCGGGCGCGTCGTGGTGCGCCAAGTGGCGCGAGAGCAGGTCGGGCGCCGCCAGGATGTCCGAATCGGTGAACAGCACGATCTCACCGCGCGCCGCGGCGATCCCGGCGTTGCGCGCCCCCGCGCGGCCGGAGTACGGCCCCGGCAGGTGGCGCACGAACGGATGCTCGCGCGCGACCTCGGCCAGATATGCGGCGGTGCCGTCGGTCGAGTTCGAGTCGGCGACGAGCACCTCGAACTCGCCGCGCGGCCGATCCTGCGCGATCAGCGCGGGGATCATCAGACGCAGCGTGTCGATGCGGTTGTACGTCGGGACGACGACGGAGAGGCGCGGCGATTCGGTCATAGCAGAGCGGCGACGGCGGCGAAGATCTCGGCACGCGAGGCGCGCAGCGAGGCGTCCGATTCGTCCGGCGGTTTGCGCAGGACCGCGTTCGGCACGCGATACGGCGACCATTCCTGCGAGGCCAGGCGAAACCAAGCGTACTCGAACAGGACGACGGTCGGAGCGCGGACGGCGCTGGCCACGTGGGTCGCCCCGGTGTCGATCGTGACGACGCAAGCGGCCCGCTCGAAGACCGCCGCCCAGACGTGGAAGTCCAGGTTGCCCAGGACCGCATCGGCGACCCCGGCGCGGGCGACCTCGGCGCCCAGCTCCCGCGCGTCCTCGCCGTAGGTCGCGACCAGCGGCCGGCCCAGGGCGCGCAGCTCCTCGAAGAGCGCCAGGCAGCTGGCCGTCGTCGACCCGCGTTCGGTCCAGCGCCGGCCGAGCTGGACGACGATCGGCCGGGGCGGCAACCCGGCGACCGCGGCGCGGTCCGCGGCGGTGACCGGCAGGACCAGCTCGCGGCAGAGCTCCTCGGCCCCGGCGGCGGCCACGACCGCCAGCACCTGGTCGACCTCGTGGGCGACCACCTGGCTCGGGTCGCGCTCGGCGCAGACCGGGTCGGCCTGGCTGAGCACGACCTCGGTCAGCCGCGAGCGCAAGCCGAGGCGCGCGACCCAGCGCGAGGCGTAGGTGTAGCCGACCCGGCGCGGCGCCCCCGTCGCGGCGACGATCCGGTGGTCGACGTCGCGCGGGGCGAGCGCGATCGCCAGGTCGACGTCCGCAAAGCGCGCGCCGAAGACGTCCGGGCGCACCTCGGCCGGATAGCCGACGACCGCGTCGAGGTCGGGCGAGCGGTCGACGACGACCGCGTTGTAGCGGCTGGCGGCCAGCGTCACGTGCGCATCCGGGAACGACCGGCGGACCGAGGCGATCGCGGGCGTCGAGAGGATCAGGTCGCCGACCCGATCGGTGCGCGAGAGCAGGATCCGCATTCGACTATGCGCGCTTGGCGCGCGCGAGCTCGTCGTAGTAGGCGGCGCTGGCGAGCAATCGCGCGGCGGCGAGGCGCAGCGGCGAGAGCCGCCCGTCGGCGCCCGACCCGTCGGCCAGGCGCTCGAGCCGCGTGACGAGCGCGCTGCTGCGCAGCGCCCCGCCGAGCAGCCGCTGCGGGACCGTGTCGCCGATCGCCAGCGCGACGCGCCAGCTCGGATGCAGGCGCTCGAGCTGCACCGCCGTGCGCGCCTGCGCGCGCACTTGGCGCAGCATCCCGGCGACGTTGTTCCCGGCCGGGCGCGGTTTGTAGTGGAACGCGACCGCCAATCGGTTGAAGACGGCCTTGGTCCCGATCGCGCGCAAGCGCAGTCCCAGCTCGATGTCCTCCCAGCCGTACTCGCTGAACGATTCGTCGAACCGGCCGCCGACCCGGTCGAGCCGGGCGCGGCGCACCGAGACGTTCGAGGTCCAAAACCAGTTCGCGCTGTGGTTGCGCAGCGACCAGATCGGCGGCGGCAGCTTGTCGAACGACTCGGTGTTGATGACCGCACCGCGCACGACGACGTCGCCGTGACGCGCATCGCTGCGCAGGTGCTCCGCGGCGAAGACCGGTGTCGGCAACACGTCGTCGTCGATGAAGGCGATCCGCGCGCCGCGCGACGCCGCGATCCCCGCGTTGCGCGCGTTCGCCAGCCCGCCGTTGGCCTGACGGATGACGGTGAAGCCGCAGGTCGCCAGCGCCCGCGCGCGCTCGATCACCGCCGGCGTCTCGTCCTGCGAACCGTCGTCGACCAGCACGACCTCGTACTCTTCCGGCGCGAGCGTCTGATCGAAGCACGCCTCGAGCACGCGCCCCAGCAGATGCGCGCGGTTATACGTGCAAAGTTGAATCGTGAGCTTCACCTTAACGGCGCTCCGCCCCAGGCTGCGCGCCCCCCACCGCTTCGCGGCGGGGCCCCCGGTCCGACCTCGCAACGAGCATGCAGCATAGCGCACGATAGTTCTGCGCTCGGTCCATCACCATGTTGCTCTCAACTTGGGAGAAGCAGTCCGTCGAGGGCGGCGAGGACACGCGTCGGATCGAGTTCGCGCACGCAGGCGAAGTTGGGGCAGGTCTCCTTGCGCTCGCCCGGCGGACACGGATAGGCCGGTCGCACGACGGCGACGCGCGCGCCGAGCGGCGCCCAGCGATCCGGCTCGTCGGACTGTAACGCGAAGATGCCGACGGTCGGCGCGCCGACGGCGGCGGCGACGTGCATCGGTCCGGAGTCCATCGCGACGACGGCGCTCGCGCGCTCGGCGAGCGCGCCGAAGACGCCGATCGACGTCGCGCCGGCGATCGTGAGGACGCCGCGTCCGGCGCCTTCGGCGATCGCCTCGGCGATCGGCGCGTCGGCGGCCGCGCCGCTCACCAGCACCGGGACGCCGTCGCGCGCGACCAGTCGGCGGGCGAGCGCGACCAGCCCGTCGACCGGCCAGCGCGCGCGCTGCGCGGAGAGGCCGCGGGTCGGGTGCAGGATCGCGTACGGTCCGCGCACGTCGTGGACGCGCAGCAACGTTTGCGCGGCGTCGCGGTCGGATACGGTCGGCACGAACGCCGGCACCGCGTCGCTCGTATCGCAGTCCAGCGCGCGCGCGTAGTCGAGCAAGATCTGCGTCCAGTGCGTGGTGCGATCGCCCAGCTCGCTGCGCACGACGACGCGGTGCGTGAAGAGGCCCGAGTAGAGCCGGCGCGCTTGCCCGGCGCGCAACGGGATGCCGGCCAGCCACGGCATCAGCGCCGTCGGCAGGGTCGCCCACGTGACGACCGCCGCGGCGTAGCGGCCGGGGAGCGCCACGCCCCACGGCACGACCCGGTCGACGTCGGGCATCCGGGTCGCCAACTCGACGTGGGCCGGGAGCACGACCGCATCGACCGCCGCCCAGCGGGTGCGCAGAGCGCGCGCCACGACGCCCGCGAGCAGCGTGTCGCCGAGGCCTCCGCCTGCCGCGACCAGCAGCGCTCGCTCAGAACCCATCCCGCACGGCTTCGACCAGCGCCGCCCCCGCACCGCCGGCGACGGCCGAGGCCCGCAGGACCCGGGCCGGCGAGGCCCAGGGCCGCCAGCGCCGGACCTGCACGGCGAACCCGGCGTCGGGGAAGACGTCGACGACCGGGGTGCCGAGCATCCCGGCGACGTGCGCCGCCCCGGTGTCGACGGTGACGACGGCCCGCGCCTCGTCGAGCGCCGCGACCCAGTCGTGCAGCCGCGCGAACGTCTGCGGGACGACCCCGAGCGCCGCCTCGACCGCCGCGGCGTCGGCCGGCGCGGCGAGGATCCGCAGCCCGGCCGGCCGC
>JBEKLD010000153.1:0-7055 GCA_050010375.1 Vulcanimicrobiaceae bacterium
CGACGTCGTCTTGCGCGGTCGCGAAGCGGGTGAGCAATCCGGTGAAGCGCTCGGCCAGCGCGCCGCTCTCCTCGCTCATCGTGCGGGCGGTCTCCGCCAAGTGGCGCAGCGTCGGCGCCTGCTCGCGCGCTTGGCCCGCGCCCTCGGAGGCCGAGCTGCGCAACGCGCCGACGGCGTCGTCGATCGCGTCGACGATGTCCTGCATCTGGAAGAGGTGGTGCTCGTGCTGCGCGCCTTTGCCGGAAGCCGGCGGCGCGAAGTCGGACAGCGCACCGCCCAACAGCAGGTCGGTGACGGCGTCGGGGAAGAGGCGACCGATCCGCTCCCACACGAACGTCGCCGAGCCGACGAACGCGGCCCGCTCCTGGTGGTCGAGCTCGCGCACCTCCATCAACCCGCGCAGCTCGGCCAGCGCGCGCTGGTCGTCCTCGGCGGAGATCGTGCGGTGCCACGGGATCACCTCGCGCAGCGCCGACTCGACCAGCTCCCGCTCCTCGGGTGCGAGGCGCTCGAGCGTGCCGCAGTTGCCCAGGACGATCTGCGTGTTGTACGTGTGCGCGGTCAGCGTGAGGTAGCGTTGCACCTCGTAGATCTTCGTCCCCAGGATGTTCGGGAGCGGGTTCTCCTGCGCGTCGACATCGCCGCGCTCCAGTGCCGCGCGGAGCTGGTCGAACGGGATCACCTTCGGCGAGGCATGCAGCACGTGCATCAACGCCAGGTAGACGACCGAGTCCTGAATGCGCACGCGCATCCCGCGCACGTCCTCGGGCCGCGAGACCGGGCGCAGGTTGTTGGTGAAGTGCCGGATCCCGTTCTCGAAGTAGCCCATCCCGCGCAACCCGAACGGCTCGAAAGCCTGCAGCACGTAACGGCCGAGGTTGCCGTCGAGGACCCGGTGTGCCGAGGGCGCGTCGGCGAAGAGGAACGGCAGGTCGAAGACCTGCGCCAGCGGGAGCAGCGAGGAGGCGACGTAGCAGGTCACGCTGACGAAGTCGAGCTCCCCGGAACGCACGCGCATCAGCGCTTCGAGCTCGGTGCCGTTGAACGGGATCTCGAGCTCGACCCGCAGCGAACCGTCGCTGCGCTGCGCGACCAGCTCGGCGAACCGTTCCCAAGCGCGCGTCGGCGGATAGCCGGGCGGGAGCAGCGTCGCGCAGCGCAGCGTGCGCGCTTCGTTGTGCGCCGTGCGGCCCTGGCGCGACGCGTAGAGCATCTCGGAACCGTAGTAGGCCAGCCGCTGGGTCGAGAAGGCGGCCTCGAGCGCGCGCCGCCCCTGGTCGGCCGACGCGGTGGCGAGCCGCGCCATCTCGCGCCCGACTTCGCCGGCGTGCGAGGCGTGCGTGCGTCCTTCTTCGGCGGCGACGTCGAGCGCCGCCGCGACGTCGCGCGCGAGCGCGGCGACGGCGCCCAGGATCTCGGCCGCCAGCCGCGCCGCCGGTGCCGAGCGCGCGCTGCGCTGGGCCGCCTCGCGCACCGTCGCGATCGTCGTCTCGGCCTCGGTGCGAATCCGCGCGACGAGATCGCGAATCGCGGTCGTCGACTCGCCGGTCGTCTTCGCGAGGCGGCCGACCTCGCCGGCGACGACCGCGAAGCCCAGGCCGTGCTGGCCGGCGCGGGCCGCCTCGATCGCGGCGTTCAGCGCTAAGAGTTGGGTCTCGTCGGAGACCTCTTCGACGAACTCGGTCATCGCGCCGATCTCGCCCATCAGCCGGCCGAAGTCGTCCATCGCGGCGGCCGTTCCCTCGGAGAGCTCGGCCAGCGCCAGCACCGAGTGGAGCAAGTCCTCGACGATGCGCAGCGAGGCGGCCAGGTCGGTGCCGGCACGGCGCGCGGTCTCGCGCGTCGTCTCCAGGCGCGCCGCGGTCGCGCGCGCCTCCTCGGCTAGTGCGCCGGCGGCGTCGGCCAGCGCGCCCATCAACGCCGTCTGGTCCTGCGCCGCCGCGGCGACCGACTCCGACGCTTTGCGCACCGCATCCGCCGAGGTCGCGACGGTGCGGGCGAACGACGCGAGCTGGGGCGTCTGGGTCAATCGTCCCTCAGGGGTTGGCGAGCAGATAGGGCCGGAGCGCGCGCATGAACGCCCCGAAGCGCACGTCGTTCTCCTCCGCGGCGGACAGTTCCGTGTAGACGACGACCACCCAGCGCTCCCCAGTCGAAAACGTGACGATTCCCCCGTCGTGCGAGACCGCGTCGGTGTCGCCGGTCTTGTGCGCGAAGGCGTCCCCGGCGGCGAGGCCGCGCGAGAGCCGCACGTCCCACAGAGAGGTCGCCAGGATCCGCCGCAGCGTCGCGGCGTGCGGGACGCGGTCGGCGGCGATCGCCGCGAACAGCGCCGCGGCCTCGGCCGCGGGGAAACTGTTGCGCCCGGTGGCGGCCGGGTCGGCGATCAGCGGGAGCGCGCCGGAGAGCTTGCGCCGGACGCTGGTCCCGGGGAACCCCAGCGCGTGGAGGGCCGCGGTCGCGCGCTCGCGGTCGAGCAGATCGATCAGGACGTTGGTCGCGACGTTGTCCGAGCGCTGGAGCATCACGGTCACCAGCGCCTCGACGCTCAGCACGGCCCCGGGGATGACCGGGGAGGGGGCGTCGTTGGGCGTCAGGTTCACCGGGTCGACGCTGACCGGGCTCGTCCAGGCCAGCCGGCCCTCGGCGACCGCGGCCGCGGCGGCGACGGCGACCGGAACCTTGATCATCGAGGCCGGGTAGATCCAGCGACCGTCGTCGTGTCGCCAGGCCGGCGCGCCGGGCTCGACCCCTCGGACGTGAACGGCGGCACCGTCCAAGCCGGCCGCCCTCACCAACTCCCCCAGATCGGGCGTCACCGGAAGCGCCTCGGCGATGTGCAGGTAAGTACTTGCATGACTCCACAGAGTGCGCTAGGATGTCCGTGCAAGTACCCACACGCACGATAACGATGCCGATGAGACAGCAACTGACAAACGAGCCGTACCGGTTGGACGCCGACGCCGCCGATGCCCCCCAGCGGGTCGCGGCGCTGGTCGACGCCACCCTCGCCGCCAGCCCGGACCATCCGCGGCTGCGCTTCCTGTTGGGCGGGAAGGCCCTCCCCGCCGAGACCATCGCCGGCCTGGTGAGCGGCCTGCGCCGCCTGCGCGAGGTCGGCGGCGCCATCGAGGTGCGGCCGGACTCGCAGGCCGTGCGCGACGCGCTCGCGCTGACCGGCCTCGAGCACGTCTTCGCGTTCCCGCTCGACCCGGAGGACGCGCCGCGGCGCCGCCACTTCGGCTTCGCGGCCCGGGTCGCGGCGCCGATCCTCGCGGCGCTGGTCATCTTCGCGGGCTTTCCGGCCAGCGCCAGCGACGAGCACTCGGTCGATCCGGCGACGATCCTGGCCAACGTCGAGGCGCGCAATCCGAGCCTCGCGTCCTACGAAGGCCGGCTGCACGTCGAGATCCGGCTGGCCTCGTTCCCGTTCATTCGCACGCACCTGGATGCGACCACCTACTACAAGCGCCCGGCCAACTACGAGGTCGTCTTCGACCGCGTCCCGGCCCTGGCCAAAGGCTTCGACAAGATGTTCGCCGACGTCGGCGACCCGGCCGGCTGGGAGCGCCGTTTCGCCATCACCTACGCGGGTGAGCAAGCATTTCGCGGCCACACCGACCTGGCGCTGCGGATGGTCCAGCGGGTGCGCGGGATGATCGACCACGAGACCGTGTTGATCGACCCCGGCGCCTGGGCGATCGACTCGATCCGTTACGACTACTACAATGGCGGGCACATCACGATGGCCCAGACCTTTCGGGTCGTCGGGGGTTATTCGATGCTGGCCGAGCAGGATGCCGAGATCGCGATCCCCTTCGCCCGGGCGGTCGCCCACGGGGTCTACACCGACTACCAGACCAATGTCGCCCTCGACGATTCGGTCTTCACGAAGAAACGCTGATGCTCTCGACCGGTCATCGCTCCCACCCCGGGGTCGAAGAGACTCGCACGCGGATCCTGACCGCGGCGCGCGAGCTGTTCGAGCTGCACGGCAGCCGCGGGACGACGACCCGTGAGGTCGCCGAACGCGCCGGCGTCAACGAGGCGACGCTGTTCCGGCACTTCGGCTCGAAGCAGGCGCTGCTCGACGCGATGCGCGAGGCCGCCCACGACTTCGACCGCTTCCGGTCGGTGCTGGCCAACCTGCCCGGCGACGACGTCGCCGCCGATTTGCGGACGGTCGCGGCCTATTCGGTCGAGAATATGCTCTCCCGCCGGGCGATGATGTGCGTCTCGCTCGCCGAGAGCGCCGCCCGCACCGACGACGTGCCGGAGTGGCGGGCGCCGACGCAGCTCTTGTCAGACTTCACCGCCTACTTCACGATGCAGATCGAACGGGGGCGGCTGAAGGGGGACCCCGATCTGCTGGCGCGATATTTTATGGGTAGCTTGTTCTCGTACGTGATCGCCCGCAAGTTGTGGCGCGATCCCGCCCCCGATTCGGCGACCCTCGGCAAGATCGTCGACCTCTTCTTGAACGGAGCCTCAGGCTGACAGTGGAAACGAGTACCGAAGCGCCGAGCCGGCCCACGCCGGCCGCCGGAGGCCGCGGAGTACCCCCGCCGGACGCGAGCGACGAGGCGCCCCGCGCCAAGCGCGGCCGTCCGCCGCTGTTGGTCCTGGTCGTCGGCGCGATCGTCGTGATCGCGATCCTGATCTGGGGCGCGCGCTTCCTCGCCTACGCGCTCTCGCACCAGACGACCGACGACGCCCGGGTCGACGCCGACACCGTGACGGTGACGAGCAAGATCCAGGAGCGCGTCGACCAGATCCTGGTCGACACGAACCAACCGGTGCATCGCGGCCAGATCCTGATCCGGCTCGACGACACCGACGAGCACAACGCCGTGCTCCAAGCGCAGGCCGCGCTGCAAGCGCAGGACGCGCAGGCCCGCGCCGCTCAAGAGAACGTCTCGCTGACCCGCGCGCAAGTCGCGGCGCAGAGCGTGCAGGGCAACGGCGGCGTCACCGCCGCAACGAGTTCGGTCGAGGACGCGCAGGCGCAAGCCCAAGCCGCGACGCAGCAGGCTAACGCCGCGCGCGCCGCGATCGCGCAGGCTTCGGCGCAGCTGCGCGTCGCGCAGTCGCAGGTGCCGGCGACCCGGCAGGGACTCGTGCGCGCCGACGCCGACCTGGCCCGCTACGCGGCGCTGGTTCGCACCGGCGACATCGCCGTCCAGCAGCTCGACGCGCAGCGCGCGGCGCAGGCGCAGGCCCAGTCGCAGTACCAGAGCGCGCTCGACAACGTCACCGCCGCCGAAACCGCGGTGACGCAGGCGCAAGCGCGCTACGTCGCCGCGATCGCCGCGGCGACGGCCGCGTCGGCCGGCATCGGCGCGCAGCAGGGACAACTGCAGACCGCGCAAGGCCGTCTGTCCGAGAGCGACAACCCGTTCCGCGTCCCCGCCACCCAGGCGCAAGCCGACGCGGCGGTCGCGCAGGCCGGCTCGCTCCAAGCTCAGCTGCGGACCGCCCAGGACCGCTACGGCTACACGGTGATCCGCTCGCCGATCGACGGTATCGTCGGCGAGAAGAACGTCGAGGTGGGCACCTCGGTCGCCCCCGGACAGTCGCTGCTCGACCTCGTGCCGTCGGCCGGCCAGTACATCACGGCCAACTACAAGGAGACGCAGCTCGGCAGCGTGCGCGTCGGCCAGCCGGTCGACATCAGCGTCGACGCCTACAAGGGCGTGACGTTCCACGGCCGCGTCTGCGCGATCGCGCCGGCGTCGCAGAACACGTTCAGCTTGGTGCCCTCGCAAAACGCCACCGGGAACTTCGTGAAGGTCACTCAACGGATCCCCGTGCGCGTCTGCGTCGTGGATGGCCCCAAGGACGAACCGCTGCGGGTCGGGATGTCGGTCGAGACGTCGATCAAGGTCAAGTAGCGACGTGCGCGGTTCTCGGCCCCTCGCGCTCGCGTTGAGCGCGACCCTCTTCGCCGCGCCATCCTGGGCGCTCGCACAGCCCGTCCCGACGGCGAGCGCGCAGCCCGTCCCGGTAGCGAGCACGCAGCCCGCGCCGGTGGCGAGCGCGCAGCCCGCGCCGGCGGCGAGCGGCGGCGAAAGCTTCCCGGGGGCGCAGCTACCGCCGCCGCCGATCCCGGCCGTCCTGCCGTCCGTCCCCCCGATCCCGGGGTACAGCGCCCCGGTCAGCGCCGTCCCCAACGGCGATCTGGTCGGCGTGCAGAACCAACCCTTCGTCGGACTCGCCTTGCACGACGCGCTGGGGATGGCCCTGGAACGCAACGCGCAGTTGGCGATCGACCAGTCGAACCGCCGGATCGCCGCCTACCAGATCGTCGCGGCCAAGGGCGCCTACGACGTGAAGTTCCAAGTCGTGCCGGCCTACTCGCACACCGTCGAGCCGGTCACCAGCCCGTTCAACGTCGCCGCCGCCGGCGCACCGGTCACGCAGGACACGCTCGGCGTGACGACCGGCTTCAACGGCCTGACGACGACCGGCGGCCAGTACAGCGTCGGCATCTCAGGCGAGCGGATCACCAACGACAACCTCTACAATAGCTACGACCCGTACTACCAGACGGCGCTGCAGTTCTCGATCACCCAGCCGCTGGCGCGCGGTCTGGCCATCGACCAGCCGCGCCTGCAGGTGCGGCTGGCGAAGCTGAACGACCAGATCGTGGCGAGCAACGCGATGCTCGGCGCGTCGAACACCGTCGTGCAGGTCTCGAACGCGTACTACGATCTGGTCTCGGCCTGGCAGAATGTCGCGATCCAAGAAGAAGGACTGCGTGAGGCGAGCGCCCAGGCGGCGTCCAACACGCGCCTGGCCCAGCACGGCGTCGTCGCACCAACCGACATCGTCGAGGCGAACACGCAGGTCAACGTCTTCCAGGACAACGTCTTCGCGGCGATCCAGAACGTCCAGCGCGCCCAGATCGAGCTGAAGACGCTGCTGCTGGCGAACCCGAGCGATCCGCTCTGGTTCGCGAACCTGGTGCCGACGACGTCGGTCGCGCAGGTGCCGCCCGAGCCCTCGCTCGACGCGCTGATCACCTCGGCGATCCAGAACCGGCCCGAGATCGCGCA
>JBEKLD010000154.1:0-7045 GCA_050010375.1 Vulcanimicrobiaceae bacterium
ACGCGCCAGCGCTTGTTCTTCGAGAGCGCGCGCGATTCGTTGGCGCACGCCCAGCAGCAACTCGCGCAGGATGTCTCGACGGCGTGGTACACCGCGGTGCAGCGACGCGACGCCGTGCAGCTCGCCGCCGGCGACGTCGCGTACCAGCAGGCATTGCTGGCGGTGGCCCAGGCGCAAGAGAAGGTCGGCCGGGTCGCCGGCGTCGACGTCTTGCGCGCCGAGGCCAACGAGCTGCACAGCGCCGCCAACCTGGTCTCGGCGCAAGCCGACGATGCGAACGCACGCGAAGCGCTCGCGCAGCGCATCGGCGCCCCGAGCGAGACGACGTTCGCGTTGCCGCTGACGTTGCCGGAGCCGCCGTTGCCGGCCACACCGCTGGCGACGCTGATCGCGCTGGCCAAGGCCGGCCGGCCCGACATCGCCGGCGCCGCGGCGCAGGTCGCCGTCGCGCGGCTCGCCGACGCGCAGGTCGACACCGACCTTCGCCCGCAGTTTTCGCTCGGCGCCTCGTTCGGCAACCAGACCTCGCCGACGGCGTTCGGCTACGCGGCTCAGAGCGCTGCGGAGAGCGCCCTGATCGATCGGGCGCTCGGCTTACCGGTTCCGTCGACGACGATCGTCCGCGGCGTCCCCGGCTTCTGGACGATCCAGGCGCAGGAGACGTTCACCGTGCCGCTGTTCGACTACGGCACGCGCCGGGCCAAGCACCGCGCGACGCGAGCGCAGATCGACGCGGCGCTGGCCCAACTCGCTTCGACCGAAGGCGCAGTCGAACAGAGTGTGCGCCTGGCGCTGCGCGGCGCGCAGACCGCCCACGCGAACCTGGCCTACTCCAAGGAGGCGGACCGGCTCGGCGCCGAGTCGGCCCGCATCGCGCAGCTGCAATATCGCAACGGCCTGATCTCGCTGACCGACGTCCTCTCGGCGCAGCAGACGGCGTTGACCAGCGCCAACGACCTGATCGCGGCGCGCGTCTCGTACCTCGAATCGCTGATCGGTCTGCGGGCGGCGATCGGCATCGCCGACCCCGTCGCGCTGGTCCAAATCGGAGCTCCCTGATGTCCACACTCTCAGCGCGCCGCCCCGCGCACCGCCGCCGCAACCTCCTGATCGTCTTGGGCGGGCTGATCGTCGTGCTCGTGATCGCGGTGGTGGCCTCGCACGCGCATGGCAGCTCGCGCATCGTGCGCGTCGTGACGGTGCGGACCGGCAACTTCGAGACCAAGCTGCCCGAGACGGGACTCGTGCAGCGGCCCCAGACCGAGATCCTGGCCGCGCTGGTCGCCGGGAACCTCGAGCTGCTGGCGGTCAAGCCGGGGCAGCACGTCGCCGGCGGGCAGTTGCTGGCCACCATCTCCAACCCGCAGCTGGTGAACGCCGAGCAGGACGCGCACGACGCCTACCTCGCGGCGGTCGGGCGCGCGCGCAGCGCGGTCGCGACGAACAACGCCCTGCCGGCGCAGAACCGCTCGTCGGTCGTGCAGGCCCAGGCTAGTCTCGAACAGGCGCGCTTCAATCTCAACCAGGCGATCCAGGATGCGCGCGCCGGCGCCGAGTCGGGCTTGGGCTACGGCGGGCAGTCGGCGGCGGCGCAGCGCGCGCTGGCCGACGCGCAAGTCGCCAACGCCCTGACCGACCTGCGCGAGCAACAACGGCTGGCCGCCGCCGATCAGGATCTCTACGCGCAGAAGGCGCTCTCGCGCGACGCGCTCGACCAGCAACAGGCGAAGCTGGCCGAAGCGCAGATCACCTACGACCAGCAGAAGCGCGTGCGCGATGAGACGTACGCGCAGCTGGCGCGGCAGAGCCCCGTCCTGACCGATCGCGTGCGCGCCGCGCGGGATTCGGTGACGCAAGCACAGGCCGCGCTGACGGCCGCGCGCGCGACCGCGGCCCAGGACAAGAGCGGCGACGTCCAGTCGGCCCAGGCCGACGCGGCGCAGCGCTTCGCCGACTGGCGCTATGCCGCCGATCAGGTCGCCCGGCTGCGCATCGTCGCGCCGTTCCCCGGCACCGTGCAGAGCGTCGCGACCGAGACGGCCGACACCCTGCGTCCGCTGCAACCCGGCGACCCGGTGACGGTCGGCCAGGCGCTGGTCACGCTGGCCGGAGACGAGGGCTTCGTCGTGCGCGCGCGGGTCGACGAACAGGACATCGCGGGCGTCCGGGTCGGTCAGCTCGCGCTGGTCTCCGGCGAGGACCTGGGTTCGACGACGCTGCCCGGCCACGTCGCGACGATCGGCGCCGTGGCGCAGAAGAGCGACGACCCCTCGAACACCGCGCGCCAGATCATCACCACGATCGCGCTCGACCGCACCACCCCCTACCTGCGCGACGGAATGAACGTCGACATCGACATCATCACCAATCACGACCTGCACAGCCTCGCGGTCCCTAACGAGGCGATCCGGCACGACGGCGCCGGACGGCCGTACGTGCTCGTCGTCACCGCCGGCAAGACCGTGCAGCGAACGGTCGTCCTCGGCGCTTCGAACGACGTCTCTACGGTGATCCTCTCCGGCCTGCACGTCGGCAACGTCGTCGTGACCGACTCCGACGCGACCATCGTCGCCGGGACCGACGTCCAGCCGACGACCGCCCCGAGCCCGGCGCCTTCGCACGGGCCATGACCCGCACGCTGGCGTACCTGAGCGAAGCGTTCTCGGCGATCTGGCGCAACCGCACGCGCTCGATTCTGACCATGCTCGGCATGATCATCGGCACCTCGTCGATCATCGCCGTCCTGGGTATCAGCCACGCCGCCTCGGGCGGGATCACCGGGACGTTGAACTCCTTCGGCGATCAAGGCGTCACGATCGCGGTCGACCCGAACCAAGACGACCCGACCTCGGCCGCGATCCAATATCGCGACGTGCGCTTCATCGAGGCCGATGCCGGCCCGCTGATCGCGCACCTCGAGCCCAACTTTCAGCGCAACATGCGCATGCGCGCGAACGGCATCGAGACGACCTCGATCGCGATATCCGACAGCGACTATCACAACGATACGCTGGTGATGCAAGCGGGGCGCCGCTTCACGACCGCCGACGTCGTCAGCGCCGCGCACGTCTGCAATCTGACCGAGCAGCTGGCGCAGAAGCTGTTCAAGGATGCGCCTGCGCTGGGCCGGTCGGTCGAGGTGGGCGGAACGCGGTTCCTCGTCGTCGGCGTCTACGCCGAGCTCAAGGGCGGCCTCTTCAACTCGGCGGGCGGGAACGAGCTCCTGTTCCTCCCGTACACGACGTTCCACGAGGTCGCGCCCGGTCCGATCGACGGCGTCCTCCTCTACACGGCGCCCGGCGTGACGGTCGGTCGCCTCTCGGATACCGTGGACGCCATCTTGCGCCGGCTGCATGGCCCGCACGCGCAGTACATCACCACGGACAACCAAGCGCAGCTGCAGAGCTTCAATTCCGTACTCGCGACCATCGCAGCCGGACTGACCGCGATCGGCGGTGTGGCGTTGCTCGTCGCGGGGATCGGGATCATGAACATCATGCTGGTCTCGGTCACCGAACGGACGCGTGAGATCGGGCTGCGCAAGGCGATCGGTGCGACGCGCGGCGACATCGCGTGGCAGTTCCTCTTGGAGGCTATCCTCCTCTCGTTCATCGGCGGCGGCATCGGGACGTTGCTCGGCTTCCTCACCACGGTGGCGGCGTATTCGTTCGTGGAGAAGCTGGTCGGTCCGGCGCCGATTCCGTACCTGTTGATCATGTCGACCTCGGTCGGCTTCTCGACCGTCGTGGGCTGCGTCTTCGGAACCTATCCGGCGATTCGCGCCTCGCGCCTGGATCCGATCGTGGCGCTCCGGTCGTGAGCGCCACGCGATGAACGTTTCGCAGTACTTCCTCGAAGCGATCGCGGTGCTGGCGGCCAACCGCGTCCGCACGCTGCTGACCGCGCTGGGACTGGTCATCGGCGTCACCGCGGTTATCGCAATCCAAGTCCTCGGCGCCGGGATGGCGGGCGCGGTGACGGGGATTCTCGGCGCCGTCAGCGATCGAACCTTCGTCGTGCTGCCCAACCAGCGACAGAGGGATTTCACCCGCGCCGCGATCCGTCTCGCCGATCTGCAGCGCGCGAAGGACGAGGTACCCAACATCGTCGACGCGATGCCGGCCGGCGGCCAGAGCCTGCGCGCCTCCTACGGACACGCGACTCGCCGCATCTCGCTCGGTGCCGGCGCCGACGAGCGCTTCGCCACCGCGACGCCGATCCGGTACGGGCACAAGCTGTCCGTCGACGACATCGCGGCCGGCCGGCACGTGTGCGTCCTCTCAGACCGCGCCTATACGAAGTTCGGCATCGTGGGTGATCCGACCGGCACCTCGCTGCGGGTCGGCGACCGCCGGTTCGTCATCATCGGCGTGCTCGGCGTCGACAAGACCGGGGTCCTTCCCATCTCGTTCAACCAAGACGTCACGATCCCGTACACGACGTACGAACGGGAGTACACGCGTGGGCACGCGATCCTCTTCGCGCGCTTCTTGTTGAGCGACCCCTCGCAAGTCGAGCAAACCGAAGGGGCCACGCTCGCCTGGCTGCGGCAGATCAAAGGCGGACGGGTCGAGTATCAGACCTTCGACCGCAAAACGTTCACCAAGGCCATCGACGGGATCTTCGCGGGCGTGACCTTCATCGTCGCGCTGATCGGCGCGGTCTCGCTGCTGGTGGCCGGGATCGGCATCCTGAACATCATGTTGGTCAGCGTCGCCGAGCGGACGCGCGAGATCGGCTTGCGCAAGGCGATCGGCGCGACCCGCTTCCAGGTGATGCTGCAGTTCTTCATCGAGGCGTTGGCGCTCTCGGGCTTCGGCTGTTTGGTCGGCCTGGTGCTGGGCGTCGCGATCGGCGCGCTGGTCGACGACCTCGCGATCGTGAAGCTCTCCGGCGTGGTCGCGCCGATCCCGTGGCTGCGCAGCATCGCGATCGCGACCGGCTTCGCGACCGTGGTGACGCTCGCGTTCGGCACGTATCCGGCCTGGCGCGCCGCGACCCTCGATCCGATCGAGGCCTTGCGCTATGAATGACGCCGCCGTCATCGACGTCCGCGAGGTGACCAAGGTCTACCAACTCGGGGCCGTCCGCGTCGACGCGCTGCGCGGCGTCTCGTTCAGGATCGCGCGCGGCGAGTACGTCGCGATCATGGGGCCGTCGGGGTCCGGCAAGTCGACCCTGATGAACCTGCTGGGGTGCCTCGACCGGCCGACCTCGGGCCGCTACCTGCTCGACGGGGTCGACGTCTCGGCCTTGGGTGACGACGCGCTGGCCAACATTCGCTTGCGCAAGCTGGGCTTCGTCTTCCAGGGCTTCAACCTGCTGGCGCGCACCAGCGCCCTGCGCAACGTCGGACTGCCGCTCTTCTACGCCGGGCTCGGCGGGCGCGAGCGCGACGCCCGCGCCGCGGCCGAGCTGGCCGCGGTCGGGTTGGCCGACCGGGCCGACCACAAGCCCAGCGAGCTCTCGGGCGGCCAGCAGCAGCGCGTCGCGATCGCCCGGGCGCTGGTCAACAACCCGGCCGTCCTACTCGCCGATGAACCGACCGGGAATCTGGACTCCCAGACGAGCGAGGAGCTGATGGCACTGTTCGGGGAGTTGCACGCCGCCGGCCGGACGATCATCATGGTGACCCACGACGAGGAGGTCGCTCGGCACGCCAAGCGGATCGTCCGGTTGCGGGATGGCCGGATCGTCAGCGACGAACCAACCGGCCCAAAATGAGAATTTGGGGAAAATGTCCGTTTGAAACGCTACTTCCACCCAGGCGGTTGGTAGTGGCGATTCTCACCCCCGTTAGGAGTCCAAAGAAAACGTGAAGTCTCGAAGCGTCTTCGGGACGGCCGTTGTCGGGCTGATCGGCGCAATCATCGGAAGCTTCTCGATGATGCTCTTCGCGAGTACGCACTTCGCGGGAGTCGCCGGGCCCGGGAATACGCCCCCGTCCGTCAACGCAGCACCCCTCCCCGTCACCGGCGCCACCGACGACCAGAGTCGGATCGTCAACGCCGTCAAGCGGGTCGAGCCGTCGGTCGTCGCCCTCGAGGTCGTCGTCAACGGCACCCAACTCGTCCCCGTCGACCCGTTCTCGCAGCTGTTCGGACAGCAGGGTCCGGTCATCCAGCGCCGCGTCCGCGAGAGTGCCTCGGGGTCCGGCTTCGTCTATTCGCGCGACGGTCTGATCCTGACCAATGCCCACGTCGTGCCCAAGGGCGTCAGCTCGATCGTCGTCGTCTTCCGCAACGGCGACAAGGTCAAGGCGCACGTGTACGCGTCGAATCCGGCGGCCGACTTGGCCCTGGTGAAGGTCGACAACTACGCCAAGCTGCCGCCGCCGGTCGAGTTCGCCAGCAGCTCTCGAGTCTCGGCGGGTCAATGGGCGATCGCCATCGGCGAGCCGCTCGAGCTCCAGGACTCGGTCACCGTCGGCGTCGTCTCGGGCTTCAACCGCGACGAGCCGATCACCGGCGACGATGGGACGCAGCACCTCTTCAAGGGGCTGCTCCAGACCTCGGCCCCGATCAACCCCGGTAACTCGGGCGGCCCGCTGATCGACTACGACGGCCGGGTGATCGGCGTGAACCAATCGACCGCGAACCCCGGTTCGGCGCAGGGCATCGGCTTCGCGATCCCGGCCGACACGGTGGTCCAGACGGCAGCGATTCTGTTCAAGAACCCGGGCAAGACGCTCGACGCGAACGGCACCGGGACCGGGAAGGGCTTCCTGGGCGTCGGCACCGCGGCAATCACCGGCAACGTCCGGACCCAGCTCGGCGGCTACACGGAGCAAGGCGGCGTCGCGGTGGCGCAGGTCGTCAGCGGTTCGCCGGCCGACAGCGCGGGGATCGAGCCGGGCGACGTCATCCAGACGATCGACGGCAAGGCGATCAACTCGCCCGACGACCTGGTCGCCGCGATCTCCAGCCTCAAGCCGGGGACCAAGGTCACCCTGCGCGTCTGGTCACAGGGCGTCAAGAAGAACGTCGAGACGACCCTGGCCGAGCAACCGGTCGAGCAGTACATGCAGCAGCAACAACAGCAGCAG
>JBEKLD010000155.1:0-6903 GCA_050010375.1 Vulcanimicrobiaceae bacterium
GCTCGCGAGCGGCCGAACGAGAGCGCCTGGCTCCCGCCGCTCTGCGCCTGGCGCACGATGAAGACGAGCAGCAGCCCCATGATGATGAAGGGGACGAAGTTGACGATGTAGCCGAGCAGCGGAGTAGTCTGCGCGTTGACGACGGTGATGTCGACCTTGGCCGCCCGCAGCGCGGGGACCAGGTTGGGGTCCTCCGGCGCGGTGGTGGTGAACTTCTCGCCACCGGCGAGGTCGCCGCTGATGTCGTGCCCGGCGATCTGCACCTTCTTCACCTGACGGTTCTGGACGTCGGTGTAGAACTGCGAATACGAGAGCGGCTGGCTCGTCGTCGTGTTCAACACCAAGCGATCCACCACCCAGATCACGATGATGAAGATGACGAGGACCAGGAGGATGCTCTTGAGGTGCTTGGCCATGCGTTGCGAGACCCTTTTACCGCCCGTACCTGAGAACGTTACTCGGTAGGACACGGCTGGGAGCGGATTGGTGGCCCCGCTTCACGACGGGAGGACGTCCGGCCGGAGCTTCGCGAGGTAGGGGAGCGTACGGTAACGTTCCTGATAGTCCAATCCGTACCCTACGACGAACTCGTCGGGGCACGTTAAGCCAATGTATTCGACGGGGACGTCGACCGCTCGGCGGTACGGCTTGTCGAGGAGGACGGCGGCACGCAGCGAGGCCGGTTGCCGGTTTCCCAGCATCGCCCGCAGGTAGTGCAGGGTGTGGCCGTTGTCGATGATGTCCTCGACGATCAGGACGTGGCGGCGCTCGATCGCGTGGGTCGTGTCCTGGATCAGCCGGACCTCGCCGCTCGAGCGGTGCGCGTTGCCGTACGACGAGACGGCGATGAAATCGAGTTGCACGTCGGCCGGACCGTCCGGGACGTCGGCCAGCGCCCGCGCCAGGTCGGCGGTGACGAACACCGCCCCCTTGAGGACGCCGACCAGGACCAGCGAGCCGCCGGCGTAGTCGCGCGCGACCGCGGTCGCCATGCGGCCGATCGCGGCGGCGATCTCGTCGGCCGAGATCAGGATCCGATCGATCCCCAGGGGGAGGGTCTGCTGCATCCCCCACGCCCTTCGCTGCCCGCGCGAGCGACCCCCGGCGGCTCAGCCGGGCGGGAGTCCGTCGCGCTCCGCCGCCGTGTCGATCGCGGCGAACGTCACGTCCAGCAGCGCGGAGCGCGCGCGCAGCCGCGCGCGGACGGCCCGCCGCCGGGCACCGCGCTCGGTTTGGTCGAGTTCGTCGCGCACGATCTCCGCGCAGCGGGCCACCGCGCGATCGAGTTGCGGGAAGTCCTCGCGCACGCCGGCCAGCCGCTCGCGCAGCGCGTTGCGCCGGTAGCGCGGATCGGCGTTGCTCGGATCGATCGCGTACGGCAGCGCGCTGCGGCGCAACTCGGTCGCCACCTCGGCGTGCGTCGCCCGCAGCAACGGCCGCACCAGCGCGACGTCGGGCGCCAGCGCGCGGCTGGGTGCAATCCCCGCGAGTCCCTCGAGACCGGTCCCACGGAAGAGCGCGAGCAGCACCGTCTCCGTCTGGTCCTCGGCGGTGTGCGCGGTCGCGATCGACCGCGCACCGCAGCGGCGCGCCAGGTCGAGCAGTGCCGCGTAGCGCGCCGCGCGGAGCGTCGCCTCGTCGTCACGCGCCGGCGCGGGTCGCGCGATCGCGACGGTTCGGCCGAGGCGCGCCCCGACCGCCAAGACGACGCACTCGTCTTGGCCGGCACTCGGGCGCACGCCGTGGTTCACGTGGCCGAGCTCGACCTCGACGTCGTCCTCACGCCCCAGCCGGTCGAGCAGCGCCGCCAACGCGACCGAATCCGGACCGCCCGAGCAGGCGACCAGGACCCGCTCGCCGGCCCGCCAGGCGAGGACGCGACGAACGAGGGGATCGAGGGCGCGTTCGGGGCGTGCACCGCGCATCGACGCTCCTTCGCGCCGATGCGCGCGCTCCTACTGCTTGCGGACCTTGCCGGTGAGCGTGATCCCCGCGCTGGTGTTGCTGTACCAGAACGTCGAGCCGGCCAACTCGTCGCCGATCACCAAGACCTCGCAGATCCCGGTCGTCGAGGTCGAGGTCGCGGGGACGCTGGCTGGATGACCGCTCGCCGTCAACGCCGCGGCCGCGACCGGCGTCGTGACGCAGTCGGTCTGGGGCGAGAGCGAGCCGAGCGGGAGCTGGAGGATCAGGAAGTTCGAGACGCCGGTCTCGCTGATCCCGAACGATTCGGTCTGCGAGGCGGAGTCGAAGAGCAGCGCCTGCTGCTGCCAATCGACGTCGCTCGACGCGCAGCCCGCGCTCGCGTTGCAGAGCGTCGTGCCGGTGATGTCGACCGGTGCCGGCGTCGTCGGGGTCGGCGGTGTGTTGCCGTTCGGCAGGTCGAGGAGGGCGAAGTCGTACTCCTGGTTCGCCGCGAAGAAGAACGGCGCGGTGCTGCCGGTCGTGAACGCCAGCGTGTCGCCCGAGGCCGTGACCGGGCCGAGATAGGCGTCGTTCCACGTCGAGGTGATCGGGTCGTAGAACGCGACGTAGTAGGTCGCGGTCGGGTCGACGACGGTGGCCGGGATGGTCAGCGCGAACGTCGGTGGCTGGTTCGGGAAGATGTACTGATCGGCGAAGGTCACCGCGAAGTACGCGAGTACCTCGAAAGGTCCGCCGCTGAGCGTGTGCCGCACCGCGGCCGCGCCCTTGCGCAGCACGGCCGAGGGCGCACCCTCGGTCGGCGGCGCAGCCGTCGTGACGGCCTTCACGTTGCCCGATGCGGCCGAGTACGGCGTGCCCAGGTTCAGCGTGCCGCTGAAGCCGCCGGCGGCGGGGAACCCTACCGTGCTGCCGCCGGAGTATGGGGTGGTCGTCTGTTGACTGAACGCCGCCAACTGGACGCTGACCGGGCTGCCGCCGATCGTCGTGGGTCCATTGAACGTCGAAGCGACGGTGAAGTTCGGATCCGACGACGCCGCGCCGTTGTAATTGAGGTAGATGACGTCGTTCGCGCCCGAGGTCACCGTCACCGAGGCGGCGCCGACCGCAGGCAGGCTCGAGGCGGAGCCCAGCGTCAGGCCGGTCGTCCCGCTGCTGTCGTTGTCGGTGACCAGGAGCGAACCGCCGTAGTACAGCGCGCTGCCCGTGATCGGGTTGTTGTCGGCGTCCTCGGGGACGATCGAGAGCTGCTGGCTCGCCGCGGTCTCGAGCTGGAACGCCGGCGTCCCGGTGACCGCGACCTTTGCGACGATGCCGCTGAGTGCGACGGTCACCGGCGGGTTCGTCCCGGCCACGTTGGTCAGCGTCTGCGTCACGGTCGCCAGATGGTTGCCCGTCGCACCCGCCGCGTCGTAGAGGTCGAACGTGTACGAGACGGCGCCCGTCGGGACCGGGATCGGCACCGTGCACGTCTCGACGCTGGCGACGATCGAGCACGGCGGGTTCGTCCCCGTCGTCGTCAAGTTGGTGGTCTGCGGATTCGGGATCGAACTCGGGATCGACGTGTTCCCGCCGATCGAGTTGATCGTCACCTTCACCGAGACGCTGCTCGGCGAGACGTACGCCGGGCCGCGCAACGAAGACGCGCCACTCGACCCCTTGTTCGGGATGACGAAGCGGATCGAACCGCTCGTCGGCGACCCGCCGCCGGGTGGCGAACCGCCGTTCGTGCCCGAGCCGGTGGACGGCGTCGCACCGCCGCCGCCGCCACACGCAGCCAGGGTCAGCAACGAAGCCACGACGATCGCGCGCATGGTCATGAGTTCGGACGCCTCCTGAGAATGGGGACGGTTGAACGCTCGCATCAGGGCGTCCGACGGCGAATGCCGTTGATGGTGAAGCTGGTGCTGCTCACCGAGAAGTAGACGGTGCGGGTCGAGCCGCCCGCGTGCGCGGGGAAGACGCCTCCGTAGGCGGCGGGCAGGCTCTCGAAGAGCGTCGCCTTACAGATCCCGTCGTTTTGCGGCGTCACGGTCCACGCCGTCGTCGGGCTCGTCGGCGAGACCGACACGACCGCTGATCCGCCGGTGCCGCAGTAGCCCTCGTTCGCGTCTGCGGGATTGGTGTCCAACGTGAGGTTGAAGGTTTGATTGTACGGCGCCCCGGTCCAGCCGGATTCGCTCGCGCCCAACGTCTGGTTCGCGCCGTTGGTGACATCGAAGAACATCGTCTGCGCCCCGAAATCGACGTCGGTCACCAGGCACCCGGCGCCGGCGTTGCACGTCGCCGTACCGCTCGTCGTGACGTTGCTCACCGAGGTCGTCACGGCGACTTGCGAATTCGGCGCGACCGTGAACGGGATGCCGTTGTTCGTGACGGCGAGCGAGAACGGATTGGTGGCCCGACCGCTGTAGCACAGGATCAGGGCGTTTCCGCTGCCGGAGTCGCCGCCGAACGTCACGGAGCTGCCGGTGCTGTATCCGGCCGGGGAGCCCGGGCAGCTGCCCGTCGACGGGATGAGCATCGTCTGCCCGGTCGGGTCGGGATCGCCGATCGTGAACGGGTCCTCGTAGGTGATCGCCGAGCCATTGGTGATTTGATTTGCGTCGGCGTCGTACGCGTTGACCGTGATCGTCTGCTGGCTCGGCGTTCCCGCGGCCAACGGCGCGATGCTGCTGCCGCTCGTCGTCGTCTGCGCGCTCGCGACGACTGCTTCCAAGTTCACGCTGAGCCCGGTGTTGCTCTGGCCCTGCGCGATCTGGAACGTGACGCCGGCCGGCGCCGTCATGGAGAGCGTGTTGGCGCTTGCGTCCTTGACGGCGAAGCTGTACTTGACGGAGCCCGGCGGGGCGGGGATCGTGACGACGCAGGACTCGACGCCGACGGAGGCCGCGCACGGCGGGTTCGTCCCGGTCGTCGTCAGCGCGGTGGTCGTCGGGTTGGGCGTCACCCAGCTCGGAGCGCTCGTGCCGTTGACGCTCATCACCGTCGTCACCAGCGAGGCCGAGCTCGGCGAGACGTACTGCGGTTTGCGGGCTGCGACCGAGCCAGGCTTCGTCGAGAGGGCCCAGCTCAAGGTGACCGTCGCGGTCTGCTTCCAACCGTTGGGCGCGCTCGTCGGGACGCTGGTCGGGGTCGGCTGGGCAGCCGCCGGGGAGACCGGAGAGGATGAGCCTCCGCCACCGCACCCCGACAAAGTAAGCGCGAGGGCAACGACGGCGGAGCGGATGTGCTTCACTGAGGGGTCTCCCGGGGACGAGCAGCCGCCCGGCTCGCTGTAGGCGAATCAGGAAGCACGGCTATGCCGAGGTTCGGGTAGGCAAGGGGACGGCCTCGCATGCTCGCAGTGCCTTTACACGATTCTTACGCTCAGTGCCGGCCGGCGCCGGTGAGCGAGACGGAGCCCGAGTTGACGGCCGCCGTGACCGCGATGCTGCTGCCGTGCCCATCGCTGACCGAGGCACTGCAGCTGCCGGCATTCGCCGGGGTCACGACGATCGTGAAGCTGGTCCCCGAGCCGCTGGGCGTCCCGAAGGTCGCGATGGCGGAGCCGCCCGTGCCGCAGGTCCCCGCGCCGACGGCCAAGCTGGTCGTCGAGACCGTGTCGGTCACCGTGATCGTCTGGGCGTAGGTGGCGCCCGTCCCCGCGAAGCTCAGCGCGTTGCTCGGCATGACCGTCAGGCTCCCTGACGACGAGCCGCTCGGGGTCGGGCTCGGCGTCGGCCCCGCCGGGAGATTCTCCGGCGGCGCCGTCGCGGCGCCACATCCGACGAGAAAAGCGACGGCGAGCCAGAGAAAGACGGCCCGACCTTGGCTAGGCACTGGCACCACCTTCAACTTCCTGGGGTTGCGGGCAAGACCGCGTACGGTCCGTACCACACCCCGTCCGAGCGCCCCTCTTCGTCTACCTCTACGTCACGAACGACCGACAGCGCGCGCGATCTCACGCTGAACGTCGCGCGCCTGCTCCTCGCGACGACGATCCCAGATCTTCTTCCCGCGCGCCAACGCCAACTCGATCTTCACCCGGCCGCGCTTGAAGTACAGCCGCCAGGGCACCAAGGTGAGCCCCTTCTCGGCGGCGCGTCCGGTGAAACGTTTGATCTGCTCGCGGTGCAGCAACAGCTTACGCGGACGGTTCGGCTCGTGGTTGAAGTACGAGCCTTCCTTGTACGCCGGGATCGTGAAGTTCAGCAGCCACAGCTCGCCGTCGCGCAGGCGCGCATAGGCTTCGTTGATCGAGACGTTGCCCTGACGGATCGACTTGATCTCGGTCCCCGTCAGCGCGATCCCCGCCTCGACCGAGTCGAGCTTCTCGTACTCGTAGCGCGCGCGCCGGTTGTCGAGCGACGTCTCGCGCGCCGGCGCCCCCGCACTCCCCGCCGCCTTCGCCGCGACCCGCTCCTGCTTCTTTTTCATTTTAACGGCGCTCCGCCCCAGGCTGCGCGCGCCGCACGACGCTGCTGCGCTCGGTCCATCACCTGCCTGCTCCGTCGGGGATGCCGTAGCGGTCTTTGCCGAGCGGGCCGCGGGAGACGAAGCTGCCTTCGCCGGAGGCGAGCCGCGTGCCGTCGGCGAGCTCGACGTGCGCTTCGAGGGCGATGACGGTGCGGCGCTGCCAGCGCACCTGACCGCGCACGACGATCGGCACGCCGAGCGGGACCGGTTCGCGGAAGCGCAGCTGCATCGCGGCGGTGACGCTGCGCAACCCGAGTCGGCCGCAGGCGTGCGCCATCGCTTCGTCGAGCAGCATCATCACGATGCCGCCGTGCGCGACGCCGCGCCAGCCCTGAAAGCGGGGCGGCAGGACGACCTCCGCCCGGACCGCTTCCTCCCCCTCGGGGACGAAGTGCAGGTGCAATCCCTCGGCGTTGAACGGACCGCAGGCGAAGCAACGGCCGTCGTCGATCGGGAGCGTTTCGTTCACGTCGCCCTCTTCGGCGCCGGCGTCCCCGAGGGCTCCGGTGCGGGCGAGCCGTA
>JBEKLD010000156.1:0-6886 GCA_050010375.1 Vulcanimicrobiaceae bacterium
TCCCTCGGCGTTGAACGGACCGCAGGCGAAGCAACGGCCGTCGTCGATCGGGAGCGTTTCGTTCACGTCGCCCTCTTCGGCGCCGGCGTCCCCGAGGGCTCCGGTGCGGGCGAGCCGTAGTCGCCGCGCCCGATCTTCGCCAAGAGCGTCGTCGCGTAGGCGGCGTCGGCGCCGGCCGCGACCGACGCGCGCAGCACGCGCCGGGCGTCGTCGAGCCGGCGTTGGTGGAGGTAGATCCGCGCCAGCAGGGTGTAGCCGTGCTGGCCGGACTCGCCGACGTGGCCGACGTCGGCCTCGAGCCCGCGCGTCGCATAGTCGATCGCGCCGTCGTCCTGGCCGAGCGCGTACAGCGCCGAGGCCAAGTGGAAGTAGACGTCGGCGTAGTCGGGGACGAGATTCGGCAGGTCGACCAGTTCGGTCAGCGCGCGCTGCGGGTCGCGCAGATCGTTCTGCTCGATGCGGGCCAGGTACTCGCGCGCCAGGACGTCGTTCGGGTCGACCGCCAGCGCGGCGAGGAACTCGTTCTTGGCGCGGTTCGTGCTGCGCTCGCCCTCACGCATGATCCCCAAGCCCGTGTGCGCCGCCGGCGAGCCGGGCGCGAGCTGCAAGGCGGTCTCGAGCTCCTCGCGCGCGTCGGCGGCGCGGTCGCGTCCCGTCTGCAGCGCGAACAGGTAGGCGAAACCGAGCCGCAGGTGGACCAGCGGATCGTGCGGATGCTGCACCAGCGCGTCTTCCTCGACGTCGATCAGCGCATCGAGATCGCCCGCTCGCTGCGCCGCGGTCGCGTCGAGGAACGCCAGCGCCAGCGTGTTGTCGGGGACGACGACCAGCGCGGCGGTGAACTCGCGCCGGGCAGCGGCGAAGTCGCGCGTGTAGAAGGCGCGCAGCCCCGCGCCGAGCGGGGCGCTGAAGGCCGGGTTGGCGTAGTCGTTGCGCGCTGCGGCGCTCGCCGCCACCGGGACGGCGCACACCGCGGCCAGCGCCGCGGCGGCGAACCTCATCGCACCTAGCGTCCGACGACGAGCCGGCGCGCGAGAGCCTCGGGGAGGTGCACCGAGGCGATCTTCTCCTGCACCCGCGCGATCGGATACTCGACCCGCACGATCGTCACCGTGCGCGCGCCGGGATCGTAGAAGGCGAACGAGGCGCGCGGATTGAGGTCGCGCGGTTGGCCGATGCTGCCGACGTTGATCAGATAGCGCACACCCTCTTCCAGCGCCACCTCGCCGCCCTGCTGGAGATGCGTGTGCTTGATCTCACCGTCGGGCTGCAGCGCGTAGACCTCGGCGATGTGCGTGTGCCCGACGAAGATCAGCGGCGCGTCGGTCGCTTTGAAGGCGCGCCCGGCCGCGGGCTTGTCGAGCACGTACTCGAAATAGTTGGCCGGCGCGCCGTGGACGAGCAAGAATTCGGGCATGCGAAACTCGTAGCCCAACGAGTCGAGCCAGGCGCGGTTCTCCTCGGTCAGCACGCCTTGCGTCCACTTCATCGCTTCGCGCGCCGCCGGGTTGAAGTAGGCCACGCCGAAATCATCGATCGCCGCGACGTCGTGGTTGCCCAGCACCGTCGCGGTCGCCCGGGCCCGGATCCGCTCGACGCACTCGTTGGGGTTGGGGCCGTAGCCGACGATGTCGCCCAAGCACAGGACGGCGTCGTCTTCGCGGATCTGGGCGAAGGCGGCGTCGAGTGCGTCGATGTTCGAATGGACGTCCGAGAGGACGGCGTACCTCACGGAGCCGCCTTCTCCCGCACGCGGTCCAGCGCCTCGGCAAACCGCCCGGCAAACGCCGCGCGCTCCGGAGCCGTGCCCACCGTCACGCGGACGAACCCGTCGATCGGCGGCGCCCACGGCTTGCGGACGAACACCCCGAGCTCCAGCAGCGCCTCGACCGCCGCCTCGGCCTGGGCGCGCGTGCCGACTTCCAGGCAGACGAAATTCGTCCGGGAGGGAAGCGAGCGCACTCCGAGCTCGGCGGCCAGCGCATGGTACTCGAGGCGCCCGCGCTCGACCTCGGCCACGACGCCGCGCAGAAACGCCCCGTCCTCGAGCGACGCCAGGGCGCCGATCTGCGCGGTGCGATTGACCCCGAAGTGCAGCCGCAATTTTTGGAAGGTCGCGATCGTCTCGGCCGCGGCGAGCGCGTAGCCGATGCGCGCGCCGGCCAGACCGTAGGCCTTCGAGAACGTCCGGGTGCGGATCGTGCGCGGATCGATCGCGTCGGGCGGCAACTCGTCGCGGCCGATGAAGTCGGCGTACGCCTCGTCGAGGAACAGCAGCACGTCGTCGGGGAGCGCTTCGCGCAGCGCGGCCAGCGTCGCACGGTCGACGAACGAGCCCGACGGGTTGTCGGGGTTGGCGATGTAGACCAGTTTCGCGCCCGAGGCGCGCACCGCATCGACGATCGCGTCGGGTTGCAAGCCACCCAGTGCATCGGGCTCCGCGAAGGCGGCTTTCGCACCGTAGGCGTTGAGATGGTAGAACAAGGTCGGATAGGTCCCGCGCGTCGCGACGCAGGCGTCGCCGGGGGCGCAGAACGCGCGCACGATCAACCCCATCAGGTCGTCGATCCCGCTGGCGACGACGATCTCGTCGGGCGCGCAGCGGTGGCGCAGCGCCAGCGCGGCTCGCAGCTCGAGCGACTCGGGGTCGCCGTACCACGAGGTCGAGGCGACCGCCTCGCGCATCGCCGCGATCGCGCGCGGCGAGGGCCCGAAGGCGCTCTCGTTCGCGCCCAGCCGCAGCAGCTCGGTCCGCCCCACCCGGCGCGCCAGCTCTTCTGGCGCGACGAACGGGGTCATCGGCGGGATCGCCGCGATGTGCGGGGCCGGCTGCGGCAGTGCTGGGCGCGAGCTCACGTCCCTCCGACCCGGAGGCGGTCGACGACGTTGCGGATACCGTCGGTATTGCGCGCCGCGGCGACGACGCGCGCCTGCGTCGCGCTGTCGTGTACGGTCCCCGTCAACGTCGCGACGCCGTGGTCGACCAGCACCTCGACGCGCTGGAAACCGACCTCGGCCAGGATCGCGCCCTCGACCCGCGCGGCCAACGCGAAGTCGGCGACCTGCTCGCGCGGATGCGGCCCGGCCGGGTTCACCCGCAGGTTGTCGACGACCCGCGTCACGCCGCGCACGCCGCGGGCGTCGCCGAGCGCACGCGTCCGCAGCGCCGCGCTGCGCACGCTCCCGCTCAAGGTGACGACGCCGCTGTCGACGCCGACGCGCAAGGTCGTCGTTGAGTCGGGATCGTCGGCGGTCAGCTTGGCCTTGACGGCGGCGTAGAGCAGCCCGTCCTCCAGCACGCGCGTCGCCGCGCGGGTGCCGAATGGTTCGGGCGGTGGCTGGTTGGCGGAATTGGTGCAGCCCGCCAGCACGAAGGCGAGGGCGGCGCCGGCGGCAAGGCGGCGCATCACGCGGCCCCCAAGAAGCGCACGACGCGCACCGGCGAGCCGGCCTCGATGCGCGCCGGCTGCGGCCCGACGACGACGTAGCCGTCGGCGCGCGCGAGCAGACTGGTGTGCGCCGAGCGCAGCACGAGCGGGCGCGCGCGGCCGTCCTCGACGACCGCCGGCACGTACCACGTCCAGCCCTCGCGGCCGACGAACGGCTCGGCGGCGACCGCGCCGAGGCTGCCGCGTTCGGGCGCGTGCTCGCCGGTCAGCGCGTGAAAGATCGGCGCGGCGACCGCATCGAGGATCGTCAGCGCACTGGTCGGATTTCCCGGCAGCCCGATCACCGGCCGCGCTCCGATCGCGGCCAGCACGGCCGGCTTGCCGGGTTTGACCCGCAGGCCGTGGACGACGACGCCGGGGGCGCCGAGCCCGTCGATCGCGGTCGGGACGTGGTCGCGCAGTCCGACCGACGAGCCGCCGGTGAGGACGACCGCGTCGGCGGTGGCGAGCCCGGTGGCGATCCGGGCCGCGATCGTCGCGACCTCGTCGGTCGCGCGGGGGAGATGGACGACCTCGCAGCCGAGGGCCACGAGGCCTCCGGCGATCGCCCAGCGGTTGGAGTCACGGACCTGTCCGGTCCCCGGTCGTTCGCTTGCATCGACCAGTTCGTCCCCGGTCGAGACGACGGCCACGCGTGGTCGCCGGAAGACCGGGACGGCGATCCGGCCGAGCGTGGCCAGCACCGACAGCTCGGCCGCGCCGATCCGCCGTCCGGCCCGCAAGACGAGCGTCCCCGGCTGCATGTCGTCGCCGCGGGGCGTGATGAAGGCGTGGGGCTCGGGGGCTTCGGCCGGCTCCACCGCGTCGTCCCGCTCCACCGCGTCCTCGGCCGGCACGACCGCGTCGGCGCCCGGCGGGACGACGCCACCGGTCGGGATGCGCATCGCTTCGCCCGGGTGCAGCGGCCCGGGCGGCGCGTGGCCCATGCGGATCGCGCCGACGATCCGGCGCGCCGTCAGCCCGTCGGCGGCCCGCACGGCGAAGCCGTCCATCGTCGAGCGAGCGTCGGCCGGGACGGGTGACTCGGCGACCAGATCCTCGGCCAGGATCCGCCCGACGGCGGCTTCCAGCGGGACGTGCTCGACGCCGAGCGGCGTCACCCGCACCGCGGCGAGATAGGCTGCGACGGCCGCGCCAGGTTCCATCAGGCGGTCGGTTTCGAAGGCCTCGCCGGTCCGCAGCGCTCGCATCGCCCGTTTCCTTCGACACGGAGGGTCTCCGGCCCATAGCGAATGCCGCCGCCCGTGCTGAACCTCGATTTGCTGCGCCGCGAGCCCGACCATGTCCGCGTCGCGGCGCGCCGGCGCGGGCTCGGCGCCGAGTTCGTCGACCGGGTCCTGGAACTCGACCGCGAGCGGCGCGCGGCGCTGACCACGGCCGAGGCGCTCAAGGCCGAGAAGAACGCGCTGACCGCGACGATCGCCAAAGCCGCCGACAAGAAGTCGGCGGCGGCGGAGCTGCGCCCGCAGCTCGCCGAACTCGACGCGCGCATCGCGACCGCCAGCGCGGGGTTGCCCACCTACGAAGAGCGGATCAGCGCGGCGCTGGCCGAGGTCCCGAACCTGCTCGACGGCTCGGTCCCCGACGGCTCCGACGAGGGCGCCAACGTCCTGGTCCGCAGCTGGGGGACGCCGCCGTCGTTCGACTTCGCGCCCAAACCGCACTGGGAGGTGCTCGAGGCGGCCGGACTGCTCGACGTCGAGCGCGCCGCGAAGCTCTCCGGCTCGCGCTTCGCGATCCTGCGCGGCGCCGGCGCGCGGCTGTCGCGCGGCCTCGTGCAGTATTTCCTCGACCGCGCGGCGCGCAACGGCTACACCGAGATCAACCCACCGCTCTTGGTCTCGCGCGAGACGATGTGGTCGACCGGCCAGCTCTCGAAGTTCGCCGACCAGATGTACGCGGTCGACGGCGACGAGACGTCCGAGCTGTACTTGATCCCGACGGCCGAGGTGCCGTTGACCGCGATGCACCGCGACGAGATCCTCGACGGCGCCGCGCTCCCGTTCCGCTATGCGGCCTACACGCCGTGCTTTCGCAAGGAGGCCGGCGCGGCCGGCCGCGACACGCGCGGTCTGGTGCGCCAGCACCAGTTCGAGAAGGTCGAATTGGTGTGGCTGACGCTGCCGGAGCGCTCGTTCGACGCGCTCGAAACGCTGACCGCGAACGCCGCCGGGTTGCTCGAAGAGCTGGGACTCGCGCACCGGGTCGTGCTGCTGTGCGCCGGCGACGTCGGCTTCAACAGCGCCAAGACGTACGACGTCGAAGTCTGGCTGCCGGCCGCCGACACCTACCGCGAGATCTCGTCGTGCTCGAACTGCACCGACTTCCAGGCGCGGCGCACCAACATTCGCTTCCGGCGCGAAGCGGGCGCCAAGCCCGAGTTGGTCCACACGCTCAACGGCTCGGGGCTCGCGGTCGGCCGCACGCTGCTGGCGATCGTCGAGAGCTACCAGCGGGCCGACGGCGGGATCGCGATCCCGCCCGCATTGCAGCCCTTCGCCGGGTTCGCATCGATCGAACCCGATGGCAGCACGCACTGATGCGCTGGCCGCCGAGGCGGCCGCCGTGCTGCGCGGTGGCGGGGTCGTCGCGTTGCCGACCGAGACCGTCTACGGGCTGGCGGCGTCACTCGAATCGCCGGCCGCGATCGCGCGGGTGTACGCGATCAAAGGCCGGCCACTCGATCATCCGTTGATCGTGCATGGGCACACGCTCGAGGCGCTCGACGGGTACGTCGCGCAGATCACGCCGGCGCTGCGCGTCCTCGCCGCGCGCTTCTGGCCCGGCCCGCTGACGGTCGTCGTCGCGCGCGGACCGCGCACGCCGCTCACCGTGACCGGCGGCCAGGAGACGGTCGCCGTGCGCGTCCCCGCGCACCCGCTCGCGCAGGCGATTCTGCGCGGCGTCGGCGGCGCGCTGGCCGCACCGTCGGCGAACCGCTTCGGCCGCGTCTCGCCGACGACCGCGGCCCACGTGCGCGCCGATCTCGGCGACGCAGTCGACCTGATCGTCGACGGTGGTCCGGCCCAGGTCGGGATCGAGTCGACGATCGTCGACTTGACCGGCGCCGTGCCGGCCGTGCTGCGCGCCGGCGCGATCGCGCCGAGCGCGCTCGGCGCGGCGCTCGGCGTCCCGGTCGTGACGCGGTTGGGCGGCGCGGTGCGCGCGCCGGGGCAGTTCGCCGCGCACTACGCGCCGCGCGCGCGGCTCGTGCTCGCCGAGGCCGCCCAGCTCGACGCCGAGGCGCGCGCGCGCGCCGCGCGCGGCGAACGGGTCGCGCTGCTGACGCTCCCCGCCGACCCGGCGGCTGCGGGCCGCGCGCTCTACGCGACGCTGCGCGCGCTCGACGGCGACGGCTACGACACGATCGTGGCGACGCTCCCGCCCGACGACGAGGCGAACGCCGCCGTCCGCGACCGGCTGGTGCGCGCCGCCGC
>JBEKLD010000157.1:0-6858 GCA_050010375.1 Vulcanimicrobiaceae bacterium
AACCGCTCAGGGGAGCAAAATCTGCCTTATCCCAAATTCAGGGTCGAGGGGACGCGCTTATCCCAAATTCAAGTCGCCGAAAACCTGAATTTGGGAGTAAGCAGTCTTCACGAGGAGAGGGTGGGATTCGAACCCACGAGCCCCGCAAAGGGCCTGCGGTTTTCAAGACCGCTGCGTTCAACCGCTCCGCCACCTCTCCGTGTGCCTCGAAGCCTTGTTCCGCGCCGCATTCGGGCCTTCTTGCCGCAGGCGGCTAGAAAGCCACGGGGCGCGCAGCGCCCGTGAGGAATGGACCGGGTACCGTTACGGGCAGGCGTACACAGCGCCGCGGACCGAACTTCGCCTCTATGGATATGGGCAAGCCGCAGGTCGTTTTCTGCGGCACCTGCGTCTTCTGCGGCGGGACGATCACCGAGAATGACGTCGACCCCTGCCAAGTCGTGGTCGAGACCAAAAGCGGCGGATGGCAAACCTGGGGTTGCCACGCACAGTGCTTCAAGGATCGCGTCGTCGATCCACCCGGTGCGCCAGGCGCTCACGAACCTGCGATCTTCTAGCAGCAAGCCCGACGCCCCATCCTGAAGCGGACCCCTAAAGAATCCGCCAGGTTGAGGAACCTCTCGCCGCGTCAGCCTTGCTGGCTGAGGTCGATGTCCCCGCTGCGCGAGTGCACGTCGAGATGTCCGGCACCGGTGCCGATGCGCAGGATCTGTGACGACGCGTCGTCGTCGCTGCCCTTCGAGGCCGTGATGACGGATGGAACGACGGCGAACCCGGCGGCCCGGACGACACCGCCGCTTGTTTGGGCCGTGAGCATCGTATCGGCGCCGGGTGCGAAGCCGAGCGAGACGGCATCGTCGCTCTCGATGAGCCCGTCGCGCACTTGCAGAGCGGTGCCCTCAACGCGGTCCTTCCGACTCGTTGCGTCGAGGCGGGTGGCGATGATCTGCTGCAGTGAGATCGGCCCGTTCGATGCGGTGACCCGCAGCGTGGGTGCGTCGAAATCGGCAATCGTGATGCTGCCGCGCCCCACAGCGTGGAACGAGGCCTCGGCGCGCAATCCGGTGGCGCTGATGTCGCCGGCATTGACGACCGCGACCTGGGTCCCCGGTGGCACGACCACCGTCACCATCCGGTCGTCGCCGACGGACCAGCCGTGCCCAGCGGTCGTCGCGATGCGAATCGTTCCGCCATCCTGCCGCGCCGTGATCGGCGCGGTGGCACGGAAAGGTCCGAAGTCCGTGCTCTTGCTCACCGCGACGTCGACCTGCGCTCCGCTGCGCGTCAGGATGGTCAGGTCCGCGTAGCCGATGTCCACGGTCAGCGACGGGTGCGCGCCCGCGTAAAAGACTTGGTGCGGACCGTCCTCGACGAGGCGCGGCCCGGGCAGGAGCGATGGACCGGGCTGGTCACCGCGAACGGCGTTCACCATCCCGCCGACGATGGCGAGCTCGATGACGACTAGGACGGCGAGGAGCTGCGCGCGCGGCAACATGCTCGATGTACGTTCGAGCCGGGACCGAGTTTCGCCCGTAAGGGAGTCGGGCGCTCGCTTGGTTACTGGTGCCTACGAGGTGGGGTGCAGGATCAGCTTCTGGATGCGCCAGTTCAGGAGCTCGGCGACGTAGAGGACGTTCTCGCCAGGGGCCGCCAGCTCGTGGATCCAGCCGAACTCTTTGAGCTGCTTTCCGGATCGGCCCAGCACGCCGACGACCTCGCCGTCGAGCGTCAGCTTGTAGATGCGGCCCGGATACGCGTCCGAGCTGTAGAGATACTGGTGCGGCGGAGGTGAGATGGCGATCGCCCACGGCGAGCCGGGGCCCTGCGTGCTCTGGAGCGCCGCGCCGGTCGGCCGGTCGCCGATCGCCGGACGCGCGTCGGGATCGTAGGCGACGTCGATGTGGATCTGTCGAATGAACTGCCCGTGCGTGTCGAAGACCTGGATGCGGCGATTGCCGCGGTCGGCGACGTAGACGCGGTTTTGCGCGTCGACCGCGATGCTGTGCGGGGTGTTGAACTGCCCGGGGTCCGCGCCAGGCGTCCCCCACGACGAGAGCCACGTTCCGTCTTTGGCGACCTTGGCGACACGTGAGTTGATGTAGCCGTCGCTGATGTAGGTGTTGTCGTCGGAGTCCCAGGCGACGTCGGTCACTTGCCGGAAGCGCCCGTCTTCAGGCGGGAGCGGCGGATGCGGATGCTTGAGTGGGCCCGTCGCTTCGTCAGATGCCTCTTGCTTGCGCCCGAAGACCATCGCAACGCGGCCCTCGGGATCGAACTTGATCACCATGTCCGAGCCCTTGTCCGTCACCCAGACGTTGTCGTAGCGGTCGACCTTGACCGTGTGCGCGAACGACCAGGCGTATAAGTTGTGGCCGATCTCGCGCACGAACTGGCCGTCCGGGCCGAACTCGAGCAGTTGCGCTGCCGCCGCACCGTAGGCGGGGCCGGTCGTGTTCCCGCGGGTGAAGACGAAGACGTGTCCTTTGGAGTTCACCGCCACGCCGCTCACTTCGCCTAGATACAAGTCGGCAGGCAACTTCAAGAAACCCGGCACCGAGTCGTATGGGATGCTCGGCGCCACCACGCTCGGACGCGCCGAGGCGTCGCTCGCCGGGACCTGCGCGATCTGCGCCGACGCGGCGGCGAAGGGCGTGCAATCGGGACACCCGACCGCGTGAATCCCCTGCGCTCGTGCGATCGCGGTCGTCCCCGCGAGTGCGCCACCGACAATGAAAGCTCGCCGCGTTGCTACCATCGTTGTCCCTCCGCGGGCCCTCTTTCCCGCGCCGGTTGGAGAACCTCTCGCCTTCCCGGCTCAGAAGTACGACGCGGGGAGCGCTGGGAACGCGATCAGCCGACTCTTCCGAAATCTCGGGCGCGGGTGTGAGAGCACGAAGGCCGCGACGTCGTAGGCTTCCTGTCGACTGAGCGTGTTCGGCGGGGAGCCGTACGGCATGTTGTAGCGAACGAACGCGGCCATCGTGCGCAGGCGGTGCATCCCCGCGCCGGCGTTGAACGACGTCGGACCCCACAGCGGCGGGAACGTCCCGCCCTGGCCGCTCCCGTCGGCACCATGGCACATCGCGCAGCGCTCCGCGTAGACGGTCGCGCCCGCGTGAGCGTCCGCGGCGTGGTCGGGCTTGAACGCAACGTACCCCTGGCCGCTCACCGCCGTCCCGAGCGGCTGCCCTTGGGAAAGCCAGGCGATGTACGCGGTCATCGCCTCCATCTCGCGGCTCGGATACGCCGGCGGCGTGCCGTTCATGCTGTACAGGAAGCACTCGGCGAGCCGGTCCTGCAGGGAGATGTAGCGCTTCGCGCGCGCATTCCACTGTGGGAACTCGGCGAAGATGCCGACGAACGAGCCGCCGTGCGCCTTCGTCCCAGCCGCCAGGTGACAAGCCTCGCACGACATCGCGGCGGTCACGTTGTGCGGCATGTCGCGGCGCGTGTGCTCGATGATGTCGCGCCCGTAGGTTACGAGTTCTCCGTAGGAGCCGGTCGGAAGCGGCGCCGGGCTCGCCGCGGTCGCGCCGTCACGGGCCGCCAGGGCCGTCACGGCGAGGCACAGCGTCGCGATCGCCACGGCGGATCGGATGAGCTGCTGCATGCCCGTTTCGTTGCCCGCCTTCCGCGCCGGCACCTTGCCGGTGATCGTCCGAAAGATTCGACCGAATGGCGGGTCCCGCCCCGAGAGTGGGATCGCTACACTCGGGATGATGCTTTGGATCGTCGTACTTCTGGCGGTCTGTCCCCTGGTCTCCTTAGCCGCCGAACGGATCGCCGCGCGCATCCCGAGCGCCGACTACCGCCGCCGCCGGTAGGCCTGCGGCGACGGCCGCGGAAGGGGTCGCCGTGCCCTCCGCCAGCCTGACCTACGGTTCGTATCTGCGCATCCCCGAGCTGCTCGCGCTCCAGCAGCGACTGAGCGATCCGCCGCATCACGACGAGTTGCTGTTCATCGTGATCCATCAGGTCTACGAGCTGTGGTTCAAGCAGCTGCTGCACGAGCTCGACGCGGCGGTCGGCTTCCTCGAGCGCGACGATCTGCTGCGGGTCGCCAAGGCCTTCCGGCGGATCCATGCGATCCAGCGCGTCCTCGAGCAGCAGGTCGACATCCTCGAGACGATGACCCCGCAAGAGTTCAACGCCTTTCGCACCGGCCTCAACCCGGCCAGCGGCTTCCAGTCGGCGCAGTTCCGGCAGATCGAGTTCCGCTGCGGCCTGCACGGTAACGCCGATGCGCTGCGCCACCTCGAGCTGACGCCACCCGAACGCGCCGAGCTCGACCGCCGGCTGCACGAGCCGACGCTCCCCGACGTCCTCCACGCGCTGCTGGCCCGGCGCGGTTTCGCGGTCGACTCGCACGACGCGCTGCTGACCAGCCTGCGCACGATCTACGAGCACGAGGAGCAGCACTACGCGCTCTACCTGCTGCTGGAAGACCTGATCGAGTTCGACGAGCGGTTTCTGCTCTGGCGCGGCCGGCACGTGCGGATGGTCGAGCGCATGATCGGGATGAAGCCCGGCACCGGCGGCACGCTCGGCGCGGCGTACTTGCAGACCACCCTCACGCAGCGCTTCTTCCCCGAGCTGTGGGAAGTGCGCACGCTGCTCGGGACGCCGGCGTGATCGCCTCGACGTCGGCTCGCGCGCGCGAGCGTTTCGCCGGGCTCGAGGCCAATACGTGGCTCGTCTCGCACTCGATGGGCGCACCACCGCTCGCTGCCCGCGACGCGCTGCTGCGCTACCACGCGCAGTGGGCCGACGGTGGTCCCGAGGGCGCCTGGCCGACGTGGCTCGATGAGGCGCGCACGATCGCCGACGGGATCGGCGCGATCGTCGGCGCGCCGGCCGGGTCGGTCGCCCTCGCGCCGAACGTGAGCGTCCTGCAATCGGCGTTGGCCTCCGCGCTCGACCTGCGCACGGCGGAGCGCAACGAGATCGTCTACGAGGCGCTGCAGTTCCCCTCGCTCGGGTACGTCTGGACGGCCTGGGAGCGCGCCGGCGCGCGGACCGTCCGCGTCCCGACCGACGATGGACGCACGATCCCGACCGAGCGCATCTGCGCGGCGATCACCGAGCGCACCGCGGTCGTCCTGCTCTCGCACGCGTACTACCAGAGCGGCGTCGTCATCGACGTCCCGACGATCGTCGCGCGCGCGCACGAGCTGGGCGCGCTGGTCGTGCTCGACGCCTACCAGACGACCGGCGTCTACCCGTACGACGTCGTCGCGCTCGATCTCGACGTCGTCGTCGGCGGCTCGCACAAATGGCTCTGCGGCGGCCCCGGCTGCGGCTGGATCTACGTCCGTCCGGCGTTCACCGAACGGTTTCGCCCGCTGGTCACCGGCTGGTTCGCGCACAAGGAGCCGTTCGCGTTCGCGCCGCCGCCGATCGACTACGCGACCGATCAGCTGCGCTGGGCGACCGGAACGCCGACCATCCCTGGCTATCTGGTCGCCAAAGCCGGCCACGACTTGATCCGCGAGATCGGCGTCCCGGCGATCCGCGAGCACAACGTCCGCCTCACCACGCGCCTGACGCAGGCGGCGCTCGAGCGCGGTTGGCGCGTTAGCACGCCGCACGAGTCATCCAAACGGACCGGCTGGGTCGGCATCGACGTCCCTGAGGCCGAGCGCATCCTGCACGAGCTGATCGCACGCCGCATCTACGTCGACCACCGCCCCGGCTGCGGCCTGCGCGTCGGCCCGCACTTCTACACGACCGACGAGGAGCTCGACCGCTTTCTCTCCGCGCTGGATGAGCTGACTACGAGCCGGTGACGACGATCTGGAAGGTGACGGTCTGGGTGTCGGCGGTCCCGCGCAGCCCGAAGCTTCCGCCGGCGGCGACGATGTAGGTGATCGAGCCGGAATAGCTGCCGGCCGCGATCGCTTTCGCGACCTGCACCGCGAGCGTCATGCAGTGCGATTGCGTTTCGTTCGGCCGGAGCGAGTTCCAGACGAGCTGTCCCGGCAGCCCCTTCGTGTAGAGCGGCGTCGGATCGCTCGAGAGGTCCGGCACGCTCCAGGCGACGTTGCTCATCGGGAACCCGCCGGGCGGATCGGTCGTGTAGGCGAGGAGGTCGGAATAGGGCGCCGTGGTGTTGGGGTCGCTGGTCGTGATCTGGACCGCGCACGGGAACGAGTTCGCGCCGTAGCGCGTCGTCAGCCGCGGGGTGTTGACCGTGATCGCCAGGTACGAGGCGGGGGGCGGCGAGGGCGTGGGCGTCGGCGTCGGCACCGGGGTGGCGCGGGTGACCTGCAGCTCGGCGCGGGACGAGCTCGCTAGCGCCGAGGACGTCGTCGGGTAGAGGGGCGGGGAAGCGATCCCCGAGCAGGCGACCAACGCGCATGGCACCAGCGCCGCGACGAACGGAAAGGGCCCCGCCTGAACGGACCTCATCCTGAACCTCCCCTCCGGCTGGGCTGAGCGGGTTCGCGGCCGCTAGCTTGCCTCCTCCCGCTCCGAGACGGCTTGGAGCAGCCCGGCTAACTCCTCGTGGACCGCGCCGTTGGAGGCCAGGATCGAGCCGTCGTCGAGGTCGAGCGGGCCACCCGCCAGCGCGCCGACTCGGCCGCCGGCCTCTTCGATCAGGAGCCAGCCGGCGGCGACGTCCCACGGGGCGAGGTCGAATTCCCAGAACGCGTCGTAGATCCCGGCGGCGACGAAGGCCAGGTCGAGCGCCGCGCTGCCGTCGCGGCGGACGGCTTGAGCGCGGTCGGAGAGGGCGGCGAAGTGCCGCCCGTTGCGCGCGTACCGGGCCGGGTTGAAACCGGTGCAGACCAGCGCGTCACCGACGCGCGCGATCGGCGAGACGCGGATCGGCGCGCCGTTGCAGGTCGCGCCTCCACC
>JBEKLD010000158.1:0-6819 GCA_050010375.1 Vulcanimicrobiaceae bacterium
CGCTCCGCGAGCTGGTCGATGTAGGCGAAGATCTGGACCGCCTGCTCGTCGAGCAGCTCGTGGTACTCCTTGTAGTGGCTCCCCGAGACGTGCCAGTGGTAGTTCTTCGTCTTCAGGTAGAGCGCGATGAGGTCGGCCACCAGCGGCGTGAGCGCGATGCCGATCTCGATGCGGCCGGACTCGGCCAGGTCCGACGGCGTCCCGAGCCGGGCTTGGAAGTGGGAGACGGTTGTCGTGTCCATCGTGGCTCCAATCTGCCGTACGGCAGCGATGGTTGCGCGTCAGGCGGCTTCGATGGTGACCTTGTCCATCACGTCACCGACGCGAATGGCGTTGACGACGGTCTGGCCTTCGACGACCTGGCCGAAGACCGTGTACTGGCGGTTGAGGAACGGCGCGTCATCCAAGCAGATGTAGAACTGGCTACCGGCCGAGTTGGGGTTCTGCGAGCGCGCCATCGCGACGGTCCCCTGCAGGTGCGGTTGTTCGCTGAACTCGGCCTCCAGGTTGTAGCCGGGCCCGCCCATCCCCGTCCCATCGGGGTCGCCGCCTTGGATCACGAAGCCGGGCTCGACCCGGTGAAACGTCGTGCCGTCGTAGAATCCGGCGCGCGCCAGCTTGATGAACGCGGCCGCGTGGAGCGGTGCGAGGTCGGGATAGAACGCGAAGACGATGTCGCCTTTGGCGGTCGAGATCCGCGCTTTGGCGGTCTTCGCCTCCGCAGCCAGGGTCTTGACTTCGTCGGCGGTCGGTTTGCTCAGAGTAGCCATCGCCTCGCTTCGTACAACGTACGGTTGCGTCGCACCCGCGTCTTGGCCCCTCCGCCGACGGGTATATGCGGGTGAATGACGCGCCACGCCGCTGCGGGAAGGATCGATAAACAGGTGAACGGCCGCCGCCCGGAGTCGGCTGCGCTCCGGCTGCGCATCCCGGCGGACCCGCGCCTGGGGCGCTCGGTGCGCGAGCAGGTCGCCGCGTTCACGCAAGCGTGCGCCGCGCCGGAGGCCGACGCGATCGCGTTCATCACCGCCGTCTTCGAAGCGTTCGCGAACGCGGTCGAGCATGGCGCCAGCAGCGAGCCGATCGAGCTGTCGTGCTCCCTGGTCGGCGGGACCCAGTTGCGGGCGACTATCGTCGACCATGGGGTCGGCTTCCCGCACGACCGCGCCTCGCGACCGATCGCCCTCCCCGAGGAGTACGCCGAACGGGGCCGCGGCCTGTTGATCATGCGCCGCTGCAGCGACCGCTTCTCGGTGCGCAGCACGCCCGGCCACGGCACGACCATCGTCCTCGGCCGCTCGCTGCAGCCGCGGCCGAATCAGGGCGCCTGGGCGAGCTGACCCGGGCGTCTTCGCAGGGGCGGCCCCGCGCGCCGCGGTAGGCGGGCTCATGCAGCTCGCCCGCTTCCTTGCGCTCGCGACCTTAGCCGCGCTCGGCGCGACCGTCCCCGTGCACGCCGACGACCTCGCGCCGCCGGTCGACCCCGCGATCGCGGCCCTGCTGGCCCAGGTCTCACCGGCACGCCTGCGCGCGACCGACACCCGGCTGGTCGCCTTCGGGACGCGGAGCACGCTCTCCGAGCACGAGACCGGCGGCCGCGGCATCTTCGCAGCGCGCGACTGGGTCGCGGCGCGGTTCCGCGAGATCGCACAGACGAGCGGCGGCCGACTCACGGTCCGCTACGACGAGTACCTGCAACCAACCGATCCGGCCAAGCGCGCGCCGCGCCCGATCGTCCTCTCGTCGGTGATCGCGACGCTGCGCGGCGACGATCCGACCGGGCGCGTCGTCGTGATGTCGAGCCACCTCGACTCGCGGGTCACCGACGTCGAGGACGCGATCAAGGACGCCCCCGGCGCCGACGACAACGGCTCCGCCGTCTCGGCGGTGCTCGAGGCCGCGCGGCTGCTCGCGCCGATCCCACTGCACGCGACGGTGATCTTCGCTTGCTTCGACGGCGAGGAGCAGGGACTGCTCGGAAGCGCACACTTCGCCCAGACGTTGCACGACGCCGGCGTGCCGGTCGAAGGCGATCTCAACAACGACATCATCGGCGCCTCGGTCGGCGACGACGGCGTGCGCCGCGACGACGAGATCCGCATCTTCTCCGAGGCGATCCCGACGGGGGCGAACGTCGCCCGGCTCAACGCGGTCGGCTCCGAGAACGACTCGCCCTCGCGCGAGCTGGCCCGCTTCGTGCAGGCGACGAGCGACGCGTACCCCATCGGGATGCACGGCCGCCTGATCTTCCGGGCCGACCGATTCCTGCGCGGCGGCGACCACGAGTCGTTCAACGCCGCCGGCTTCGCCGCGTTGCGCTTCACCGAGCCGCGCGAGACGTTCGCCCACCAGCACCAGGATGTGCGGGTCGAAAACGGCGTGCAGTACGGCGACCTGCTGCAGTTCGTCGACTTCGACTATCTCGCCAAGGTCACACGCTACAACCTCGCGGCGCTGACGACGCTCGCGCTGGCCCCCGCGACGCCGGTCGTCACCGTCGACGTGAAGAGCCTCAGCAACGACACGACGCTGGCCTGGACCGCCGTCCCCGGCGCCGTCCGCTACGCGGTCGTGCGCCGCGCGAGCGCCGAGCCGACCTGGACCTCGGTCCAAGACGTCGGCGACGTCACCCACGTCACGCTCCCGTTCTCGAAGGACAACTGGCAGTTCGGCGTCTGCAGCGTCGACGCCGCCGGCCACCGCTCCCCGGCGGGGTTTCCAACCCCGGTTCGCTAACCCCGAGCGCATCGTCGCATCACGCCGCCCGCAGGAGCGTTCATGGCTGTCAAGACCGTCGCCTTCACGATGTATCCCGTCACCGACGTCCCCAGCGCACTCGCGTTCTACCGAGACGCGTTGGGGCTTACGGTCGGCGAACTGAACCTGCCCTATTGGGTCGAGTTCGACGTCGACGGGGCGACCTTCGGCATCGGGAACTTCGAACAGGTCGGCAAAGCCGGGACCGCGCAATCGTTGGCGCTGGAGATCGCCGATCTTTCCGCCTTCCGCGAGGCGCTCGTGGCGAAGGGCTTCGAGGTCAGCGAGCCCCACGACTTGGGGAAGTGCCGCATCTCCGTGGTGAGCGATCCCGACGGAAATCAAGTCTGGCTCCACCAACGCAAGAGCGCGTAGCGGCAGCGATCACAGCGCGTCGATCGCTTTGGCGAGCTTGACGTCGCGGTCGGTGATCGCGTTGACGTCGTGGGACCAGGTGCGGATCGTCACCTCGTTCCACGCCAGCGCGATGTCGGGGTGGTGATTCTGCGCGTTGGCGATCTTGGCGACGGCGTTGACGAAGGCGATGCTGCCGTCGAAGTCCTTGCGGTCGAAGACCTTGACCAACGCTTTCCCGTCGTTCGTCCAGCCGACCGGCGTTTCCATTAGACGATCCCTTCCGCGCGCAGCGCGCGCAGGCTCGCGTCGGCGGCGGCGAGCGTCTCCGCGACGTCGTCGTCGCCGTGGGCGGTGGAGAGGAACATCACCTCGTTATGCGAGGGTGGGAGCAGGATGCCGCGCTCGCGCATCTGCCAGTAGAAGGCAGCGTAGGCGCGCTGGTCGTCGCGGGCCTGGTCGTCATACGAGCGGGTCGGCGGACCGGGACGGAACTTGAAGTCGACGATCGACTCGAGTTGGACGACGGCGTAGCCGAGGTCGAGGTCGTGCAGCGTCGCCCGCAACCCCTCGGCGAGCGTGCGGGCACGGCGATCCATCTCGGTGTAGAGCGCCGGCTGCGACTCGAGATGGTCGAGCACGCGCAGCCCCATCGCGACCGCGAACGGCATCCCCGCGTGCGTCCCGCCGGTGAAGCACGGGCCATCCGGCGCGAGCAGCGCCATGACGTCGGCTCGGCCGCCGAACGCGGCGAGCGGGAAACCGCCGCCGAGGATCTTCCCGACGGTCGTGAGGTCGGGCCGCACGCCGACGCGGCCCTGCGCGCCGTCGAGGCCCAGACGCAGCCAGGTGATGATCTCGTCGAAGATCAGCAACGCGCCGGAGCGATCCGCGCGCGCCCGCAGCCCTTCCAGAAAGCCCGGCGCCGTTTCGACCAGCCCCATGTTGCCGCAGATCGGCTCGACCAGGATCGCCGCGAGCCGGTCGCCGACGCGCGCGAGCTGCCGGTCGACGTCGGCCAAGTCGTTGTAGCGCGCGACGGCGAGGTCGCCGACGACGGCGGCCGGGATCCCCGAGCGCGCGGCGGACGGCGTCTCGGCCGACGCGCCGGCGTCTTGGAGCGCGAGGTCGAAGTGGCCGTGATAGTTGCCGGAGAACTTGAGGATCGCGTCGCGGCCGGTGAACGCGCGCGCGAGCCGGACGGCGCCTTGCACCGCCTCGCTCCCGGTCGTCGCGAAGCGCAGCTTTTCCAGCGACGGCAGGTGCGCGCGAATGCGCGCCGCCAGCTCCAGCTCCTCGGGGGAGGTCGAGCCGTGCACGACGCCGCGCGCGGCGAGCCGGTCGAGGTCGCGCACGAACGGCGGCGTGTGGCCGAACAGCAGCGGGCCGTAGGCCATGACGTAGTCGACGTAGCGGCGCCCGTCGCGGTCGTAAGCATACGGGCCCTCGGCGTGGGCGCAGACGAACGGCGCGCCGCCGACGCGCCGGCCGGCGCGCACCGGCGAGCTTGCACCCCCGGCGAGGACGTCGTCGATGGGGGTCTCGGGGGCGCTGAGGCTGAGCATGGAACAGCCCGTCTTCGCGGCCCGCAGGCCACGTCTCTGCCACCAGTGCGGGGTCGTAAGCGCGTTCGTAAGCGCGCGGACAGCGGGTGGTGCGACCGTAGGGGGGCGATGAACTACATCCACAAGCCCCGGGTCACGATCGTCGGCAGCGGCCACACCGCCGCCACGTTGGCCGACGCCCTGCACGACCTCCCGGTTCGCGTGACGACGGTCGAGCCGTCCGACGCGGCGCGCGCCGCCGCCGACCTGGTGATCGTCGCGACCGGCTCGTCCCCGCCGAACGAAGAGAACTTGCTGACCGCCGCGGCGCGCAATACGCCGTCGGTCGCGTGGGTCGTGCGCCGGCTCGACGAAGCCGTCCCCGAGGCGATCGTGCTGATCGCCTCCCCGCCGGTCGCGCTGACGACCCGGCTCGCGATCGACCTCTCGACGCGTCACCCGGCGCGCATCTTAGGCATCCCGCCGGTGGTCGCCGAGGCGGCGCAGTTCGGTCGCACCGCACTGGCGGCACACCCGCTGCAGATCCCGGTCGCCGACGTCGCCTCGCTGGTCGCCAGCATCGTCCATGACGACGGCGGCGTTCACCTGGTCTGCACCCCTGCCCCGCGCGCGTACGGCGTCGGCAACGTCGTGCTGAGCCTGCCGTGCACGGTCGGCCGCGAGGGGATCCGCGAGCGGCTGGTCGTCTCGCGCAACCCCGAAGAGCAACTCGGATTAGCCGTCGCGGCCGCGACCTTGCGTGCCGCCTACGATGCGCTGCTCGGCGGTGCCGCCGTCGGCTGAATGACGAAAGGAAAACGATGCAACGAATCGCTCAGAATCCCTCAACGTCCGCGAAGTCGGCCATCGACGCGACCGGGACGTACATGGGGTATAGTTTCGTGGCTCGCCTCGACGGCGCGGTGTATGCCGACGCGTCGAACGGCTTCGCCATCGACCCGACGCTCGCGATGTCGCACAACACCATCCTCCATCTCGCCAGCTGCTCGAAGGTGATCTGCCACGCCGCGCTGCTCGCGATGATCGAGGACTGGACGGTGCTCGCGGCCGCCGTCCAAGCAGCGGGGAAGAACCCGATCGCCGCCCCCAATTCGTGGGTGGTCATCGAGGTCAGCCCGGGGCCCAGCGATCCGCAAACGCCTCCGCCAGGAGTAAAGCCGCCGCCGAAGCCGGCGTTGATCCCGATCCAGATACCGGCGTGGGCCCTGCCGCTCTTTGCGAACCGGACGCTCGCGCAAGGCTTCGGGTCGGCGCAGCTCGGATCGCTCGTGCCGACCGACGTCACCCAGGCGATCGCGCGCATGGCCAGCGGAGCCAGCATCGTTTCGATCCCCTCACAGTACGAGGCAGCGACGATCGCCGTGCCGGGGTACCTGGGGTTTCTGAGCCAGATTCAGGCCGGCGTCCCGGTCCCCTCGATGAGCACCCCATTCATGGCGCTCATCTCGCAGCGGCTGCAAGCCACCTACGCACAACTCGCGCCGTCGCTGCCATATCCGTTCCCGCCGGCGAAGCCCGGGCTCAACGCGCCGTACGGCGTGGGTGCGCCGACGTTCACCCTCGCGCAGCTGGTCAACCAAACGACGACGCTGCACATGGACGGCTTGAGCCAGAACATCCTGACGGCGATCCCGGCCGCCAACGGCACGCAGCCCGCGGGCGGCACCTGCACGTTCCACGTCTGGCCCTACGTGCTCGGCATCCTGATGGACACGCCGAGCCCCAACCCGGGCCTGGCGTTCCAGTACAACAACAACAACTACACGGTGGTCGGGGCGGTCATCGCCGAGTGCACCGGCACGGAGTACGGCGCGTACGTGGTCCAACGGTTGTTCTGCGACCCGCGCTTCTCGACGATGACGCCGGGCCCGGGTCCCGCACCGCAGCCACTGTACTACAACACGTCGCCCACCTTCGGGCCGGGCGTCGAAGCCTGCAACTATACCGGGAATGCTTCGGGCGCCGGCTGCTTCTCCGCCTCGGCCGAACAGTTCACGGATTGGCTCTGGGCTGTGTATTCGTGCGATGCCACCGTCAAGAGCTGGTCCGGCGCTCCCGCTCCGCTCCTCTCGGCCGCCGACAGCAGCGCGCTGTTCGCGAAGAGTAGCCCGACCTTCCCGACCGACTGGGATCTCTGGGCGGC